>JBGQEX010000049.1:0-23732 GCA_041496605.1 Piscinibacter sp.
GCCGCGCCCGAGCGGAAGTTGCAGTGCAACCGGCTGGTGCGGCCGCTCGAAGTTGTTCACGTACACCCAGTCCGAGCGCCGGATGCCATCGACCGCCACATGGGCGGCGATGGCACGGCGCGCCAGCGTCTTCTTGCCGGCGCCGGGCGGGCCCGCGACGAACAGGTGGTATCCGGCATGCGGCATCGCGATGCCGAACTCGACGGCCGCGCGTGCGCGCTCCTGTCCGACGATCGCCGCGTGCTCGTCGATCGGCGCTGCGGGCGTGCCGGCGCTTGCGCGCTCGATGCCCAGCGACGCGGCATCGCAGCGCACCGTCAACTCGTCGGCTGTCAGCGTGCGGGCTGTCATGGCGGCGGCTCAGTGCGCCGCAACGCGGCGGCATGCCGGTGCGGGGCGGGTGACGTTGTCGTTGTTCATGGGTGGGTCTCCGGCAGCGGCTTCGGCGCCGGGCGAACCAAGCCATGCTAGGCCCAGTGCGCGGCGCTGGCTTGAGGGGCGTCAACTGAGCCTTGGGAGCGGGTCCGCGCGACTGACCGATTGCGCAGCACGCTTGGCATCCGTGTGCGCCGTGGCGCTCGCGGTCATCGCGATCAGCAAGAGCATCGGCACCTGGCGTAGGGCGGCACAGCAATTGCACTGTCGCCGGACGGAAATTCAAGGTCTTGCGCGCGTTCGCGGCGGCACACGCGTGGGCCAGGCTGTGCAGGCGTTTCTGCGGCGGGCCCACCCTTGCGCCGGAGTTCTTGCTCAATGGGGCAGAGGGGTAGCGCCCTTGGCGTCCGGTTGCTGCCGCCGCATCGTGTCGCCCACGCGTCCACCGGGGGTGCTCAGCCGAGCGGGGCGGGCTGCGTCGGCAGCGGGACGATTGGCAACGTGTCCCACATCGAATGGCGGGCCTCGCTGCGGCGTGGCAACGAGTTCAGCGATACGGCAACGTGCGCATGCGCGAGTCCCTGCAGTGGGCCAGGGCGTCCGAGCAAGTAGCCCTGCAACTCGTCGCAGCCGTGCTGCTGCAACGCGGCCATCTGACTCGGCGTTTCTACACCTTCGGCATTGACACGGATATCCAGCGAGTGCGCCAGCGAGATGATCGATCGCACGATCAGGTTGACCTTCGGGTCGTTCGCCAGGTTCTGGGTGAACGCGCGGTCGATCTTGACCTTGTCGAACGGGAAGCGCCACAGGTAGGCGAGGCTTGAATAGCCGGTGCCAAAGTCGTCCATCGCAATGCGCACACCCATCGCGGACAGCGCGTGCAGCGTGCCCAGGGTCTGCTCGGTATTGCTCATCAGCAGCGACTCGGTGATCTCGAGCTCCAGCCGCTCCGCAGCCAGGCCGGCCGCCTCGAGTGCGCCAGATACCACCTCGACAAGGTCGCCGCGACGAAACTGCGCCGCCGACAAGTTGACCGCCACGCTGAGCGGTGCCGGCCAGCTCGCAGCGTCGGCGCATGCGCGCTGCAGCACCCAGCGCCCGAGCGCGTCGATGAGCCCGGTGTCTTCGGCCAGCGGTATGAACTCTGCCGGTCCCACATTGCCGCGGGTCGGATGCCGCCAGCGCAACAGGGCTTCATAGCCGCTGAGCGAGCGACCGTCGTTCGCATACAGCGGCTGGAAGGCAAGCGTCATTTGGTCGCTGCCGATGGCGTCGCGCAGGTCGTGCGTCAACGTGCGGCGGGCTTGCAGCTGCTCGTCCATCGTCGCGTCGTAGAAGCTGAACGTGTTGCGACCCGCCGCCTTGGCCCGGTACAACGCGAGGTCGGCCTTGTGCAGCAAATCCTCCTGTTCGGTCGCGTCGACGCCGTGGATCGCGACGCCCACGCTGCCGCCGCAGTGCACACGCTGGCCGGCCACCTCGTAAGGCACCGCCAGCGCCTTGACGATGCGCTCGGCCAGGGTGGACACGTCGGCGGCATTCGACACTCCCGTCTGAAGGACGGCAAACTCGTCGCCGCCGAGGCGCGCTACATGGTCGCCGTGACGCACTGCCTCGTTCAGACGTTGCGCAGCCTGGCGCAGCACTTCGTCGCCGGCAGCGTGTCCCTGAGAGTCGTTCACGTCCTTGAAGTGGTCGAGATCGATGCATAGCAGTGCAAAACCCGGGCCGCCCTCGGCGCGGCGCCAGCCCGCTTGCTGCAGCGCCTCGTGGAAGCTGGTGCGGTTCAGTACGCCGCTGAGAACATCATGGTGCGCCAGATAGCGCATCCGCACCTCGGCCTCGCGTTGCTGGAGCCGGCGGCGCCACAACTGCCAACCGGCAATCGCCATCAGCAGGATCAACAGCCCCGCCACGGTGCCGGCGACGCGAGCGAAGGCCCGATCGGCGCTGGCGGCACGGTCGACCTGATCGACATAGACCTCGACGATGCCGAGCATGCGACCCTCGCGCAACACCGGCACGTAGGCCTCGCTGTACACCGCCGGCCGGTCGGGCCGGTTCTCGCGCTTCAGCACGATGTAGTTCATGCCGGTCAGCACCGAAGGGGGCGGGGCGTGGTCATGGGACGCTCCAGCCATCGCCTTGTCACCACCCACGTCGACCCGGTCGAGGTCATCGGACACCAGGATCAGGCGCCCTTGGCGGTCGAACAGCTTGAAGCGAAACACCTGGGAAGCGTGACGCAGGCGCTTCAGTTGCGTGCGCGCCTCCGTGCTCAAGCCGCGGCCCGCGAACACGGGCTCCAGATCGGGCACGGTGGACCCTGCAAGCTGTGCCCAGTTCAACGCCGATTGTTCGGTGTCACGGAGCAGCTGGTCAGCCGCCGCGTCGCGCATCACCCAGGCAGGAAGTGCCAGGACCAAGGCGAGTCCGATACCCCACAGTGCGACGCCCTTCCAATCGCCAAGTCGCAGATTCATCTTCCATTGCTCCTGACACGTCGATGCCGAGATGTCGCATGTGATATCGGCCTCTGGGCCGCCAACTTGCCTGGAAATTTGCAATGCCTGCACGTCAGCGGCGCAAGGTGCGAGCAGGCGCGTCGCGGGCAGCGCAGGTCCCGGTGCTCACAGCAAGTTGATGCACGGGATCGGTCCTTCGCGGTCCGATGTTCCAGCGTGCAATGGCCAGGAGCCCTCAGCCTTGATATTCCTCAACAACGGCCGACCGCCCCTGCTCGCCATTCCCGACAACGTGAAGGAATCCGCGACCCACGCGCGCGCCCTCATGGGTCACTCGCGCGATGATCTGAATGTCGAGTGACGCGATGCGCGCCCGTGTGCACATCTCCAACGACGCTTCCGCGCACTCGCGATCTCACCAGCGCACAGTGCCACGCTTTGCAACCATGACGTGCACGTTCCCGCCATTGAGGGCTTGCAGCTGCACAAAGTGCGGAATGGGAGGACTCCAGGCGAAGTTCACGTTGACCAAAGCGTTGACAAAGCTCACTCGCGTTGGTGCGGTTCGTGCCATCGTGTCGTTAGCGCGTCACGACGGCACTTCTCTTGCTGAACGATCATGTCCAAGCATTCCAAAGCCACTCGCTTTCATACCATCGGTGCGCCAGTGCGCGGCGCCGGTGTCATCGTGGAGCGCGAACACGATGCCTATCAATCGGACCACAAGCCCACTGAACCGACCGTGTGCCCGCAATGCCGGGCGGCGTTTCACGAGGGGCGGTGGCAGTGGATCGCATCTCCCGCCGGTTCCCGCGAGGAACTGTGCCCGGCATGCAAGCGGATCCGCGACAAGTTCCCCGCCGGCTTCGTGACACTCGAAGGCGACTTCTTTGCGCAACACCGCGACGAGTTGATGAAACTCGTCAACAACCGCGCGGAGCGGGCCAAGGCAGAGCACCCGCTGCAACGCATCATGGCGATCGAGGACACCGCCGGAGGTGCGCTGATCACCACCACCGACATTCATCTGGCGCGCGGCATCGGAGAGGCTTTGCACCATGCCCACCAGGGTGAGCTGAAGTTCCACTACGAACAAGGGCAGACGCTGCTGCGAGTCCACTGGAATCGTTGAGCGCCACTAGAACAACCGGTCCGCCTTCTTGGGCCGCATCTCGCTCTTGCGCACCCAGACGCCGGGCGCTTCGCAGCGCAGCAGTTCCGCACCGCTCAGCAGATAGTCGCCGATGCCGTAAGAGACGCCGTTGAAGCGGCATGCGCCGCCTTCGACGTTCGGTTCGAGTTCGAGGGTTTCGTCGCCATCGAGAATCGGCGAGGTGTCGAGTTCGGGGTCGGGCGCACCGACTTGAGCGGGTTGGTCAGACATGAATGCACTCCATCGTGTGTCGCAGCCTGCGGGGAAACGGCGGGCTCAGGCCCGCAGCACGCACTTCTCGTACAGCCCGAGCATGCGCTTGTGGGGGTCGTATTTGGCCTTCAACGCCGCGTAGGCCTCCATGTCGTACGCCTGAGCGAATTCCGCGGGGCTGAAATAGCAGTCCGAGTACAGGGACTTGATGCCGCCCAGGCGCATGACCTCACGTTCGACGAGGTGGTTGAAGTGGTGCGGCTCGAGCTCGACACTGCCGTCCACCACGTCCCAGAACCCGAAGTTCAGGTAGGTGGTGTCGGGCGCAAGCGGGTAGAGCGCGAATCTCGCGTCGCGCTTCGGCGCGCGAATCGGGCAGATCCAGATCGGCACGATGCCGATCTCGTGCAGAAGGAAGTCGAGGAACTCGCCCGCGCGGGCCGCCGGGATGTCCACGTCCTGGATCACCGATTCGGGGTGGCGGCCCTGCCATCGGGCCAGGCGCTTCGTCACGCCGGTTTCGGCATTCCAGCGCATCACCCGGGTGTAGGTGCGCGAGTTCAATCGGGCACGCCCGAGCAGGCGACGCACCAGTGGGTGCTGGGCGTACAGATTCTTGGAGCACCAGAACCAGTCCGTGTCCCAGCGCCAGAGGTAGTCCTGCACGCTCAGGTAGTCGACCTCCTTGTCCAGCAGCGACAGGTAGTAGATGTTCTCGAAGGTGTAGTCGCTCAGCCAGGGCGCGGTATCGACGAAGCCGGCGACGTTGACGACCTGTTCCTGCGGCCCGAACACCACGCCGTCGATGAAGTCGGCGCCGCCCGCACAGCGTATGGCCAGATCGCCGAAGAACGCCGACGGCGCACGATGACGCAGGTGCTCGACCCTGACAAACGGCTTCACCGGAGTCGTCCGCAGCCTCAAGCGCAACGCATAGCCGAGCGTGCCGTAGGAATTGGGAAACCCGTAGAACAGGTCGCGGTGCTCGTTCGCGGGCGTGCACGACACGACCTCGCCGCTCGGCAGCAGCACATCGAGTTCGAGCAGGGTGTCGTGGACCAGGCCATGGCGAAACGATGTCGCCTCGATCCCGACGCCGGCCGCCGCGCCGCCGACGGTGATCGTCTTCAACTGCGGAACCACCGCCGGCATCACTCCGTGCGGCAGGGTCTGCGCGACCAGGTCTTCGTAGGTCGTCATGCCTTCGACGTCGACCCATCCGCGCGCCGTGTCGATGTCGAGCACGTGGCTGAAGCCGCTGAGATCGAGGCGCTGTTTGGCGCCCTCGTTGCGATCGCGGAAGAGGTTCGAGCTGCGTTTGCCCAGCCCGAGCGGCGCGCCGCCGGCGGGCGCCGACTTCAAGCAGGCGATCAGCTCCGCCTTGCGAGCGGCATGCTGCGAGGTTTCAACATTCATCGAGATGTGCCCGGCTCATGGGGTAGCTGGTGGGAGTCACGTTGCCCTTGCTGAAGACGATCTGGTACAGGTGCGTGTAGCCGGCCGGCGAGCGGAACATCGCTGCGCAGCCGACGAGGTAGGTTCGCCACAGTCGGCGAAAGCGTTCGTCGAACCGCTGCGGGTCGAGCGCGTGGATCGCCTCCCAGTGTTCGTCGAAGCGTTGCGCCCAGGCGTCGAGCGTCAACGCGTAGTGGCGGCGCAGGTTCTCGATGTCGATGACCTCCAGCCCGCAGCGCTCCATTTCGACGATGACGTCGGCCAGGCCAGGAATCCAGCCGCCGGGAAAGACATGCTTGCGGATGAACAGTTCGGTGTCGCGTGTGCCGACATGGCCGATGAAGTGCAGCATGCCGATCCCGCCCGGCTTCAGGAAGTCGGCGTGCGCCTGGATCACCTCGGCCAATTGATCGCGCCCCGCGTGCTCCAGCACGCCGATGGAGACGAGCTTGTCGTAGGGGCCGTCGACCTCGCGGAAGTCCGCTTCGCGCACCGTGATCTGTTGCGTGAGGCCGCGGCGCTCGACTTCGCCGCGCAGCCAGCCGACCTGCTCGGTCGTCGTGTTGATGCCGGTGCCGATGGCGCCCAGCGTGTCCCAGGCACGGAACAGAAAGCCGCCGAAGCCGCACCCGATGTCGACGAAGCGTTCGCCGGGGGCGAGCTGCAGCTTGCGGCAGACATGGTCGATCTTGCGTTGCTGAGCCTGTTCGAGCGTCTGCGTGCCCTCGGGCCAGTAGCCGCAGGTGTACATCATCAGCGGATCGTCGAGCCACAGGCGATAGAAGGGCACGCCCAGGCCGTAGTGCGCGCGCGCGTTGGCCTTGGCCTGTGCGGCGCTCTTGTTCGAGTGGCGCAATTCGTGCAGGCCGTTCTCGACCGACGTAAGGGCCGTGGCCTGCGTGTCGAAACCGCTGGCCATGCCGGCTGCGAACGCTGCCTCGAGGTCCCCCTCCACATCGACGCTTTGGTCGAGATACGACTCCAGCAGGCCCATGTGCCCGCGAGCGAACGTGGCCAGCAGCGCAGCGTCGGAGCGGAAGGCGAGCGTGAAGGCGGGTTCGCCACCGTTCGTTGCATACCGGGTGCCGTCGGGCAACTCGACCTGGAACGGCACGCCGGCGCGCGACGACAGCGAGTCGACAACGCTCTGCATCGAAAAACGCATGGGATCACCTCGATTCGCGGGCCCAGCCCCGCGTCAAACAGCGCGCGTGGCAGGCGGCGACACGGGCTCCTTGGAACGCACGAGCAGGACCGGCACGGTCGACATCCGAGCGATCTGCTCGGCATCGCTGCCCAGCATCAGCCTGCCGACGCCGCGACGTCCATGGGTGCCCAGAACGATCAGATCGGCTCCCCATTCCGTCGCGTGCTCGACCACCAGGTCCGCCACGCGGCTGGAGAAGTTCTCGAACAGCACGGTGTCCACCGGGATTCGCTGGGACTCGACAGTGGCCTTCGCCTTGCGAAGGATCTCCTCTCCACCTTCCTTCAGCAGCTTCGTCATTTCGGCGCTGGGGCCGACGTAGGTCTCCGTCGCCATGGCGAACGAGAGCAGGTCCACGACATGCACCACCCGCAGTTGCGCGCCGGCCAGCTTGGCGAGCCGAATGGCTTCGCCAAGGCCTTGATCGGAGGTGGCGCTGCCGTCGATGGGAACAAGAATCTTTTCGTACATGGCAAAGCCTCCGGAAGAGACGATCGCAATGACTATCTTCCGGCTCCGGGTGGACCAGGCGTTGCGCCTTGTCAACGCGGCATTGCGTTAGCTCAGTGACAACACGATCCGCCGACGCGTGAACAGGGGCTGGTTGCGCATGCTCAACGCGATGACGGCGTGAGCGGTCGAGGATGCTCCATGTCGCATGGCGAGCGGTGTCGCGGTTTGACACCACGAGTCAATGCGGCCTTTGCAGTAACCCACTCCCGCAGCTGACCATGAAGGTGCTCGTGACCTGGATTCTTTCCGCCTTGCTGTCGCTTGGCGCAGCGGCGCAGCCTGCAATCAACCCGTATGCCGTTGGCGGCGTCGCCACCGGTTCGCTCGACGGCGTGGCGTTCTCGCGGTCGCCGTTCACGCCGGCGTGTGGCAGCGGGCAGAGCGAGCCCGCGTGTTGGGGAGCAGGCCGGGTTCAGCCGTCGACGTGGCGACCCGCCGACCTGCGCACGGTGTTCGGGCCGGTGCCCGTGAGCTTCGCAGACGACGCCGACGACTCGACAGCGCGTCGCGACCTCGGGCTCGACGATGCCGCGAATGCGGCCATCGAACTTGGATTTCCGGTGCCCGAGCCTGACATCTACGTCCTGATGCTGGCCGGCCTGGTTGCCGTGACCTTCACCGCCCTGCGCCGAAGCGAGCATGGCTCAACGCACGGTGGTCCATTGGACGACGCCTCTTGGGCGGGCTTGCCATGACACTTCACAGACTTCGCTGCGTCCCCGTTGCGGGGCGTTTCCTGACCCTCTTGCTGTGCGTTGCCGGCAGCGCGCAGGCGGTGCAGACGGGCACCACCGCGGAGGGTCGCGCCTTCGTGTCCGGCGGCGTGTCCGACGAGGAGCAGGTGTCCTTGCACGCGCAGCGCGAGCAATTCAGCCTGTGGGTCATCACCGCGGCGAAGGCGTCCGGCGCCTACCTGTCCGACGTGCACGTCAAGGTGACGGACTCGCAACAGCAAGTACTCTTCGACGCGCCGTTGGAGGGCCCGTGGCTGATGATCGACCTACCGCTCGGCCGCTACGTCGTTGAAGCGCGCTTCAACGGCGAAACGCAGCGGCACGTCACGACGATCCATCCGGGCGACCATCACCAGGCGTTCTTCTACTTCGGCGTCGACGCGGACGTGTTGCCGCAACCGCCTGCGCCGGCACTGCCGGGCAACCCGTTCGACGGCAATCGGCACTGAAGACGGTGGCGTCAGGCGGCGGCGCGCAGGTGCGCCAGGAACCACGCGCTGGCCAACTCGGCAACGGTTTCAAGCGTGCCCGCCTCCTGGAACAGGTGCGTTGCGCGGGGCACGATGTCGATGCGCTTCTCGCACCGGAGCAGCCTAAGGGCCGCGCGATTGAGTTGCAGCACCTCGGCGTCGGCGCTGCCCACGATCAACAGTGTCGCGGCGCGCACCAATTCGAGGGAATCGCCAGCGAGGTCGGGGCGCCCGCCGCGGGAAACAACGGCCTGCACGCTGTCGGGTCGGCGCGCGGCCGCGACCAGCGCCGCGGCCGCGCCGGTGTTGGCGCCGAACAGGCCCAGCGGCACGCCACGCGCCTGCGCAGGCAGCGCATCGATAGCCTCCAGCACGCGCAGCGCCAGCAGTTCGACGTTGAACGCGTTGGCGCGGTCGTCGGCCTCGTCGGGCGTGAGCAGGCCGAACAACAAGGTGCCGAGCCCTTGCCGTTGCAGCGTTTGCGCCAGCGTCAGGTTGCGCCGGCTGTTGCGGCTGTTGCTGCTGCCGTGCGCGAACAAAACCAGCCCGCGTGCGGAGTCGACGGTGCACAGGTCGCCTTCGAGGCCGTGGGTACCGATGAGAATTTGGGAATGCTGCAGCATGGGTGAACTCCTGTCGAGGCGGCGACGCAGCGCTCGCGGGCCGACTCGAATCGACTCTAGGCACGCCGGCGCGGGTCGACTTGACGTGGAGCAACCGGCGTGCGCGCGTCGGCGTCAATTCAAGAACGCAGCGAAGCGAATTGCTTCGCGTAACGTCGCCCGAGACCCTCTCGCCGGCGTTGCGCGTCATCAATGCGGCGGGTTGGCTTGCGGCTAGATTCGAGTGAAGCGCCGCACTGGAAACGCCGTCGAGGAGCATCTTATGCCGGACAAACTGAGCGCAGGCGAAGTCTGCACAAGGATCGTGGCGACCGTCTTTCGCGGCAGCTTGCTGAGCGAGGCGGCGCGCCTGATGCGTGACCAGCACGTGGGGTGCCTGGTGGTGGTCGAACAAGCCGACCCCGGCCGTGTCGTCGTGGGCATCCTGACCGACCGGGACATCGTCGTCTCGGTCGTGGCGAAGGACCTGGATGCACGCCTGTTGTCGGTGGGGGAAGCGATGGCCATCAACGTCGTGACGGCGCGCGAGCAGGATTCGGTGATCGACGTGGTGGAGCTGATGCGGCGCAAGGGAGTTCGGCGCATTCCGGTCACCGGGCCGCAAGGTGTGCTGGTCGGTCTCGTCGCGCTCGACGACCTGCTCCAAGTCCTGGCCGCGGAAATGCAGGCACTGGCGGGGGCGATTGGCAGCGAGCGCCAGCGCGAGAGGGCCGCTGGGGCGTAGGCGCCACCGTCAAGGCGCGCCGGCCGCCATCAGCGGCAGCAGGGCCGTGTCGACGAATGCCGTCAAGCCCCTGCGGTTGAGATGATCGGTGTCGAAGTAAAGGCGCGGATCCTCGATCGCAGCAGAGAAGTCCGCGAAGCGTGCGCCCTGCGCGTCGACCACGCGGGCCAAGCCTTCGTCGAAGGCCGTCTCGTCGGGCAGTTGCCTGCGGAAGGCTGGCGGCAAGGGCATCTTGATGACGAGCGCCTGCATGCCGTGCTGCCGCGCCAGGTCCAGCAGCGACGAGAGCTCACCGAGGTACTTCGAAAGCGCGCCCGGCGGCGTGTGGTCCGGGTACAGGTAGGCGATGCGCTTGGTCACCGCGCTCGGCGACGGGCGCGTTGCGCGGTCGAACTGCGCCTCGCCTTCCCACAGGTCGCGCTCGAAGCGCTCGCGGTTGTTGATCTTCGAGAAACCGCTGGCGTAGTCGAGCAGCGCGCGGCGATCGACGCCGTCGTCGTGCGCGTAGCGTGCGAGGCTCGCCGCCAGGGCCGGGTCCCAGGGCGTGCGCCGCAACAGCTTCGCATCGGCGAAGCGATCCTCGTTCCATGTGCGCGAGTAGAACGCGAACGAGTCGACGACGTACAGCAAGTGGCGCGCGCTGTGGTTGCGAACGAAATGCTCCAGCACGAAGCGGTTGTACAGCGGGCCGGTCCCCGGGCCCGCGAGCTGCACGATGCGCTGGCCGCTCGCTTGCTCCATGCCGGCGTTGAAGGTGTCGAAGTCCATCGGCATCGCATGCGACGCGCCGAGCACGACCCAGTCCACGGTCGGCTCATTCAGCCTGGCGATCTTGAAGAATGGATTGCTGTGGCCATTGCGCCGCACGAGCTGTTCCGACGCGACAAACAGCGCCGCGTAGATCGCGAGCGCGATCGCGATGAAGAGCAGGGCGGGACGCAGCAGCCGTTTCATTTCAAAACTGCATGTAGATGAACTCGCGTGCCTGCCATCGGCCGAGGACCAGCAGCACGACGATCGCGAGGTACCAGACGGTCCAGCGCAACACCAGCGGCGCCGCGGCGAGCCGCGCGAAGATGGATCGCCGCTCGTCGACGATCTCGATGGCCAGCAGCAGCACGACCAGCACCGCACCGATGATGTGATCGGTGGTGAACGGGTAGCTGGAAATCAGCGATGGCATCTCGGCCAGCTTGCCGCCGATCTTGGTGAGGATGAGCCACGCGTCGCCGACCGACTTGGCGCGAAAGAACACCCAGGTGAGCGCGATCAGGTGGAAGGTGAGCAGCACGCGCAGCACCGTCCATGGGGCGCTGGCCGCGACGCGCGGCAGGCGTTCGCCGAGGCGTCGCCACGCCGGACGCGTCGCGACGCCCGCCCACTGCCAGGCGCCGTTGAGTGCGCCCCACACCAGGAAGGTCCAGCCGACGCCGTAGCCGAGTCCCGCGTGCCACAGGCCGCTCACCAGGAAGACCACCATTAGGTTGAGGTACTGCCGAAGCGCTCCGGCCCGGCTGCCGCCGAGCGGCACATAGAGGTAGTCGCGAAACCATCGTCCGAGCGAGATGTGCCAGCGCTCGCCCCAGAACTCCGCGGTGCTGCGCGACAGATAGGGACGACGGAAGTTCTCCATCAGTGACAGGCCGAACAGCATGGAGACGCCGATCGCGATGTCGGTGTAGCCGGAGAAATCGCAGTAGATCTGGAAGGCGAAGAAGTAGACGCTGGCGAGCAGGTCGATCGGTGAGGCGAAGGCCGCGATGCCGAAGCTCTTGTCGACGATGGGCGCCAGGTTGTCGGCGATCACGACCTTCTTGAACAGCCCCCAGAGCATCAGCTGAAGCCCCAGCACCACGCGCTCGGGCTCGCTGCGCAGGCCGGCCGCCAGCTGCGGCAGGAAGTGGGTTGCCCTCTCGATCGGTCCGGCGAGGATCTTCGGGAAGTGGGCGAGGTACAGCGCGACGTGGCCCGCACGGGCCGGTTCGGGCAGGCGACGCGTGAAGGCGTCGATCAGCAGACTCGCCGCCGAGAAGGCATAGAAGGAATAGCCGGCGGGCGCGACGGCGCCGAGTCGCGGCAACGCGAATGCGTCACCACGCGCAATCGCGTGTTCGATTTCCGCGGCAAGAAAATCGTAGAACTTGAACGCAAACAGGGAGCCCAGCACCGCGACCAGGCCCACGGCCAGGACCCCGCGCCGCGCCGATGCGCGCTGCGTGCGCGCGAGCAACGATGCGCAGGCCAGCACCACCAGCGTGACGCCGCCGAGATAGAGCAGGTTGGCCGGCCGCGCTGCGCCGTAGAAGAACCAGCTCGCCAGCAGCAGGACGATCCAACGCTTGTTCGCAGGCAGCGCCGCAAACGCCAACAGCGCGAGCGGGACGAAGTCGAAGAAGGCTAGCGAGGTGAACAGCATGCTCGCACCTCGCGGGACTCAGTACGTGGCGCCTCCAGCGCGCAACTCCTCCGGAACGTCGTCAATCGGGATCGCGCCATTGATCACGAGGTAGCTCGCGAGCGCCTCGCGCTGCTCGGGCCGCAGCTTGATCTGCACGTGGCTGGGCTTGCCCATCGTGCCCAGCCACGCGTCCTTGGTGCGGTTCTGCGTCACCACCACGGTGATGATGTGGCAGCCCTGGCAGAAGTTGAGTGCGAAGTCGCGGCCATCCGGCGGCAGCACTTTCTCCCAGTTGGCCTGCGAGGTCGTGGCCGGCGGCTTCAGGGCCGGTTGCGGCATGTTGAACGACAGGTAATCGGCCAGCGTCAGCAACTGCTTGTCGTCGAGCCCCTGAAGTCCCTTGAACGTCTGGTTGTGGCCGCGCAGGTAGGCCAGCCATTCGTCGCGGCTATGCTTGCCGTTGAGGAACGCACTCACTTCCGCATCGGCGGCGCGGTTGGCCAGCGCCTTGGACATCAGCGTGCGCCCACCGGAGGGAACGAAGTCGAAGACGTCGGCGGCCCAGGCCCCGATCGGGAGGACGACCACGACGGCGATCGCGAGCAAAGCGGCCGCGCACGCGCGCTCGGCGAAGCTGGCAAGGTCCCGGATTCTCATGGTGCAACTCCCCTCAGAACCGAAGCTCCGGCGGAACGTCTTCCACCTTCATCGGCATGTTGATCGCCGAATAGCGGGCGAACTCCTCGCGCTCCTGCGGCGTCATCTTCAGCTCGCGGTGGAAGGGCGACAGGAACATGTTTCGCCAGCCCTGGACGTCGCGGTCTTGCGTCAGGTGGCTTGCGAACAACGAGTGGCAGAACTGGCACTGGTTCCAGGCCAGCTCGCGTCCGTCGCGCGGCAAGGCGGCGCCGAGGGTCTCGGCCTTCAGCGCCTGCAGCGTGGCCGATGGCAGCGGCATGTTGACGCTGAGGTAGGCGGCGAGCGTGGCCTTCTCGCGGTCGGCCGCCGGCTTGGCGCGCGCGGCGACGACGCTGGCCCACTGCGCGTCGGTGTTGCTTGCCGACGCGATCTGCCGGAACTCCTCCACGCCGGGACGCTGCCCCAGCGATTCGAGCAGCAGCGTGCGGCCGCCCTTGGGCATGAAGCTCTCGTCTTCGACACCCGCCTGCGTGACCGCGGCGACGGCGACGGCGGCCCATGCGGCGTGCCGCCATGGGCAGCGAAGGCGCCGCGGCGCACTCATGTCAGGTTCTTCGTCGTGCGCGGCTTGCCGAACTCGAACACGGGGACTTCCATCGAGTGCACGGCGGCTTCCGGCGGAAAGCCGTCGCCGCGCAGGAGGTCCAGCCCGATGGCCGTCGCGTCGTCGTAGAACTGCTCGCCGCACAGGTTGCAGACGAGGGCGGGGATGCCAACAACCACGACCAGCCGATCGTCTTGCCAGAAGGCCGAACGCACACGGCTTGCATGCACATCGACACTGCCGCAGTTCGAGCAGGAGAAGCTCAGGACTTCATCGATCTCCATGGTCCCCTTTCCCGTTGGCGCCAGAGGCCTTCATCCGACCAGTTTCTTCGCGGCGTTGACGATGTGATCGGCGTTCGGCCGCATCCACAGGAACATCTCGGGCGCCGCCGGTGGCGCCGCGTCGGGGAAGGCGACGCGCTTGTAGCGCGCGCCGTCGACGTTCTCCGCCACGCGCGCGATGACCTCGGCGCCGGGGCACAGCGTGTAGTACGACTGGTCCACCGTCAGCAGCCGCTTGGTCTTCTGCACCGACTTCACCAGCGTCTCGGTGTCCATTGGCTTCAGGCAGCGCAGGTCAATGGCCTCGACCTTCATGCCCTGCTTCTGCAGTTGCTCCGTCGCGGCCAGCACCTCGGGCATCCCGCCGCCGGAGCCGACGATGGTGATGTCGCTGCCCGTCGTGCGCACGGCGGCTTTGTCCAGCGGCACCGTGTACTGGTCGTCCGGCACTTCCTCCACCAGTTCGCGCAGGCCCCCGGCGTACAGGTACACCACCGGGTTCGGGTCGCGAATCGCCGACACCATCATTCCCTTGGCGTCGGCCGGCGTCGACGGCACGACCGTCTTCACGCCGGGGATGTGCGCGTAGTAGGTGTCGATCTCGTAGTCGGAGTGCTGGCCGGCGAAGCCCGGCGTCTGGCCTGTCATCTCGAGGATGTAGACGATCGGCATCGAGGCGACACCGCCGGTCATCGTGCGCAGCTTGCCCACATGGTTCTGAATGATCTGGAAGCACATGCAATTGCCCTGGTACGGGATGTAGGCGACGGCCTTCGTGCCCGCCAGGCCGCAGCCCAGCGTCGCGGCGGCCATCCACATCTCGTCGATGCCGGTGTTGACCACGCGGTTGCGGCCGAACTCCTTCTCGAGGTTGATCACCGGCTTGCCGGGGTTGGACGACACGGGCGGCGTGAGTTCGAAGATCCACACCATGCTCTTGTCCTGCCGCATCTCGTACTGAACCGCCTCCAGGACGGAATACATGAAACTCTTGCGTGCCATGGCGTTCTCCTCAACCGAATTGGCGGGCCGGAACCGTCCCGGCGACGAACACGTTCTTCAGGCCGTCCTCGACCTTGGCGAACGGCTGTTGATCGGCCCACGCGAAGGCGGCGATTGCTTCCTGCTTGGCGGCCGCCTCGATCTGGTCGGCGCGGGCACGGTCGAACACGCCCCAGCTGATCAGCACGTTGCGGGAGATGTCGACCGGGTCGCGCTGCATCCACTCGCGCACCTCGCGTTCCGGCCGGAAGGACGAGATCGCCAGCGGGTCATAGCCGAACGCGCCGAGCTCGCCGGCCTTGGCGCCGGGGGCACCCCAGTGGTTGTAGTAGCGGTAGGTCTTGGCCTCGATCAGCGTCGGACCTTCGCCCGCGCGGGCGCGATCGACCGCGGCCTTCGTCGCGTTGTAGACCTGGAACACGTCCTGGCCATCGACGACGACGCCGGGGATGCGGTAGGTGCGCGCCGCATCGGCGATGTCCTTCATCGGACACGACAAGGAATAGTGCGCGTACTGGTGATAGAGGTTGTTCTCCAGCACGTAGATGAACGGCAGCTTCAGCAGCGCCGCGTTGTTCAGCGCCGAATGGAAGTGCGGCGTTGCGTAGGTGCCATCGCCGCCGAACACCACCGAGACCTGCTTGCTGCCGCGCGCCTTGAAGGCGAACGCCGAACCCGTCGCGATCACATGCCCCGGGCCGATCATGCCGTCGGCGCCGATGAAGCCGCAGGACTTGTCCGAGAGGTGCATCTCGCCGCCATAGCCGCCGTTGAGGCCGGTGGCGCGGAAGTCGTTCTCCGCCGCCATCTTCTTCATGTCGACGCCCTTGGCGATCGCATGACCCGTGGGCCGGTGCGTGCTGTAGACGAGGTCGATCTGGTCGAACGGGCCCTTGTTGTTCAGGGCAGCGCACACTCCGACCGCCACCGCCTCCTGGCCCGCGTAGAAGTGGTTGTAGCCGCGGTACTTGGTGTCGGTGAGCATCTTGTCGACCATGGTCCGCTCGTGCCAGCGGATGCGCACGATGTCGGTGTACATCTGGATCAGCTTGTCGTTGGGCAGGTCCTTGGCCCAGAAGCCGATCTCCTGCGCCCACGCGCCCTTGGTCAGCAGCGAGACCGCGGCGCCTGCCCCCGCCACGGTCTTGAAGAAGGTTCGTCGACTGGTCGGGAGGAAAGACTCTTGGGGCGATGCAACTTGCGAAGCGTCTTCGCGAACAACGTCTGACATGGCAGCTCCTTCACTCACGAACGTGTCGACCACGTAAACAGATATTCGGCGGCCATGGAGAAATCGTATTGAGACAGCGCAACGGACACGGTGTTTGCCGGCGTGTCGTCGTGGCCCAGCGCCACGCTTGCCGATGCAGGTGTGTTCAACGGCAGCCATTGCAGCGTCGAGCGCAGGTGCTGCGCTGCGTTGAGCATGGTCAACGCACGGTCGGCGCGATGGCGCACGATGAACCGGTAGGTGCAAGGCCGAGGAGTCGATATGCCGCTCAGAGAATTGGCACGAACGCGCTGGCAAGAGTACTTCGACGGCGTGTCGAAGGCGCTCGGCGCGCAGCGCGTGACGGTCGAGGTGACGGGACTGGGGCTGGGCGACCAGATCGCCGCCAACCGGATTGCACTGACAGGGCTCACGTACGACCCGCACGACGATGCGCTGACGGTGTTCGCCGAGGGCCTGCAACACCGGATACGCCAACCGCGCGCCGTCCACATCGACCACGACGTCGAGTGGCTGCACAGCGTCGAGGCGGTCGACGGCGAAGGCAACCACCACATCATCCAGTTGAGCGAGCCGCTCAGCCTGCCCGGCAAGGCATGAGACGCCTGCGCCTGGCCGTGATCGGTTGGGGACAGCTGGGCCAGGCGTGCGCGGCGGCACTGCGCGATTCACCGGACCTCGCGCTCGCCGGTGTCGTGCGCCGTGCGGAATCGCTTGCCGTGTCGCAGCTCAGACCGGGCCGGGACATGGCCTGCGTGTCTCACGTCAGCGAACTGGGGGGAATCGACGCGGCGCTGCTGTGCGTTCCCACCGAAGCCGCGCCCGGTGCGGCCCGCGAGCTGTTGCAGGCGGGCCTGCCGTTGGTCGAATGTGCGAGTTTCGAGGGCGACGCGCTGCGCGACCATTGCGAGGACCTCGCGCGTATCGCAGCGCGTCGTCGCGTGGCCGCGGTCGTCGGCGCCGGCTGGGACCCGGGCGTGCTGGCCCAGTTGCAGCTGCTCTTCGAGCGGCTGATCCCGAAGGGGCATTCGAGCGTGACGCGGCACGTCGCCGCAGGCCTGCATCACACCGCGGCCGCCGAAGGCGTGGCCGGCGTGCGTGGCGCACTCACTGTGCAGCGAGCTGCACGACCCGGGCGGCGGCTCGCGCCGCTACGTCTATGTGGAGCTGGCCCGTGGTACCGACCTCGAGCGCGTGCGCCAGCAGATCGAGGCCGACCCGCTGTTCGCCGATGAGCCGACGCAGGTGCTTCCGGTCGCCGACCTCGCCGCCCTGGAGGAAGAGAACCGGGGCGTGCTCATCGAGCGCTTGGAGGAGGGCTCAGCCGGACCGCACGCCAGCCTCATCCTCGAAGCACGCCTCGACCCCGCCGCGTTCACCGCAGGGCTGATGCTCGATGCGGCTCGTTCGCTTGCGCCGCATGCACGTGGCGCGTGGCGCTACACGCCGTTCGGGCTGATGCCCTGGAACGGCGCCGTCGTGTCCGCCCGGATCAACCGCGCTCTTGATTAGCGACATTCTTCAGCCACCGAGGTCACTCTGTGCGGCATGCCAACACGGCCGTCATACCGACGAATGTCGGTATCCACTCGTTCGGGGTGCGCGTGCTCGGTCGACGCTCGCGGGCCTTCACGCAGTGGATCCCGGCGTCCGTCGGGATGACCCTCTCTCTACCTTGCGCTGACGGCTCGGCGACAAGCTCAAGCTGAACTTCGTCGCTAATCAGGACCGCGCTTGAGCACCCGGATCAGTTCACGCATGAAGGCGGGCAGGTCCGACGGCTGGCGCGAGGTGATCAGTGTGCCGTCGACGACGACGTCGCGGTCCTCGTACTCCGCGCCTGCGGCGCGCAACTCGCCGGCCACCGAGCGGTACCCCGTCACACGGCGCCCGTTCAAGACGCCTGCAGCGGCCAGGATCTGCGGCCCGTGGCAAATCGCCGCGACCGGTTTCCCCTCGGTAACGAAGTGGCGCACGAGCTGCAGAACCCGGGGGTCTTGCCTGAGGCCTGTTGGAGCCTCCCCACCTGGCAGCAAGAGCAGGTCATAGCTGGCGGCATCCAGGGTGTCGATGGTCGTTTGCACCTCGACGCGGCTGCCGTGCTTGCCCGTGACGTGGCCGGCCCGCGTCGACGCGACATCCACCGTGATGCCCGCGGCGCGCAAGCGCCGCGACGGTTCGAGCAGTTCGCTGTCCTCGAATCGATCGGCCGTGACGACGAGTGCCCTCATGACGAGGTCCGAGCCGCTGATGTCAGCGCTGCTTGGCCGCTGTCCCTGCCTGATCGGGCGGCCCCGGTTCGGCCTTCGCCGCGTCGGCCAGGCGCCGCCACTGCTGGTAGCACTCCAGCCCGCAGAAGTAGGCGACGTAGTCGCTTGCCTCGGGAACGATCGCCTCGGACTTCGGAACTTCCCTGAGGCACACCTCGCACGCGACGCGCGCGAGTTCGGGCGGGTTGACTTGGGTGGTCATGGCGGACCTCCTGCTTCCAGTCGATTGAACCGCTGCCGTCACGCGGCTTACCACTTGACCTTGAGTTCGTTGACCACGCTGGACACGCCGCGCGCCGACCAGGCCGCACCCGAGGCCGCCGCACGCTCGCCCCACGAATCGACGTCGCCGCGCAGCGTTACCGTGGCGCCGTCGACGATGACCTCGATGTGCTTGGCTTCATGTTCGGCATGGCGGGTCAAGGCATCGCGAATGCGTTGGGTCACGTCCGCCGGCGTGCTGCCGGTCTTCAAGGCGATGGCGTTGCTCACGCCGACGACGCCGACCAGCGGGCGCACCGCCTTCTCGGCTTGGCGCCGCTGGTAGTCCCAGTCCACCTCGCCCTGGAGGGTGACCCAGCCTTTTTCCACCCTGACCTGCATTCGGTCGGCGGGAACCAGTGCATGCCATGCCAGCGCCGCTTCGGCGGCCGCGGCGATCTCCGAGTCGCTTCGCTTGTGACCGGGCTCGAGCTTGACATCGAGCTCCACCGCCACCGCCTTGACCCCACGCACGCGCTGCGCAGCGCGCTCGATGGCGTGCTTCTCCGCGAAGGTGTCGAGATGGCCCGTCAAGGTCACGACACCGTCCTTGACGGCGACGCCGACCTGGCTCGCGTTGATCGACGGATCCCATTCCAGTTCGGCGCTCACGTCCTTCTTCAGCTGTGCATCTGTCTTCATGATCTTCCCTTCGCTTCCTCAGGACTCCGTGCGATCCAACCCCGGATGCGTCGATGGCGCTCAGCGATGGCGGTGCCGTTCGATCGCCCAGCCGATCAGTTCCAGGAGCACGCCGACGGCGAACACCACCAGACCGACGCCAATCGACGGCGACAGCAGCATCAATGCGGCGCCCACCAGGATCAGTACCAGCGCCAGACCTTGGCGTGTACGTGGTTTGAGGACCATGCGGAAACTCCATGTTCCGGCAGCCGTCAGCCGACGTGGTGCTTGCCCAGGCTGACGCGCTTGGCCTGCGGCCCCTGGTCGCCGGCGGCGGCGGCGATGAATTGCACGTCGTCGTCGACCTGCACATGCTCGAACGGCGTGCCAACCACGTTGTCGCGGCTGAAGTAGTACTCGTCGCCGCCCGGCGTGGCAATGAAGCCGAAGCCGTCCAGGTCGTTCAGGCGCACGACCTGCCCGTGCAAGGGCAGGGCATGTTCCTTCTGCTGACCGCGGTCGTGCCGGACGGCATCTTCGATCTGCCGCTTCATGTCGTCGAAGGCGTCGCGCAGCGCGACCTGGAAGTCTTCGACGTGGATGCGGCTGACGACCAGTTCGTGCCCCGGTACGGTCAGGTCGATGCGCACACCGAAGGGTCGCCCCTGGTGCCGATGTTTCTGCAGCAACTCGACGTTCACGCGGCACGACATGATGTTGGCGCAGAACCGCTCGAGCTTGTCTACCCGTTCGCGCACCGAGGCCTCAATCGCTTCCGACGGCGCCATGCCGCGAAAGATCACCTGCGGGACCACCTTCATGCCATCACCTTCGTCGTTACAGCCGCCATTTAAAACAACTCTAGGTCGCAGCGACGGTATTGCATTGCGAATCCGCAAGCTCGACTGCGACGCGTCGCCCGCAGCAAATGGAGCCGCAGCCCGCTCAGGGCTTGGCGCCCCAGCGCAGCGACCAACCCGCGAGCGAGCGCGTGGACTGCGCCGGGCCGAGGCTGTAGCTGCCGACATTGAACACGCGCTCGAGCCAGGCGCGTGCCGACGCGTTGGCCGCGGCCAGGCGGAAGCGCTTGCGCTGCAGCGGCACGATGTCCAGCCGCTGCAGGCGCCCCTTGGCGAGCGACAGCGTGGCCACGTACAGGCAGGCCACGTCGTCGCGCAGGTTGCCGTGCCGGCCGATGCCTTCGTAGTCGTTGATCAGGTCGCCGCAGCCATAGAGGATCAGTTTGCCGCGGTACACCTCCACCGCCAGCGGGTGATGCGACGAGTGGCCGTGCACGATGTCGGCCGCGCCGAGGTCGATCAGCCGGTGCGCGAAATCGCGGTGCGCCGGCGGCAGCTCCAGGCCCCAGTTCTCGCCCCAGTGGATCGAGACCACCACCCGATCGCCGGCGCTGTGGCGGCGCGCCACGTCGTCGGCCAGCACGCGCGCGGTGGCTTCGGACAAATCCGGCAGCAAGGCGACGCCGGAGCGCCGTGGCCCGGCAGACCAGCCGGCCGGCACGCCGCTGCTGGTGGTGCAGAAGGCGAACACCAGCACACGGCCGCCGCCTTGCAGCGGCAGCTCGGCCGGGGCCCAGGCGGCGTCGCCGTCGGCGCCGGCGCCGGCCGTCTTCGCCCCGGCATGCCACACGCTTTGCAGCGTGTCGTCGAGGCCGCGGCGCCCCCAGTCGAGCACATGGTTGTTGGCCAGCGCGCAGCAGTCGATTCGTGCCGCGCTCAGGCAGCCGACGTTGGCCGGGTGCATGCGGTAGTGAATGCCCTTGGCGGGCCAGGCATCGTCCGAGGTGGTGACGGCGGTTTCCAGGTTCATGATGCGCAGCGCCACATCGGGGTGCACGATCTCGGCCAGGGCGTCGCCCCAGATGTACTCCGCAGGAACCGGCGCGGGAATCGGCCCGTTCTCGTGTTCGGCCAGGCGCACATAGTCGCGCGCGTCGCGCACATAGCTCTCGAAGAGCTGCGGCGCGCTTGGGTGCGGCAGCACCTGGTCGATGCCGCGGCCGGTCATCACGTCGCCGGCGAACAGCAGCACCACGCTGTCGGACGTGTCCATCGAGCTACCCCTTGATGCAGATCAGCGGCTCGAGCCGCGCGACCTTGCGCGCGAGCCCGGCGGCCTCGGCGGCGTCGACGACGGCGTTGACGTCCTTGTAGGCACCCGGCGCTTCTTCGGCGACGCCGCGCGACGACGGGCTGCGGATCAGGATGCCGCGCTCGGCGAGCGCGTCCACCACCTCGCGGCCGTGCCAGGTCTTCATCGCTTGGTGTCGGCTCATCGCGCGGCCGGCGCCGTGGCAGGCCGAAGCGAAGGCCAGTGCTTCGGACGTGACGCTGCCGGCCAGCACGTACGAGCCGGTACCCATCGAGCCGCCGATCAGCACCGGCTGGCCGGCTTGCTGCAGGTCGTGCGGCAAGTCGGGGTGGCCCGGGCCGAAGGCGCGGGTCGCGCCCTTGCGGTGCACGTAAAGCTGCCGCGACTGCCCGTCCACACGATGCTCCTCGACCTTGCAGGTGTTGTGCGAAACGTCGTACAGCAAGGGCAGCCGCGCCGTCGGCAGCAGTTCGGCGAACACCTGGCGCACCAGGTGAGTGAGGATCTGCCGGTTGGCGAGCGCGCAGTTGATGGCGGCGCGCATCGCGCCCAGGTACTCCTGGCCGAGGTCGGAGCGGATCGGGGCGCAAGCCAGCGCACGGTCGGGCAGGGTAAGCCCGTACCGCGGCGCCTCGGTCACCATCCTGCTCAGGAACTCGGTGCCGATCTGGTGCCCGAGGCCGCGCGAACCGCAGTGGATCATCACCGCGATGCCGCCCGGCGTCAGGCCGTATGCCGCGGCAGCCGACGCGTCGAAGATGTTCGTCACTTCCTGCACCTCGAGGTAGTGATTGCCGCTGCCGAGCGTGCCCATCTCGTCGCGCTGGCGTTTCTTCGCGTGCTCGGACACGTGGGCCGGCTTGGCGTGCAGCATCTGCCCGTGCTCCTCGACGCGATCGAGGTCCGCCTCGGTGCCCCAGCCATGGCCCACCGCCCACTTTGCGCCGCCGGTGAGCATGGCGTCCATCTCGGTCTGGTTCAGCCGGATCGCGCCGGTACTGCCCACGCCGGCGGGAATGTGCTTGAACAGCGCGTCGGCGAGTCTCTTTTGCACGGCCATGATGTCATCGCGGCGCAGGCCGGTGTGCAGGCAGCGCACACCGCAGGAGATGTCGAACCCGACGCCGCCGGCCGACACCACGCCGCCGGCGTCGGCATCGAACGCGGCCACGCCGCCGATCGGAAAGCCGTAACCCCAGTGAGCGTCGGGCATCACATACGACGCGCGCACGATGCCGGGCAGGGCGGCCACGTTGATCGCCTGCTCGCAGGCCTTGTCGTCCATGGCGCGCAGCAGCGCCTCGTCGGCAAAGATCACCACCGGTACGCGCATCGGGCTGCGCATCGGCAGCTCCCATTCGCAGGGGCCGCGTTGGGTCAGGATTTGCAGGTCCATCACACGTCCACCACCGTCTGCGCCATCCAGCGGCCGTCTTCGGTCGGCGTCACGCGCAGCGCCGTGAAGGTGGCGCCCTTGACTTCAACGGCAGGCCGGTGGCGGGCCACCGAGACCGGTTCGCCGATGGCGTGTGCGCGCAGCCGGTGACCGTCGATCTCGACGTGGAAGCGGCCGAACAACATGTGGCGCAGCGCCATCTCCAGCACCACGGCGTTGAGCCAGTCGACCAGCAGTGCCTCGTCGTCCGCAGCGGCGCAGGCGATGTCCACGCGCTCGCGCGCAGCCACGCGGGCCGGGTCGGTGATGACTCCGGTCAACGCCAGGGCCGCCTGTTCGAACGCCGCGGCCTTGCTGTGGCCGAGACCGCGCAGGCCGATGTCGGCGCCGTGGTCGAAATGCTCCCAGTTGTCCTTCATGGCTGCGTGTCCATGCCACTTATGCGCCGCGTCGGGAGCGAACCGATTGACTACCCGCAACGGGCGCGCAGATGCGCCGTTTCGGCGGCCGCAGGCTCAGCCTGGCCCCGAGCGGCCCTGTCCGCAGGAGTTCCGGCGACGGCAGCGGACACTGCGGTTGAGCGGGCTCAATGCGCCGGTCGCGCCGCCGCGGATCATGGCGCCGTGAGAGGAACCTGCGCATGGCGGTAACGATGCAGCATGAACAGGCGCGGATCGGGATTCGCGCACTTCCGGGTGATCTGGCCTGGCCCACCGACACGCTGGGCCTGGTGGTGTTCGCCCACGGCAGCGGCAGCAGCCGGCTCAGCCCGCGCAACCAGTTCGTGGCGGAGGTGCTGCACGGCCACCATCTGGCAACGCTGCTGTTCGACCTGCTGACCGAGGCCGAGGCCGCCGATCGGCGCAAGGTGTTCGATATCGATCTGCTCAGCGCGCGGGTGGAAGAGGCGCTCGACTGGCTGGAGAGCCGACCCGACCTCGCCGGTCTCCCCGCGGGTGTGTTCGGCGCCAGTACC
>JBGQEX010000050.1:0-23207 GCA_041496605.1 Piscinibacter sp.
CGCGCTAATGGCGCGTTGGCAACGCACGTTGTCGGCCGATGGTTTTGTGATGTTCTCCTGTCTCGGTCCCGGCACGGTGATCGAGCTGCGCGAGTTGTACCGGCGCCTCGGCTGGCCCGCGCCGACGCTCGACTTCGTCGACATGCACGATCTGGGCGACATGCTGGTGCAGGCGGGCTTCGCGGACCCGGTGATGGACCAGGAAACGCTGACGCTGAGCTGGACCAGCCCGCAGGCGTTGTTGCGCGAACTTCGCGGCCTGGGCGGCAACCTGTCGCCCGATCGACTGGCCGGCTTGCGCACACCTCGCTGGAAGGCGCGGCTCGAGCGCGAACTGCTGGCGTTGGCCGGGCCCGACGGTCGTCTCGGCCTGAGCTTCGAAGTTGCCTACGGCCACGCCTTCAAGGCGGCGCCAAGGGTGCAAACGGGCACCCCCACCACCGTGTCACTCGACGACATGCGCGCTCTGGTGCGCACGGGCCGTGGGCGACGCGGATGAGAACGCCTGGCACTGCGCTAAAATCTTCAGGTTGAGGTGAAGCAAGTGCGGCGCGGATTGAAAATCGGCGCCACATTCGCTTGTGGAGCAGTGGCGCAGCGGCTTGTCGGCACGCTCCTCGCCTGGCGTTGTCAGGCCCGCTTCTTCTCATCCCATGCGAATCTCGGCGGCCATGCTCGGGCGGCCCAAGCAGTGTGCAGCGCAACAGAATTTGAAACTGAAGTGACGACGATGAAGACGATGAAAGCACTTTGGCTGATGTGGAAGAGGGTGGGGATCGGCTTCTGCGCGGCATTCGCCACGACGGCCGCCCTCGCGGTCAACGACCTGCCCGGCGGACCGGCCGTCAACCAACTCGATCTCGCGCCTGCGGCGACGCGCATCGCAGCCGAACAGCAGTGGTTGCACTATTTCATGCTGGTCATCTGCATGGTGATCTTCGTCGGCGTGTTCGGCGTGATGTTCTATTCGATCTTCAAGCACCGCAAGTCGAAGGGGGCCGTGGCGGCCAACTTCCACGAGAGCACGCTGGTCGAAATCGTCTGGACGGTCGTGCCGTTCATCCTCGTGATCCTGATGGCGCTGCCCGCCACCAAGGTGGTGGTCGCGATGAAGGACACCAGCGCCGCCGACCTGACGATCAAGGCCACCGGCATCCAGTGGAAATGGGGTTACGACTACCTCAAGGGCGAAGGCGAAGGCATCGGCTTCCTCTCCACGCTCGATGTCACGCAGCGCGAGATGTCCGACGCCGGCAAGCCCTCCGGCGACGACTACCTGCTGAAGGTCGACAACCCGCTTGTCGTGCCGGTCAACAAGAAGATCCGCATCATCACCACCGCCAGTGACGTGATCCATGCCTGGATGGTGCCGGCCTTCGGTGTCAAACAGGACGCGATTCCCGGCTTCGTGCGCGACACGTGGTTCCGCGCCGAAAAGGTCGGCAACTACTATGGCCAGTGCGCCGAGCTGTGCGGCAAGGAACACGCCTACATGCCGATCCACGTGAAGGTGCTGTCGGCCGAGGACTACACCTTGTGGGTCGAAGGCAAGAAGAAGGCCACGGCCGTACTGGCCGACGACCCGAGCAAGGTCTGGACACTGGCGGATCTGACCGCCCGCGGCGAGAAGGTCTACAACGCCAACTGCGCCGCCTGTCACCAGGCCAACGGCAAGGGCGGCGGCCCGATCAAGGCGCTCGACGCCTCGCCGATCGTGCTCGACGCGGACAAGAACAAGCAGCTGCAGATCGTGCTGCATGGTCAGCCCAACACCGCCATGCCGTCGTGGAAGCAGCTGTCCGACACCGAGCTCGCCGCGGTCATCACGTTCACCAAGAACCACTGGTCGAACGCCACGGGCCAACTGGTCCAGCCGACCGAAGTCGCCGCCGCTCGCAAGTAGACAAGAAGCCGCCCAAAGGAACCAGCCCAATGAGTGCAGTACTCGACCACCCGGCCGCCCACGGCCATGATCACGATCACGCGCATGACCACCCGCATGGTTGGCGGCGCTGGCTGTACGCGACGAACCACAAGGACATCGGCACGATGTACCTGTTGTTCTCGTTCACGATGCTGATCGTGGGCGGCATCCTCGCGCTGATGATTCGCCTGGAGCTGTTCCAGCCGGGCTTGCAGTTCGTGAACCCGCAGCTGTTCAACCAGCTGACCACGATGCACGGCGTGATCATGGTGTTCGGCGCGATCATGCCGGCCTTCGTCGGCTTCGCGAACTGGATGATCCCGCTGCAGATCGGCGCGGCAGACATGGCCTTCGCGCGCATGAACAACCTGAGCTTCTGGCTGCTGATTCCGGCCGCGATCATGGTCGTCGCGTCGTTCTTCATGCCCGGCGGCGCACCCGCGGCCGGCTGGACGTTCTACGCGCCGCTCACGCTGCAGATGGGCCCGTCGATGGACGCCGGCATCTTCGCGCTGCACATCATGGGGGCGAGCTCGATCATGGGCTCGATCAACATCATCGTCACGGTGCTCAACATGCGCGCACCCGGCATGACGCTGATGAAGATGCCGCTGTTCTGCTGGACCTGGCTGATCACCGCCTACCTGCTGATCGCGGTGATGCCGGTGCTTGCCGGCGCCATCACGATGACGCTGACCGACCGCCACTTCGGCACCAGCTTCTTCAACCCCGCCGGCGGCGGCGACCCGGTGATGTTCCAGCACATCTTCTGGTTCTTCGGCCACCCCGAGGTCTACATCATGATCTTGCCGGCGTTCGGCATCATCAGCGCCATCGTGCCCGCCTTCGCGCGCAAGCGCCTGTTCGGCTACACGTCGATGGTCTATGCCACCGCCTCGATCGCGATCCTCAGCTTCATCGTGTGGGCGCACCACATGTTCACCACCGGCATGCCGGTCACGGGCCAGCTGTTCTTCATGTACGCGACCATGCTGATCGCGGTGCCCACCGGCGTGAAGATCTTCAACTGGGTCGCCACGATGTGGCGCGGCTCGATGACCTTCGAGACACCGATGCTGTTCGCCGTCGGCTTCATCTTCGTGTTCACGATCGGTGGCTTCACCGGGCTGATCCTCGCGATGGCGCCGATCGACATCCAGCTGCAGGACACCTACTACGTCGTCGCGCACTTCCACTACGTGCTGGTGGCGGGTTCGCTGTATGCCATGTTCGCCGGCGTCTACTACTGGGGCCCGAAGTGGACCGGTGTGATGTACAACGAGACGCGCGGAAAGATCCACTTCTGGGGCTCGTTGATCTTCTTCAACGTCACGTTCTTCCCGATGCACTTCCTGGGTCTGGCGGGGATGCCGCGCCGCTACGCCGACTACCCGATGCAGTTCACCGACTTCAACATGATCGCCTCAGTCGGCGCGCTCGGCTTCGGCCTGATGCAGGTGTACTTCTTCGTCTTCATCGTCTTGCCGATGATGCGTGGCCAAGGCGAGCGCGCTCCGCAGAAACCCTGGGACGGGGCCGAAGGGCTGGAGTGGGAAGTGCCGTCACCGGCGCCGTTCCACACCTTCGAGACGCCGCCCAAGCTCAACGCGGCGGCCACCAAGATCATCGGCTGAACACCGCACGAGGCGCCGCGTGATGACTCCCGAGCAGAAGAAGCACAACCTGCGGCTGGCGCTCGTGCTGGCGTCGATCGCGGCGGTGCTGTTCGTCGGCTTCATCGCCAAGGCGGCCTGGTTCGGGATTTGACCCATGCCCGTGCGAGAGCTTCAACCCGGCACTGACGCCGCCTTGCGCAGCGACAACCTGCGCATGGTCGGCAAGCTGCTCGTCGTCGCGGCGCTGATGTTCGCCTTCGGCTATGCGCTGGTGCCCATCTACCGCTCGATCTGCAAGGCGCTCGGCATCAACGTGCTGTCGCTCGCCGAGCAGGCGGTGCCTGGCAGCGGCAGCGCGGTGCAGCGCAACACGCAGGTCGACATGTCGCGCACCATCACGGTCGAATTCGATGCCAATGCGCGCGGCGTGTGGGAGTTCAGGCCCGCCAAGCGCAGCCTCGAAGTGCATCCCGGCGAACTGACGACCGTAATGTACGAGTTCAAGAACACGCAGGACCGCACGATGGTGGCCCAGGCCATTCCGAGCTACGCGCCCAAGCAGGCGGCGCCGCATTTCAACAAGCTCGAGTGTTTCTGCTTCAACGAATACACGCTCAAACCCGGCGAAGTGAAGCAATGGCCGGTGGTGTTCGTGATCGACTCGAAGCTGCCGAAGGACGTCACCACGATCACCTTGTCGTACACCTTCTTCGAGGTCGGCGGCAAGGTTCCGGCGGCGCCGGCGGCGGCCGCGTTGCACGCCGGGGTGCCGCGCTCATGAACGAACCGAACGGTGAACTGAAACGGGCCGTGCGCCGCAAGGGCTCGTTCCTGCAGACGATGAAGGCCGTGGCGTGGTCGTTCTTCGGTGTGCGCAAGTCGGCCGAGTATGAGAAGGACGTGAGCCAGCTCAACCCGGTGCATGTGGTCATCGCCGGTGTCATCGGCGCCGTGCTGTTCATCCTGCTGCTCGTGCTGCTGGTGAACTGGGTGCTGTCCAGCGGGGTGGCGACGTGAGGATGTGGGAACGGTGAGGTCAAGCCACAGACTGCACCGTCGGTGAGTTCCAAGAAAGATTCGGTTTCCAGGAGAAATAAATGTCGGCAGCGACGCAACACGGGCACACGCCTTACTACTTCGTCCCCGCGCCATCGCGGTTTCCGGTGATGGCCGCCCTGGGCCTGCTGTTGGTGATCTATGGCGCGAGCCGCTGGATCAACGGCGCGGGCTGGGGTGCCTACTCGGTGGCGGCCGGCCTGCTGCTGTGGGCCTTCACCTTGCAGCAGTGGTTCCGCCAGGCCATCAGTGAGAGCGAAGGCGGCCTGTACAGCGACCGCATCGACGTCTCGTTCCGCTGGAGCATGAGCTGGTTCATCTTCTCGGAGGTGATGTTCTTCGGCGCATTCTTCGGTGCGTTGTTCTGGGCCCGCGTGCATGCGCTACCCAGCCTCGGCAGCCTCGACAACGCGCTGCTGTGGCCCGACTTCAAGGCCATCTGGCCGAGCGTGCAGGCCGGCGCCACCGGCTCGCCCGCCGGCACCGTGGAGCCGTTCACCACGATGGGGCCGTGGCCCATCCCGACCATCAACACGGCGCTGCTGCTCAGCTCGGGCGTCACGCTGACCATCGCCCACCACGCGCTGATCGCCGGCGAGCGCGTCAAGACGATCGCCTTCATGTGGATCACCGTGCTGTTGGGCATTCTGTTCCTCGGCCTGCAGGGCTACGAGTACTCGCATGCCTACCACGAGCTGAACCTCAAGCTCAGCTCGGGCATCTACGGCTCGACCTTCTTCATGCTGACCGGCTTTCACGGCTTCCACGTGTTCGTCGGCATGCTGATGCTGCTGTTCATCACGATCCGCATCATGAAGGGGCACTTCACGCCGCAGCGGCACTTCGGTTTCGAAGGCGCAGCGTGGTACTGGCACTTCGTCGACGTGGTGTGGCTGGGGCTCTACATCGTCGTCTATTGGCTCTGAATGCGGTGGCGGCCCGCTGCGCCGCACAGAACGAAAAGGCCGCTCGATGCGGCCTTTTCAGTTGCGGGCCTCAACCTGTGGGCAGGCCCGTCGGGCGGATCCAGCCGAGCTTGTAGCTGATCAGGATGCACAGAAACAACGCCACCGACAGGCCCACACGCCATGCCAGGGCGTGGGCCATCTTCTTGGTCTTGGGCTGGCCATCGCGGCCGTCGCGAACCATCGAGACGCCGGCAAGGAACAGGGCGCCGATGATCGCGATGAACGCGAGGGCAACGAGGTATTTCATGACCGTCGATTATCCACACCGCTCACGCGCGGTCGAAGGCGCGGGCGCGTGAACACAGCGGCTTTCGCGTTCGGCCGGCGCTCGCTGTGGGTGCTGTTCGCCGCAGTCGTGGGCGTGGCCGGCACCGCGCGTCTGGGCGCGTGGCAATTGAGCCGCGCCGCCCAGAAGGAAGCGCTGCAGCGCTCGCTCGACGAGCGTGCGGCGCTGCCCGAGCTGCCGGCGAACGCGCTGGCGAGCAGCGCGGAGCAGGCCGCAGCGCAGCACTATCGCCGCGTGCGACTGCACGGGCAGTGGCTGAATCAGTTCACCGTGTTCCTCGACAACCGCCAGATGAACGGCCGGCCGGGTTTCTTCGTCATCACGCCGTTGCGGCTCGCCGATTCGAATCGCGCGGTGGCGGTGCAGCGCGGCTGGGTGCCGCGCGACTTCGCCGACCGTGCCCGCCTGCCGACCATTGCCAGCCGTTCCGGCGAGGTGGTCGTGGTGGGTCACATCGCCCCGCCGCCGGGACGGCTGTATGAGTTTCAGGCGGCGGCATCCGGGACGATCCGTCAAAATCTCGACCTCGACGCCTACTCCAGGGAAACCGGCGTGCCACTGGCGCCGCTGTCGGTGGTGCAGGACGAGGCCGGGGCCGACGGCGACGACGGTTTGCTGCGTCAATGGCCGCGTCCGGCGGTCGACGTTCACATGCACTACGGCTATGCCTTCCAATGGTTTGCCTTGTGTGCGCTGATGACAGGTCTGTATGTCTGGTTTCAACTCATCCGCCCCTGGCTCCAGCGTGGCGTCTGAGCCGCTGAGCTTTACCGTGCATTCGATGCCGGCGCCCGACGTCAGCGACGCGGCGCGTCGCACTGCCGTTGGCCGGCTGAAGATGCTGGCCGTGCTGGCCGTTTGCGCGGCGCCGGTGATCGCGTCGTACCTGACCTATTTCGTCATTCGTCCCGAGAGTCGCAACAACTACAGCGAGCTGATCACGCCGCCGCGTGTGCTGCCGGACACGCTGCCGTTGAAACAGCTCTCCGGCGCCGACATGAAACCGGCCGGCCTGCGCGGCCAGTGGCTGATCGTCGTCGTCTCCGACGCGGCCTGCGATGCGACGTGCGAGAAGAGCCTCTACCTGCAGCGCCAATTGCGCGAGGCACTGGGCGGCGAGAAGGACCGAGTCGACAAGGTCTGGTTCATCACCGACGACGGCGTACCGCGTCCGGCCGTGCTGCAAGCGATCGCGCAGGGCGCACCGGCCACCGTGTTGCGCGCGCCGCGTGCCGATCTCGCGCAGTGGCTCGCGCCCGCCAGGGGGCACACGCTGGCCGAGCACCTGTTCGTCGTCGATCCGATGGGGCAATGGATGATGCGTGCGCCCGCCGACCCCGACCCGACCAAACTCAAGCGCGACATCGAGCGCCTGCTGCGCGCCTCGGCCTCGTGGGACCGCCCCGGCCGCTGAACAGCATGGATGCCCCGGAGCTCTACAACCTCACGCCGCTGGTGCGCATGGCGCTGCTCGGCGCCACGCTGGCCATCGGCCCGCTGGCGTGGGTGTGGCTGCGTCATCGCGGCAGCGAACCAGCAGCGCGGTTGCGCGCACTGACCTTGCTCACCTTGTTCCTGACCTTCGACCTGGTGCTGTTCGGCGCCTTCACGCGGCTCACCGACTCCGGCCTCGGCTGCCCCGACTGGCCGGGCTGCTACGGCAACGCGAGCCCGCTCGGCGCGCACGGCGAGATTCATGCGGCCCAGACCGCGATGCCGACGGGTCCCGTCACGCACGGCAAGGCCTGGGTCGAGATGGTCCATCGTTACCTTGCCACCGGCGTCGGCGTGCTGATCACGGTGCTCGCGATCGCGAGCTGGGTCGAGACCCGCCAGCGGCGCGCGCTGATCTCGCCGTGGTGGGCCACGGCCACCTTCGTGTGGGTGTGCTTGCAGGGTGCGTTTGGCGCGCTCACCGTGACGATGAAGCTGTATCCGGCCATCGTCACGGCCCATCTTCTGGGCGGGCTCGGCATGCTGGTGTTGCTCACGGCGCAGAGCGAGGCCTACGCCCGCGTGCCGCTGGCGTTGCCGCGCGCGCTGTGGGCAGCCACCGGCGCGGTGTTCGTCATCAGCGTGGCGCAGATCGCGCTCGGCGGTTGGGTCAGCACCAACTATGCGGTTCTCGCGTGCTCCGATTTCCCGATGTGCCAAGACTCGTGGTGGCCGCCGATGGACTTCCACCATGGTTTCACCGTGCTGCGTGCACTGGGGGTCGGGGCAGGCGGCGAGATGCTCCCGTTTGCGGCCTTGACCGCCATTCACTGGACCCATCGCCTGGGTGCGCTGGTGCTGTTCGCGGCCATTGCCTGGTTGGCGTGGCAATTGCTCGCCGGCCGCGCCGCGCATCGCTACTGGGCGCTGGCGCTGCTGGCGGTGGCGGCATGGCAGTTCCTGAGCGGGCTCAGCAACGTGGTGCTGGATTGGCCGTTGGCCGCGGCCATCGCGCACACCGCCGGCGCTGCCGCCCTCATCGTGTTGCTCACGACGATGCTCGCGCGCGCGCACCAAGCACGACGCGTACCGCCCGCGGCCGCATAGACTCGCATTCCCGACCATGCCCCACGCCGTTTCCACCTCTGCCCGTGTTGCCTCGCGATCGTCGCGCGTGCGGCAGTTCTATGCGCTGACCAAACCGCGCGTAGTGCAGCTGATCGTCTTCTGCGCCGTGATCGGCATGCTGCTCGCCGTGCCGGGCCTGCCCGACCCGAAGGTGGCGCTCGCGGCCACGGCCGGCATCTGGCTCGTGGCCGCGGCCGCGGCCGCGTTCAATTGCCTGGTCGAGCAGCGCATCGACGCGAAGATGGCGCGCACCGCGTGGCGTCCGACGGCGAAGGGCCAGCTCACCAACCGGCAAACGCTCACGTTCTCGGCGCTGCTGTGCGCCGCCGGCAGCGCGTTGCTGTACTTCCTCGTGAACCCGCTGACGATGTGGCTCACCTTTGCCACCTTCGTCGGCTACGCGGTCATCTACACCGTGGTGCTCAAGCCGCTGACGCCGCAGAACATCGTGATCGGCGGCGCGTCGGGTGCGATGCCTCCGGTGCTCGGCTGGGCGGCGATCCGCGGCGACGTCGGTCCCGAGGCGCTGATGCTGTGCCTCATCATCTTCCTCTGGACACCGCCGCATTTCTGGGCTCTGGCCCTGTACCGCGCCGAGGACTATCGCAAGTCCGGCCTGCCGATGCTGCCGGTCACGCATGGCGCGGAGTTCACCCGCTTGCATGTGTTCCTGTACACGCTGGTGCTGTTCGCCGGCACGCTGCTGCCCTTCATCTCGGGCATGAGCGGCGTCATCTATCTGGTGTCGGCGGTGCTGCTCGGCGCGGCGTTCACCGGCCATGCCTGGCAGCTGTGGCGCCACTATTCCGATACGCTTGCGCGCAAGACCTTCCGCTTCTCCATCGTTCACCTCTCGCTGCTTTTCGCCGCGCTGCTGGTGGATCACTACCTGAGCCCACTGCTGTGAACGTCATCGCCCTTCGTCGCCGATCCCTCCTGCTTGCCGGCGTGGCGCTGCTCGCCGCATGCGACCGACCCGCCGGCGGCGCCGCGTCGTTGAGCTTTCACGGTGCCGACATCAGCGGCGCCGAATACGCGCGCAGCCTGGCACTGACCGACCAGAATGGCCAGCCGCGCACGCTCGCCGACTTCAAAGGCAAGGTGGTCGTGGTGTTCTTCGGCTATACGCAGTGCCCCGACGCGTGCCCGACGACGATGTCCGAGCTGGCACAGGCCAAGAAGGCCCTGGGCAAGGACGGCGAACGGGTGCAGGGCGTGTTCGTGACGGTCGACCCCGAACGCGACAGCGCCGAGATCCTGAAGAGCTACATGGCGAGCTTCGACCCGAGCTTTGTCGCGCTGCGCGGCACGCCGGAACAGACCGCGGCAACGGCGAAGGAGTTCAAGGTGTTCTACGCCAAGTCGCCGGGCAAGACGCCGGGCAGCTACAGCATGGACCACACCGCGGGGTCGTACGTGTTCGACGCGCGCGGCCGCGTCCGCTTGTTCGAGCGCTATGGCAGCGGCGCCGAGGCCCTGACTGCCGATCTGAAGGCGCTGCTCGCTTCAGCCTGAGTGAGTGGCGTCAGCCCGCCACGTCGCTCAAGGCCTTGCGCATTTTCTTCATCGCCGCCACTTCGATCTGGCGAATGCGCTCGGCACTGACGCCGTATTCGGCGGCCAGGTCGTGCAGCGTCATGCCGCCCGAGCTGTCGTCGTTGACCTTCAGCCAGCGCTCTTCGACGATGCGGCGGCTGCGTGCGTCGAGCGCGTCCAGCGCCTGCGCGATGCCGTCGCCGGCCAGCCAGTCGCGGCGCTGGGCGTCGAGGACGCGGGTCGGTTCACTGCTCTCGTCGGCCAGGTAAGCGATCGGCGCGTAGCTTTCCTCGCCATCGTCGGATTGCGGCTCCAGCGCCACGTCGCCGCCGGACAGGCGGGTTTCCATCTCGAGCACGTCTTCGCGCTTGACCTTGAGTTCGCGCGCGACGGTGTCCACTTCGCCTTGCGTGAGCGTGCTGCGGTGGGTGTCGACGTCGAGCGCATCGTCCTTCAGGCTTTGCTTCATCGAGCGCAGATTGAAGAACAACTTGCGCTGCGCCTTGGTGGTGGCCACTTTGACCATGCGCCAGTTCTTCAGGATGTATTCATGGATCTCGGCCTTGATCCAGTGCATCGCGTAGCTGACGAGGCGCACGCCCTGGTCCGGGTCGAAGCGCTTCACGGCCTTCATCAGGCCGACGTTGCCTTCCTGGATCAGGTCGCCGTGCGGCAGGCCGTAGCCGAGGTATTGGCGCGAGATCGAGACCACCAGGCGCAGGTGCGACAGCACCAATTGGCCGGCAGCCTTGACGTCGCCTTCTTCGCGCAGCCGGCGCGCGAGCGATACCTCTTGCTCGTGCGTCAGCATCGGCAGGCGGTTGGCGGCAGAAATGTACGCATCCAGATTGCCGAGCGACGGCACCATCGCCCACGGGTCGCGGACGGTCAACGCAGCAGAGGCAGGAGAGATGTTCATGGAAGTCATAGACGCCCTGAAGTCCTTTCGGTTCCACGCATATTAGCACTCTGCAGTCGAGAGTGCTGACGCTCGCCGCCATCGCAAGTCGGATCCTTTGCGTCTGCGCTTGTTCTTGATTGGTAACATAAACTTGACCGATAGCGCCAATTCAATAAACTCTACGCTATGCCAAAACCTTCAGAGGCAATCGCCTCGATGCCGCCTGCGGCGTCATCGGCGTTGAAACAGCTCGGCGAGAACCTGGCCATCGCCAGGGTGCGCCGAAAGGAGTCACAGCGCCTGTGGGCGAAGCGCCTCGGGGTGTCGGTTCCCACGTTGATCCGCATGGAACAGGGTGATCCGGGCGTCGGTGTCGGTATCTATGCCACCGCCCTGTGGCTCGTCGGCCGGGTGCAGGCGCTGCCCGCGCTCGCCGACCCGCAAAACGACAGGGGGGCGCTGGAGATCGACGTCCGAGAGGCGGTGAGGCGGCGCGCCGTCAGGTCGGCAGCGTCCGCTGAAGCGCGCCTTGGCAGAAAGGGCGGCGCCCGTGAGTAGCCCTGCAAAAGACCCCCCATACCGGCCGACGGATCAACTCTTCCTGTGGTTACTCACGCAGCCAGAGCAGCCTGTGCTGATCGGTGAGATCAACATGGTGCGCACGCTGCGCGGTGTGTCGCTGCGCTATGCAGACACCTGGATCGCACGCGGTTTCGCCTTGAGCGAGGACCTTCCGCTGGTGGGCGACGAGGCGTTCCTGCCCAAAGAGAAGGACACCGCCGCCGGCGCGGTCGACGACGCTCGACCTGACCGGTGGGGCGAGCGGGTCATCAAGTTCCTGGACAAGCCGCCACGGCTGTCGCTGCTCGAGTACCTGTACTTTGCCGGCGACGATCGATTCGGGGCACTCGGCGTGTCGACGTCCAGCGACCACTACGCGCCGCGCTGGACCGGACCGTTGCCCGCGCTGAGCGACGCGGATGCCATCCATGAGATGGTGAGAAAGGTCCTCGCCAATGAGCCGATCCCGCACGAGCAGCAGCGGCTGGTGTCACCCGGTGCCACCATGGGCGGCGCACGGCCCAAGGCGCTGGTCGGTATCGACGGGGAGCAGTGGGTCGTCAAGTTCTCCGACGGCGACGCAACCGATGTGCCGCTGGTCGAGCATGCCGCAATGACCTTGGCGCATCAGGCCGGAATTCGCGTGGCCCACACGATGCCCATCCGCCTGACGCATGGGCATGCCGTTGCCATCAAGCGTTTCGACCGGGCCGGCGGCCGGCGTTTGCACGCCTTGTCCGCCAACGTCGCACTGAAGGCTGCCGGCGAACACCTCGGCTACCCGGAGCTGGCCCAGTTGCTGCGACGGCGAGGGGTCGCAGCCGGCGGCGTCAACGTGTCGCAGATGCGCGAGCTGTTTCGACGCATGGTGTTCAACATCCTGATCGACAACACCGACGACCACGAGAAGAACCACGCGCTCCTCGTCAACGATGCACAGCACTACGAGCTGTCGCCCGCCTACGACGTGCTGCCTTCGGGGCAGGCGCTCGGCTACCAGCAGATGCGCGTGGGCGAGAGCGAAGCCGATGCGACACTCGCCAACGCGATGTCGATGTGTGCCATGTTCTCGTTGAAGAAGGACGAGGCAGCCAAGGAGGTGGCCCGGGTGATCAAGGTGGTCGCACACTGGAAGGAGCACTTCGCCGCCTGCGGCGTCACTCACCGCGACATCGAGATGCATGCTGAGCAGATCGACAGGCCGTTCCTGAAAGAGCAGCGCGACGGGTTCTCGCAAGCGGCGCGGTGAGCCGATTGCGAAGTGCCTGAGTGTCGGCGCCCGCACTGGCGGAAGGCCGTCGCGATCAAGCTAGTTCAGGCGCTTCGGTTGGTGCGTAACTGGCGACCGCGGCACGCCGAGTTCAGCGCTTGTGCTTGTACCCGGCCTCGCGCTGGGTTCTTATCGCCAGCACGAAGACCGTATCGATGTCGGGCACGAAGCGATACAGCGCTACATAGCCACGCGAGTCCTGGCCAATAACCAGCTCGCGCTTGCCGCCCTTCACCGGCCGACCGATGAGCGGGCTGTGAGCCAGGATCTGCACCGCCTGGACGATGTCCCCGATCCGCGCCGGTGCGTCCTCGATCTCGAACTGCGCCATGTGGTTGAAGAAGCGATCGACGTCGTCGAAGACCTCCGCTGCCAGTTCGATGCGGGCCATGTGACGGATCAGCGTCCGAGCTTACGCGCCACCGGCTTGCGCGGACGCTCGCCGCGCGCTCGGGCCTCGAGATAGGCCTTCGCGTCGTCCCACGGCACGGTCTTGCCGGTGGCCAGCACTTTCGCCCAGCGCTCATCGGCGACTCGGTGGAATTGTTCGTCCAGCTCGACTTGCTCGACGGTCTGGGCGATGGCGTCGAGGATGAAGGCATGAGCAGTCTTGCCGGCGCGCTCTGCCGCTGCGGCCACGCGTGCCTTGAGATCGTCTTCGATGCGGATGGTAGTCGTTGACATGCATCACCTCTGCTCTGGAGTGAATTTGACTGTAGCACTAAGGTGCTACGCAGACAATCGACCTGCCGGGGCAGCAGACCAGCGAGTGCCTGAAGGCTCGGAGGTTGCGAAGGCGCATGTCTTGGCGCGAGTCACGGCGTTATCTTGGCTCGGCAAGTACCTGCGGGTCGGCGCGAACCAGTGAAGTCATTCTTGCAGGCATTTCGGCGAGATCGGATTGAGGAGAGACGCGACTGCCAAGGTGCTCGATTGACCGGGATCAGCGCAAGCGCGCCGGCAACATTGCCACGGCCCGAACGCGGCGCTATGATAGATGCACAAAAAATACATCTTCAACGCATTGGCCATCCAACGTGCGCTGACGGTGGCGAACGCAGGAAACAAAATCATGGAAACGTCGGCGCCATTCGAATACACCGGCGATGAATCGCTGCGCCAGCCGATTGGCGCGGCGCTCGGCCGCGTCGTCGACCCGGAGGTCGCGATGTCGATCGTCGACGTGGGCCTGGTCTATCGCGTCGCGGTCGACGACGCGACGGTCCATGTGCTGATGACGATGACCTCGGCCGCCTGCCCCGCTGCCGACGCGATCGTCGAGGACGTGGAGGCCGAGCTGACGCGGGTTCTGCCGCCGCGCTACAGCGTCGAGGTCGAGCTCTGCTGGGAGCCGGCGTGGACGCCCGAACGAATGAGCGAGCGCGCCAAGCGCTTCATGCGGTGGTGACAGCCGGTCGCCCGTCGCTGCCGCGCCCGCAGGCTGCCACGGCAGCGCGACTGGCGACGCTGCTGCTGGTCGCCACGTCGCTGCTGGCGGGCATCGCCGGTGGCCTGCTTCGAGCCGGCGTTCCGCTGCCGGCGCCGCCCGACAGCGTGTGGCTTGGCCAAGCCGCCGTCGCGCACGCGGCATTGATGATCTGCGGCTTTCTCGGCACGGTGATCGGCATCGAGCGCGCCGTCGCCGTCAAGCGGCGCTGGGCGTTCGCAGCGCCGCTCGCTTCGGCGAGTGCGGGCCTGCTGATGCTGGCGGGGCACGCCCGCGTCGGCGCTTGGCTCGCGGTCTGCGCCGCGGCGAGCTTCGTGGCCGTGAACGTGGTCGTCGTGCGCCGTCAGACCGCGGCGCACACGCTGCTGCTGCTCGCCGGTGCGCTGGCGTGGCTCGCCGGGACGCTGCGCTTCGCGCTCGCGGACGGCGGCACATCGACGCTCGCGTGGTGGTTTGCGTTCCTCGTCATGACCATCGCCGCCGAGCGCCTGGAAATGACGCGCCTGATGCGGCGGGAGCCAGGCGCGCAGGCGATGTTGCTCGGCATCCTCGCTGCCATCGTGACCGGAGCCGCCGCGTCGGCGGCGTGGCCCGTGGTCGGCGGGGTGCTGTACGGCGCCGCGCTGTGCCTGCTGGCCGTGTGGCTGGGGCGCTTCGACATTGCCCGCCGCACGGTGCGGGCTCAAGGACTCAGCCGCTACATGGCCGTCTGTCTGTTGACGGGCTACCTGTGGCTCGCGGTGGCGGGCTTGGCCTGGGCCGCTACCGCGATCGGCCTGCCGGCGCGCGACGCGGCGCTCCACGCGCTCGGCCTCGGTTTCATCGTCAGCATGGTGATGGGCCACGCGCCGGTCATCCTGCCGGCCGTGGCGCGGATCAAGCTGCAATTCGGCGCGCACTTCTATCTGCCGCTGGCGCTGCTGCATCTGTCGCTCGCGTTGCGGCTGGGCCCGGGTGCGGCCGATCCGGCGTGGCGCGCGCTGGGTGCGGCGGGCAATGCTGCTGCGATCCTGTTGTTCGCTGCCACGGTCGTCGTTTCGGCCTTGCGTTGGCGAACCCGGACAATGGCGACCCCCGCTGCTGACGACCCGCCCGAGCCATGGACTACGCCACGCTGAAGATCATTCATCAATCCGCGGTCACGTTGTCGGCCGCGGGCTTTCTTGCGCGCGGGCTGGCGGCGTTCAGTGGCGCCGCCTGGGTTCGCGGACGCCTGGCCAAGACGCTTCCGCATGTCGTCGACAGCGTGCTGCTCGCGTCGGCGATCGGCCTGGCGTGGATGCTCAGGCTGACGCCCGCGGCGGCGCCGTGGCTCAGCGCCAAGATCATCGGCCTGTTCGTCTACATCGGGCTCGGCATGCTGGCGCTCAAGCCGGGCCGGCCGCCGTTCGTCCGCGTGATCGCCTGGGTCGCCGCACTCGTGACCTTTGCCTACATCGTGTCGGTTGCGATCAGCAAGGACCCTCGCGGCTTCTTGATCGTCGCGTAGCGGCGGCCGGTCTCCTCCATCGAGGCTCACTTGCTTGGCGGGGATAGATGCCAGGTTCTTACTTGGCGGCTGCTTTGTGCGGGCGGCCGCGCGCCACCTTGAGCAGCAGTTCGATCAGCAGCAGCCGCTCGGCCTCCGACAGCACGCTGATCGCATCGTGCTCCATGACGGCGGCGATCTTTTCGGCGCGCTGCACGACCTGGCGGCCGGCGGGCGTCAGATTGATGAGTTGGGCGCGGCGGTCTTCGGTGCTGCGCACCCGCTCGACCCAGCCGCGCTCGACCATGCGGTCGAGCGTGATCGCCATGTTGGGCGCCGACACCTCCAGCGACTGGCAGAGCTGCTTCTGGTTGACCCGCTCGTTCGACGCGACCAGCACCAGGATCGAGAACTCCACCGCCTTGAGCTGCAAGGGGCCGAGGTGTTTCTGGAAGGTCTTCTTCAGCTCGATCGACGCGCGGCTGGCCGCGTAGCCCACCAGGTGCGTCAGGCGCGACTGGTCGAGCCCGGAGCGCGTGATGCGGCTGTCGGTGGCGGATTCGGCACGGGGTGTGCGAGATGGCATCTCAAGCACCCGCCTGCTTGCGCGCGGCGCCGAGGTAGGTGTCGATGACGCGCGGGTCGCGCGCCAGGTCCGAGGCGGGGCCTTCGAGTGCGATCTCGCCCATCTCGAGCACATAGCCGTAGTCGGCCACATCGAGCGCGGCGCGCGCGTTCTGCTCCACCAGCAGGATCGTCACGCCGGTGCTGCGCAGCGCGGCAATGGTGTTGAAGATGTCGCGCACCACGAGCGGAGCGAGGCCGAGGCTCGGTTCGTCGAGCATCAACAGCGACGGCTCGCCCATCAGCGCGCGGCCCACCGCGAGCATTTGCCGCTCGCCGCCCGACAGCGTGCCGGCGAGCTGCGTGCGGCGCTCCTTCAGCCGCGGGAACAGCGCGTACACGCGCTCTAGCGAGGCGCCGCTGTCCTTCTTGCCCAGCCGCACTTGGCGATACGCGCCGAGCCGCAGGTTGTCTTCGACCGGCATGCTGCCGAACAGCGCGCGCGTTTCGGGCACCAGTGCGATGCCCTGCATCACGCGCTCTTCGAGCGATTGCATCGCGATCGACTGGCCGCGGTAGGCGATGCCGCCGCGCGATGGCAGCACGCCCATCAGCGCGTTCAGCAGCGTCGACTTGCCGGCGCCATTGGGGCCGATGACGGTGACGACACTGCCCGCCGCGGCCTTCAGCTTCAGGCCGTGCAGCACCTCGGCGCGGCCATAGCCGGCGTGCAGGTCGGTGACGGCTAGGAGGGAATCGGTCACGGCGATGTGCTCCGAAGCCCCGTTCGGGCTGAGGTATCGAAGCCTTCGTCTGGCTGGCGTGGGCCCTTCGATACCTCAGGGCGAACGGGCGCGGTGGTTTGCAGGCAGGGCTTCGACAGGCTCAGCCCGAACGGGAGTTGTGCGTACGCAGTCATGTCAGTGCTCGGTGCCCAAGTACGCCGCACGCACCGCCGGGCTGGCCTGCACCTCGTCGGGCGTGCCGTCGATCAACTTGGTGCCGAATTCCATCACGACGATGCGGTCGGTCAGCCCCATCACCAGGTCCATGTCGTGTTCGACCAGCAATATGCTCAGGCCCTCGCTGCGCAGCTGGCGCAGCACATCGGCGAGCGCGCGCTTCTCCTGGTGACGCAGGCCGGCAGCGGGTTCGTCAAGCAGCAGCAGCGCCGGGTCGGCGCACAGTGCGCGCGCGATCTCCATCAAGCGTTGCGGGCCGAGCGCCAGGTTGCCCGCCAGCTCGTGCAGATGCTCGGCCATGCCGATGCGCTGCAGCTGGCGCTCGGCTTCACGCAGCAGGCCGCGCTCTTCGGCGCGGTCGAGGCGCAGCATTGCCGCGGCTACGCCGTGGCGGCCGCGCAGGTGCGCGCCGAGCGCGACGTTCTCCAGCACCGTCATGCCGGGGATCATCTTCACGTGCTGGAAGGTGCGCGACACGCCCCGGCGCGCGATCTCGCGCGACGGCAGGCCGTCGATGCGCTCGCCGCGAAAACGCACTTCGCCGCGCGTGACCGGCGCCACACCGGTGACGAGGTTGAAGGTGGTCGACTTGCCGGCGCCGTTGGGCCCGATGAGGCCGAGGATCTCGCCGGCGCGGACCTGGAAGCTCACGTCGTTGACGGCGACCAGCCCGCCGAACTCCTTGCGCGCGGCTTTCACGTCGAGCACCACTTCGCCATGGGCCGGGCGAACCCGCTCCGGCAATGCCGGCGCATCGGCCCAGTCGACGACACGGCGCACGCGCGGCAGACGCGACTCGATGAAGGCCCACAGCCCGTCGCGCGCGTACTGAAGCACCAGCACCAGCACGATGCCGAAGACGATGATCTCGTAGTTGCCGCTGCCGCCGAGCAGCCGCGGCAGCCAGACCTGCAACTGGTCTTCGAGGATCTTCACGACGCCGGCACCGACGACGGCACCCCACACATGGCCGACCCCGCCGACGACCGCCATGAACAGGTACTCGATGCCCATCTTCAGGCCGAACGGCGATGGGTTCACCGTGCGCTGGAAGTGTGCGAACAGCCAGCCCGACACGCTGGCGAGCAGGGCGGCCAGCACGAAGGCCGTGACCTTGATGCGGAAGGTGTTGACGCCCATCGCCTCGGCCATCGTCGAGCCGCCTTTCACGGCGCGCAGCGCGCGGCCGGTGCGCGAGTCGAGCAGGTGCGTGACGGCCAGCGCCGCGAACACGACGATGAGCCACAGCAGATAGAAGAAGCTGCGCCCGCTGTTCAACGTGATGCCGACGAAGCGGATCGCCGGCACGCCGAGTAGACCGTCGTACTTGCCCAGCGCGTCGATGTTGCCGAGCAGGTAGTACAGGCTCAGGCCCCAGGCGATGGTGGCCAGCGGCAGGTAGTGGCCCGACATGCGCAGCGTGACCCAGCCGATCAGCAGCGCCGCCACGCCGGTGACCACGAGCCCGGCCCACACCGTGAGCCACGGCGAGACGCCGAACGTCAGCGTGAGGTAGGCGGCGGTGTAGGCGCCGAGCCCGACGAAGGCCGCCTGCCCGAACGACGTGAGGCCGGCCACGCCGGTGAGCAGCACCAGGCCGACGACGACCAGCGCATAGAGGCCGATGTAGTTGGCCTGCGTGATCCAGAACTCGGGCACCGGCAGCAACGGCAGCAGGCCGAGGGCAACGACGAAGGCGATGAGGAAGCGGCGGCGCATCATTCTTCTTCGTCCTGGCTGCCATGCTGGAACGAGCGCCACAGCAGCACCGGAATGATCAGCGTGAATACGATCACCTCCTTGAACGCGCTGGCCCAGAACGAGCCGAAGGATTCGAGCATGCCGACGAACACCGCGCCGAGCGCGGCGGCCGGGTAACTCGCCAGCCCGCCGAAGATCGCGGCGACGAAGCCCTTCAAGCCGATCAGGAAACCGGAGTCGTAGAACATCGTCGTCGTCGGGCCGATCAGCAGGCCCGACAGCGCGCCGATGAAGGCCGCGAGGCCGAAGCTCAGGCGCCCGGCGCCGGAAGTCGAGATGCCCATCAGGCGGGCGCCCAGCCGGTTGACGGCGGTGGCGCGCAGCGCCTTGCCGCGCAGCGTGCGCTCGAAGAACAGGAACAGCGCGAGCATCAGCGCCACCGAGACCATGAAGATGATCAGCGTCTGGCCCGACAGCGTGAGCGCGCCGGCGGAAAAGCGTGCGTCCCAGAAGCTCGGGTTGCGAAAGCCTTCGGCGCCGAAGAACACCAGCCCGAGGCCGGTGAGCGCGAAGTGCACGCCGACCGAGACGATCAGCAGCACCAGCACGGTGGCGTCGGCCAGCTTCTCATAGGCCAGGCGGTAGACCAGCGGCCCGAGCGGCGTGACGATCGCCAGCGTGAGCAGGCTTTGCCACAGCAACGGCAATTGGCGTGGCGCGGCCCAGACCGACAACAGCGCGACCAGCACCGGCCATGCGATGACCTGGGCTGCGGCGATGGCGATGCGCGTGGCGTCGAGGCCGCGGCGAAGCGCCGCCGCCGCGTCGAGCACGGCCGCCAGCACGGCCAGCGCGAGCAGCAGCCACACGGTGCCGGGCACCACGCCGGTCTGCAGCATCGCCAGCGTCAACGCGCCGTACGCCACGTACTCGCCCTGCGGGATGAAGATCACCCGCGTGATGGCGAACACCAGCACGGTGGCCAGCGCCAGCAGCGCGTAGATGGCGCCGTTGGTGGCGCCGTCCAGCATCAGGATGCTGGCGATGGAGAAGTCCATGGGAGGCGGTGGCGTCAGTTGGTTTGGGCGTGGATTGTGAGGCCGCGGCCCTCACCCCAACCCTCTCCCAGAGGGAGAGGGAGCCAAACCCCCCTCTCCCTCTGGGAGAGGGTTGGGGTGAGGGTGCGGCAGGGGCGAAGTCGCTCAGGCGCCCTCGACTACTCGACCTTCCAGTCCGCGTTCACCACCTTCAACATCACGCCGGTCTCGTTCGTGAAGCCCCAGTGGTCGTCCTTGGTCCAATTCATCACGCCGTGCGAGAACACCGTGCGGCCCATGGTCTCCACGCCGTCGCGCAGCGCTGCGCGGAACTCCTTGGTGCCCGGCTTGGCCTTCTTCAGCGCGCCCGGCAACACCTTCTCGAGCACGACCAGCGTGTCGTAGGCGTGGCCGGCGAACTGGTTGCGCGAGCCCGCACCGTAGGCCTTCTCGTACTTCTGCACGAAGTCGATCGCGAGCTTCTTCGACGGGTGGCTGTCGGGCAATTGCTCGGCGATCACCGCCGGGCCGGAGACGACATAGGTGCCTTCGACGTCCTTGCCTCCGATGCGCATCAGGTCGCGTGTTGCCGCGGCGTGGGTCTGGTAGATCTTGCCCTTGTAGCCGCGCTCGATGAGGCCCTTCTCGGGCATCGCCGCGCCGCTGCCCGAGGCGACGATCAGGATCGCGTCCGGGTTGGCACTGCTGAGCTTCAGGGCCTGTGCGGTGACGCTGGTGTCGGGGCGCGCGAAGCGCTCCACAGCGACGACCTTGATGCCCGACTTCTCGGCCACCGCGCTGAAGTCTTTCAGCCAGCCTTCGCCGTAGGCGTCGGTGTAGCCGAGGAAGCCGACCGTCTTCACGCCGTGCGCTTTCATGTGCTCGACCATCGGGTGCGCCATCACGGCGTTCGACTGCGGCAGGCGGAAGGTCCAGAAGTCCTTGCCGGGCGGCAGCTGGGCCGGCGAGAACGCGAGTTGCACCGTGCCCGAGTCGGCGGCCACCGAGGCCATCGCGATCGCCACCGGCGTGGCGGCCGAGCCCATGATGATGTCGACCTTGTCTTCGGTGATGAAACGGGTGGCGTTCTTCACGCCGTTGGTCGGGTCGGTGGCGTCGTCGAGGATGATCAGGTTGATCTTCTCGCCGGCGATCGTCTGCGGCCACAGCGCGAAGTAGTTCTTCATCGGGATGCCCAGGCCCGAAGCCGGGCCGGTGAGCGGCAGGCTCACGCCGATGTTGATGTCGGCCTGCGCAGCGCCGGCGAGCAGCGCGGCGGCGGCGGCGAGCAGGTTTCTGAGTGATGTCATGGGTTTTGTCTCCGTGGGTGAGAGGGGCAAGGGCGGGCTCTGGAGGCCCGCTATGAACACAGTGCCTTGATGTCTTCGGGCACGGGAATGGCACGCAGCCGGTCGGGGTTGTCGGCATCGCGCTTGACGAAGGCACGCACCTCGCGGCCTTCACACACGAGATCGTTGCCGCGCATCACGCGATGGATCTGGATGAACACCTTCTCGCGCCACTCTTCGACGTGCGTCGTGATGCTGATCGTCTCGCCGTAGGTCACCGACTTCAGGAACTTGGTGTTGATCTCGAGCAGCGGCGTGCCGACGATGCCGCGCGTCCTCTCCAGCTCGCGCCACGGCGGCACGCCGCACTGCATGAAGAACGCGAGCGACGCCGCGTCCATCCAGCGCGAGAAGTTGGGGAAGAAGACGATGCCGGCCGGGTCGCAGTCGCCGAACTGCACGTCGACGGTGTGAACGGTGGTGCGTGACATGACTGCTTACCTCGGCGCCGTGCGCAGCCCGCCGTCGAGGCGGATCACCTCGCCGTTGAGCGACAGGTTCTCGACGATGCACAGCGCCAGTTGCGCGAATTCTTCGGGCTTGCCCAGGCGCTTGGGGAACGGGATGCTCGCGGCCAGCGACTCCTGCACCTGCTGCGGCAGCTCGGCCATCAAGGGCGTGAGGAACAGACCCGGCGCGATCGTGCACACGCGCACGCCGAATTGCGCCAGGTCGCGTGCCAGCGGCAGCGTCAGCGACACCAGGCCGCCTTTCGACGCGGCATAGGCCTCCTGCCCGATCTGGCCGTCGTAGGCGGCGACCGATGCGGTGCAGACGACGACGCCGCGCTCGCCGTCGGTCAGCGGGTCGAGCTTCACCATCTCGGCCACCGCCAGCCGCGTCACGTTGTAGGTGCCGACCAGGTTGACGTCGATGACGCGCTGGAAGTCTTCGAGCGGCGCCGGGCTGCCGTCTTTGGCGAGGATGCGCTTGGCCGTGCCGATGCCGGCGATGTTCATCAAGATGCGCGCCGGGCCGTGGGCAGCGCGTGCCGCCGCGAGCGCCTGCGTCACGCTGTCGGTGGAGGTGATGTCGCAGCCGACGCCGATGCCGCCGATCTCGGCCGCCAGCGCCTTCGCGCCCTCGGCGTTGCGGTCGAGCACCGCGACCCGCGCGCCGCGGCGCGCCAACTCGCGTGCGGTGGCGGCGCCGAGGCCGGAGGCGCCGCCGGTGACGAGGGCGGATTGGTGCTGGATGTTCATGCTTCGGGGTTCTCGATCAACAGTGCCATGCCTTGCCCGCCGCCGATGCAGGCCGACGCGACACCGTAGCGCAGGCCACGGCGTTTCAGCTCGCGCGCGAGGGTGAGGGTCAGGCGCATGCCGGTCGCGGCGAGCGGGTGGCCGATGGCGATCGCGCCGCCGTTGACGTTGAGCTTGTCGAGGTCGAGCCCGAGTTCGCGTGCGACCGCGAGGGTCTGCGCGCCCTGCGCCTCGTTGATCTCGAAGCGGCCGATGTCGGCCAGCGCCAGGCCGGCGCGCTCGAGCACGGCGCGGATCGCCGGCGCCGGGCCGATGCCCATGATTTCCGGCGGCACGCCGACCGCCGCGGCCGCCACCAGGCGCGCGAGCGGCTTGGACTCGCGTTGGCGCGCGATCGCGCCCGACGCGACCACCGCCGCGGCCGCGCCGTCGACCAGCGCCGAGCTGTTGCCCGCCGTCTGCACGCCGCCCGCGTAGACCGGCCGCAGCTTGGCCAGCGCGTCGAGCGGCGAGGGGCGGATGTGGTTGTCGCTGGTGACCTCGCTCACCTTGCGCGGCAGCTCGATGCCGCGCGGCTCGTAGCCGGCCAGCTCGAACACCTCGTTGGTCACGCTGCAGATCTCGCCGGCGAAGAAGCCGCTTTCCTGCGCCGCGACGGCGCGCGCGAAGCTGCTGGCGGCGAAGGCGTCGACGTCGGCGCGGGCGATGGCGTATTTCTTCGCGAGGTTCTCGGCGGTCTGGATCATCGACACCTTGGCCGCAGGATCGTCGAGCGCTTCCCACAGGAAGTCCTTGAA
>JBGQEX010000051.1:0-23057 GCA_041496605.1 Piscinibacter sp.
ACCGCCTCGGCGCCGCTGTTCATCGGCAAAGCGCGCGCCATGCCGGTCATGCGGCACAGCAATTCGAGGAACGGCCCCAGCCGATCGGTGTGGAACGCTCGGCTGGTGACGGCGAGGCGCGACGCCTGCTCGGTGAGCGCGCGCACCAGATCCGGGTGGCTGTGGCCGAAGCTGACGGCCGAGTAGGCCGACATCATGTCGAGGTAGCGCCGACCCTGGTCGTCGAACAGGTAGACCCCTTCGCCGCGGACGAGCACCACCGGCAAGGGGTGGTAGTTGTGTGCCCCATGGCGGTTTTCGAGCTCGATCGGCGACGAGGCCTGGGTGGCTCTGGCGTGTAGCGTCGCGGCTCGGGCGGCGGTGGTCATGACGGCTCCTTGGCGTGCGGCAATTCGACATTGCAAGTCTAGGCCGGGTCGTACGAAATTTGCTTTCCAAATGTTGCATCAATATCATGATTGGCACATGATCCGTTCTTTCGTCAGGCGAATCTCATGACACAAGCGACACTGGACGCGCTGGATCGCAAGATTCTTGATGCCCTTCAGGCCGACGGCCGGGCTACCAATGTCGAGTTGTCGGCGCGCGTGCACCTGTCGGCGCCGCAGTGTTTCCGGCGCGTGCGTGCCCTCGAGGAGCGCGGCGTGATTCGCAGCTACCGGGCCGACGTGCAGCCGCAAGCGCTGGGCTTGGGCGTCATGGCCTATGTGAGCCTGAACATCGACGGCGGCCAGTTCGGCCGCGTCCGTGAGATCGAAGCGAGCATTCGCGGCTTTCCGCAAATCCTCGAGTGCCACACCGTCTCGGGCGACTACGATTACCTGCTGAAGGTGGTCGCGCGCGACCTGAAGAGCCTGAGTCAGTTCCTTACCGACCGCCTGATGCAAGTCCCCGGGGTCGACGATGTGCGCTCGATGATCTGCATGGAAGAAGTCAAGGCGCCGTCGCCGCTGCCGGTCGACATGCCAGCCTGAACCACGCCACGGAGCCGTTGCCGATGAGCCATTCAACACCGATTCGCTGGGGCCTCCTGGGCGCCGCGCGCATCGCCGCCTCGGCGCTGGTCCCCGCACTGCGCCACAACATCAGCCCGATCGTGGCGGTGGGTTGCCGCGACGCGCAGCGCGGTGCGGCCTTCGCCGCCCGGCACCACATTGCCGAGGTCGAGAGCTACGAAGGTTTGATCGCGCGCGACGACATCGACGCCGTCTACATCGCCTTGCCCAACCACGCCCACCTGCCGTGGACGCTGGCTGCGCTGGCCGCCGGCAAGCATGTGCTGTGCGAGAAGCCACTCTCTCTCACTGCCGTTGAAGCAGCGCAGATCCGCGCCGCCAGCCTCGCCAGCGGCCGGCTGGCGCTCGAAGCCTTCATGTACCGCTTTCACCCGCAGATCGAGCGCCTGTGCGCGTTGATTGCCGGCGGCGCGCTGGGCCCGTTGCGCTGGTTGCGCGGCAGTTTCACCTACTCATTGCAGGACAACACCGACGTGCGCTGGGACGCCAAGCTCGGCGGCGGCGCGTTGTACGACCTGGGCTGCTACCCGCTCAACCTGATGCGCATGGTGTCGCAGGCCGAGCCCAGCGTGCTCAGCGTCGCGTCGCGCCTCACTGCACCCGCCGCCGACGGCGGCCGCGTCGACCACGCCGCGCACGCGGTGATGCGCTTCGACACGGCCGAGGGTCCGGTACTCGGCCACCTCGACTGCGCGTTGTCGCTGCCGTTCCACTGCCAGTTCGAGGCGCTGTGCGAGAAGACCTTGCTGCGGCTGCCGATTCCCTTCACCTCCAAGGGCACCGACACCGAACTGCAGGTCGGCGATTACACCGAGCACTTCAGCGCCTGCGACCCCTATGCGCTGATGGTCGCGCACTTCGAGGCGGCCGTTCGTGGTGAATGCGCGTTGCGCTTTGGCCTCGACGACTCGGTCGCGCAGGCACGCGCACTGGACGCGCTGCTGTCGCAAGCCCACGCGACGCCGATCGATTGAGTCCGGGCCACGAGCGCATCTGGGCGAATATCGCCCTATTGGCGCGTTAATCGCACATTCGTTTTATTAGCGAACCATTTTCGCCAATGCTCAGATAAATTTGAGGCTGAGCACGCGGCAATTGAAGACTGTGCCGCTCGAACCATGAACATCGGGGCGATTAGCGCGCCCCGGACCAATGCGGACGACCCCACCGATGAACGCACTCCACCTGCGCGACAACGATTCCGAGGCGAGCTCGGAGCCTGTGGTGCACGACGAATTGACCCCACCGCCAAGCAGCGGCCCACAAAAACGCGACCTGATCGCCGGCCTGGAAAAGGGGCTGGCCGTGATCGCTGCCTTTGATCAGGATCGCCCGCGCCTGACGATGAGCGAAGTGGCGGCGATGTGCGGCCTGACCCGCGCCGCCGCGCGGCGCTACCTGATCACGCTCGAGCACCTCGGCTATGTCACGAGCGAGCGAAAGATGTACTCGCTGGCGCCCAAGGTGCTGCGACTCGGTCAAAGCTACATGCATTCCGCACGCCTGCCGCGCATCGTGCAGCCGGAACTGCACAAGCTGGCTTATGCGGTGAAGGAGGCGTCGGCGGCCGGCGTCCTCGACGGCAACGACGTGATCTGCATCGCCGCCACCAGCGCCGGTCGGGTCGTCTCGTCGACGCTGCAGCCGGGCACGCGCGTGCCGGCCTACTGCACCGCCAACGGCCGCGTGCTGCTGGCCGCACGGCCGCAGGGCGAGGTCGATGCGTGGATCGCCGCGCAGACGCTGGCGCCGCTGACACCCAACACCGTCACCAACGCCGAGCGCCTGCGCATCGAGATCGCGCGCACGCGTGCGCAAGGTTATGCCGCGGTCGACCAGGAGCTGGAGATGGGGCTGCGCACCATCTCGGTCCCGTTGAAGAACTATCGCGGCGACGTGCTCGCGGCGATGAACGTCAGCGTGCACGCGGCCCGGGTGTCGATGGACCAGCTCGTCGACGACTGCCTGCCGGCGCTGCTGCACGCGCAGGCGAGCCTGCGCACGGTCCTCTGAGGAGTGCTGTCGATGCGAGTTCAAGTCGCCATCGTCGGCGCGGGTCCGGCGGGCTTGCTGCTTGGGGCGTTGCTGCACAGGGCCGGCGTCGACGCGGTGATCGTCGAACGCCACAGCCCCGACTACGTGCTCGCCCGCATTCGCGCCGGCGTGCTCGAGCAGACCACGGTCGACCTGCTCGACGAAGCCGGCGTGGGCCGGCGCATGCACAGCGAAGGCCTGCTGCACGACGGCATCGAGCTGTGCTTCGGCAATGCCCGGCACCGCATCGACATGAAGGCACTGACCGGCGGCAAGCATGTGATGGTGTACGGCCAGACCGAGGTCACGCGCGACCTGATGCACGCGCGCGAGGCGGCGGGCCTGACCACCGTCTACGACGCGAACGACGTGAGCCTGCACGACTTCGACGGCGCGCGTCCGAAGCTTCGCTACACGGCGGGCGGCGCCACGCACGAGATCGAATGCGACTTCATCGCCGGCTGCGACGGCTTCCACGGAGTCAGCCGCGCCAGCGTGCCGGCGAGCGCGATTCGGCTTTACGAGAAGGTCTATCCGTTCGGCTGGCTCGGTGTGCTGTCGGAAACGCCGCCGGTGGCTCACGAGCTGATCTACTCCAACCACGAGCGCGGCTTCGCGCTGTGCAGCATGCGCTCGCTGACGCGCAGCCGCTACTACGTGCAGTGCTCGCTCGACGACAAGGTGGAAAACTGGTCCGACGCCGCGTTCTGGGACGAGCTGCGACGGCGGCTCGACCCCGAGGCCGCCGAATCGCTCGTCACCGGCCCGTCGATCGAGAAGAGCATCGCGCCGCTGCGCAGCTTCGTCGCCGAGCCGATGCGCTTCGGCCGCCTGTTCCTGGCCGGCGACGCGGCGCACATCGTGCCGCCCACCGGCGCGAAGGGCCTGAACCTGGCGGCATCGGATGTGGGCTACCTGGCGGGGGCGTTGGCCGAGTACTACGGCGGCAGCGAGCACGGCATCGCCCACTATTCCGAGCGCTGCCTGCGCCGCATTTGGAAGGCCGAGCGCTTCTCGTGGTGGTTCACGTCGCTGATGCACCACTTCCCCGAGACCGGTGCATTCGGCCAGAAGATGCAGGCTGCCGAACTGGACTATCTGGTCAACTCGGTGGCCGCGTCGACGGTGATGGCCGAGAACTACGTGGGACTGCCGCTGGAGCATTGACTGGCGCCGGCCCTAAAGCTGTCATCCCGGCCAACGCCGGGATCCACTGCTTCGGTGGCATGAGCGCCTCTCGGAGAGTGGATCCCGGCATTCGCCGGGATGACGGTGTCTGACGGCTACGTCCGCGCCACCGACAACCAGCGTTCCAGCTGCGACGGGTCGGCCAGCAGCGCCTCGCTCGCGCCTTCATGCACGACCGCGCCGCGGTCCAGCACCACGGCACGCTGCGTGATCGGCAGGATCAGGCGCGGGTTCTGCTCGACGATGATGGCCGACATGCCCTCGTCGCGCACCACGCGCGCAATCGAGCGCAGCAGCTCCTCGACGATGATCGGCGCCAAGCCTTCCAGCGGCTCGTCGAGCAGCAGCAGCTTCGGATTCAGCACCAGTGCGCGCGCCACCGCGAGCATCTGCTGTTCGCCGCCGGACAGCTGGTTGCCCAGGTTGTCGCGCCGCTCGGCCAGGCGCGGGAACATCTCGTAGGCGCGCTGCAGCGTCCACGGCCCGGGGCGCGCGACGGCGCTGAGGTTCTCTTCCACCGTCAGCGACTTGAAGATGTTGCGCTCCTGCGGCACCCAGCCGATGCCGGCGTCGGCGCGACGATGCGGCGGCAGCGCGCTGATGTCGCGCCCCGCCAGCACGATGCTGCCGGCATGGCGGCGCGTCACGCCGACCAGCGTGTTGAGCAGCGTCGTCTTGCCGGTGCCGTTGCGGCCCAGCAGCGCGAGCGACTGCCCCGCATCGAGCGACAGGTCCACGCCCTGCACGACCACTGCTTCGCCGTAGCCCGACGTCAGCGCGCGCACCGTCAGCAGCTCAGCCATGGCCTTGCCCCAGGTAGACGGCCTTCACTCTCGGGTCGTTCGAAATGGCTTGCACGTCGCCTTCGGCAAACACCGCGCCGTTGACCAGCACCGACACGCTGCGTGCGAAGTTGAACACGAGGTCCATGTCGTGCTCGATCAGCAGCACCGACACGTCCGCCGGCAGCGCATTGAGGGTGTCGAAGATTTCCTGGCGCTCGCCTTCGGGCACGCCGGCCACCGGCTCGTCGAGCAGCAGCACCCGCGGCCGGCAGGCCAGCGCGGTGGCGATCTCGAGCAGGCGGCGCTTGCCATAGGCGAGCAGCGCGACCTGCTGGTTCATCACGTCGTCGAGGTGGAACCGCGTCAGCAGCGTCTCGCAGGCCGCGGCCACGCGGGCGTCGCGCCCGAGCGGCTGCCACCAAGCCGCGCTGATCCCCAGCTGCGCCGACACGGTGAGCGCGAGCGATTGCAGTGGCGTCAGCTGCTGGAACAACTGGCTGATCTGGAAGGTGCGCACGAGGCCGCGGCGCACGCGCTGGTGCGCCGCGATGCGCGTGATGTCCTGCCCGTCGAGCGCGATGCTGCCGGAGCTGGGTTCGAGCACCCCCGTCAGCAGGTTGACCAGCGTCGTCTTGCCGGCGCCGTTCGGCCCGATCAGCGCGTGGCGCGCACCGCGCTCGATCCGCAGCGACACATCGTGGGTGGCGGTGATGCCGCCGAAGCGTTTCACCAGCTTGCGGGTTTCGAGAACGATGGTCATGCGACGGGCCGAGCGCCAGGGGCTGTCATTTCTTCCGCCATGTCCACGGCCGGATCAGCCGATCGCGCCCCACCAGCACCAGCACGACGAGGAACAGGCCGAGCCAGAAGGTCCAGTATTGCGGCGTCCAGGCGGAGATGACGTCGTTCAGCAGCTTGAAGGCGATGGCGCCGAAGATGCCGCCGTACAGGTAGCCGGTGCCGCCGATCACCAGCACCAGCAGCACGTCGGCGCTGCGGTGGAACGCCAGCACGTCGAGCGACGCGAAGCCGCTGGTCTGTGCCAGCAGCGCACCGGCCGCGCCGGCCATCGCCGCGGCCACCGTGTAGACCGCGATCAGCCGCGCATTCACAGAAAGCCCGATGCTGGCCGCGCGCAAGCGGTTGTCGCGCAAGGCCTGCAGCGACACGCCGAACGGCGACTGCACGAGGCGGCGCGCCAGCCCCATCGCGACGACCCCCACCACCAGCGTGTAGGCGTAGGCCGTGCGCCCCGCCAGGTCGAACTCGTAGCGCCCGAGCAGCGGCGCGATGGTCACCCCCTGCAGGCCATCGGCGCCGCCGGTGATGTCGTCGAGCTTGTTGGCGAGTTCGTACAGCACCGACGCGACGCCGAGCGTGACCATCAGCCGCGTGAGGTCGGAGCCGCGCAGGATCAGCAGGCTGCACAGCGCGCCGAGCAACGCCGCCACGGCCACCGCGGCCACCAGGCCCACCAGCGGGTCGGGCATCACATGCTTGGCGAACAGCGCCGCCGCGTAGGCGCCGGCGCCGAAGAACGCAGCGTGGCCGAGCGACACGATGCCGGCGTAACCGAGCACGAGGTCGAGCGAGACCGCAAACAGCGCGAGGATGGCCATCTCGTTGAGCAGCAGCGCATGGCGCGGCAGCAGCCACCACGACGCGAGCACGACGGCGAACAGCGCCCCCTCCCACCAACGCCAGCGCGCAGGCGCGCGCAGGCTCGCCGCCACGCTTGTCACTTGCCGCCTCCGCGCGCGAACAGGCCTTGCGGTCGCAGGACCAGGATCACGATCATCAAGCTGTAGACGATGAACGCGCCGAGCTTGGGCACGTAGTACTTGCCGGCCACGTCGGCAACGCCCAGCAGCAGCGCGGCCAGCAGCGGGCCGGTGATGGTGGTGGTGCCGCCGACCGAGACGACGATGAGGAAATAGATCATGAACTTGAGCGGGAACGTCGGGTCGAGCCCCAGCACTTCGGCGCCCAGCGCGCCGCCCAGCCCCGCCAGCCCCGAGCCGACGGCGAAGGTCAGCGCGAAGATGCGGTTGACGTTGAGCCCGAGGCCGCCGGCCACGCGCGGGTCATCGACCGACGCGCGCAAGCGGCTGCCGAAGCGGGTGCGCGTCAGCACCCACTGCAGCACGATGGTGAGCGCGGCACACACGACGGTGATGAACAGCCGGTACTTGCCGATGCCGACCGCCGCCAGGTCGAAGCGCCCCTGCAGCCACGCCGGCAGCTGCATGATCTGCTGCTGCGAGCCGACGAAGAAATCGACCGCGGCCACGCTCATGAACACCAGCCCGATCGAGAACAGCACCTGGTCGAGGTGGGGCTTGTCGTACATCGGCCGGTACAGCGTGCGCTCGAGCAACGCGCCGGCGGCGCCGACCACGATGAACACCAGCGGCAGGCAGGCGAGGAACGGCACGCCGAAGCGGTTCATCAGCAGCACGGTGACGTAGCCGCCGGCCATCGCGAACGCGCCGTGCGCGAGGTTGATGAAGTTCATCAAGCCGAGCGTGACGGCCAGCCCGACGGCCAGCACGAACAGCAGCATGCCGTAGGCGATGCCGTCGAACAGCAGGGTCAGCATGCGCGAATCAATGGCGGGTCGTCACTTCGACTTGCCCGGGTCCTTGACCGCCTTCAGCGCATCGAACTCCACGTTCCACAGCTGCCCGTTCACGCGTTCGACCTTGCGGATGTACACGTCCTGCACCACGTCGCGCGTCTGCGCGTCGATCAGCACCTGGCCGCGCGGGCTTTCGAAGATCTGGCCCTTCATCGCGTTGAGCAGCGCTTCGCCGCCGGCGCCCTTGCTCGCCTTCAGGCCTTCCACGATCACGTGCATGCCGTCGTAGCCGCCGACACCCATGAAGTTCGGCCGCATGCCGTTGTTGGCCTTGCCGAAGGCTTCGACGAATTTCTTGTTCAGCGCCGACGGATGCGCTGCCGAATAGTGGTGCGACGAGATCACGCCCAGTGCCACGTCGCCCATGTTGTTGAGGATGTCGTCATCGACCACGTCGCCGGTGGCCAGCAGCCGGATGCCGGCCTTGTCGAGTCCGCGTTCCGCGAACTGCTTCATGAAGGCGGAGCCGACGCCCGACGGCACGAACACGAACACCGCTTCCGGTTGCGCATCGCGCACGCGTTGCAGGAAGGGAGCGAAGTCGGGGTTGGCGACCGGCACGCGCAACTCGGCCAGCACCTGGCCGCCGTTGAGCAGCATGCGTTCCTTGAAGGTCTTCTCGGCGTCGATGCCGGGCCCGTAGTCGGACACCAGCGTCACCACCTTCTTGATCTTGTTCTTGGCCGCCCACTCGGCCACGCCGAGCGTCACCTGCGGCAGCGTGAAGCCGCTGCGCACGATGAACGGCGAGCGCTCGGTGATGCTCGACGTGGCCGCCGCCATCACGACCATCGGCGTCTTGCTCTGCGTGGCGATCGGCGCGGTGGCGAAGGCGAGCGGCGTCAGGCCGAATCCGGCCAGCACCGCGACCTTGTCGTTGACGACCAGCTCCTGTGCCAGGCGGCGCGTGGTGTCGGCCACGCCGGCGTCGTCCTTGAGCAGCACCTCCACGCGTTTGCCCGCGACCTTGTCACCGTATTGCGCCAGGTACAGCTTCACGGCGGCGTCGATCTGCCGGCCGGTGGAGGCGAACGGGCCGGTCATCGGCAGCACGAGGCCGATCTTGATCGTGTCTTCGGCGTGTACCGCCGATGCGATGCAGCCCCCCATCAACGCCACGGCGGCGACTTGCAGCAGGACGCGTTTTTTCATGTTCGTCTCCATCAACGGGTTGAAGCCGCCGCGTGGCGCTCAGGCATCGGGGCGGTAGGCGGAATCGAGCACGACACCCCCGCCGCTGACGCGCGAAACGCAGGCACACAGACGGCGGTTGTCCTGCTTCTCGTGCGCGCTGAAGAACACATCGCGGTGGTCTATCGTGCCTTGCACCGAGACGATGTCCATTGCGCACAACCCGCATTCGCCGCGACGGCAATCGCACAGCACTTCGACGCCCGACTCGTTCAACACATCGAGCAGGCTGCGATCGGCCGGCACCTCGATGCGCAGGCGATGGCGCGGCAGCTCGACCCAGAACGGCTGCGCCTCGTAGCGACCGGTGTTGCCGAAGGTCTCGAAGCGCAAGTCCGCCGGGGCGCGGCCGGCGCGTTCCCAGGCGTCGCGCAGCGCGTCAAGCAAGGGCAAGGGGCCGCAGGCGAGCAGCTGCGCACGCGGCGCCAGCGCGGCGATCTCGGCGTCGAGTGCGATGCGCTCGCCCCGGTCGTCGCAGAAGGTCTGGAGCCGCTCGCCGAGCAGGGGCCGCAGCAGGTCGGCGTACACGAGTTCGTCGGCGCTGCGCGCCGCGTAGCGCATGGCCACGTGTGCGCCCTGGCTCGCCAGCAGCTGCGCCATGCCGACGATGGGCGTGATGCCGATGCCGCCGGCGACCAGCAGGAACTGCGGCGCGTTGAAGGCCAGCTCGAAATGGTTGTTCGGCTCGCCGATTCGCAGTTCGCTGCCCGTCTCCAGCTGCCACATGAAACGCGAGCCGCCGCGGCTGGGCTGGGCCCGCTTGACGGCGATGCGATAGACCTCGGCATCCGGCGTGCCGACCAGCGAATAGGAGCGGGTCTCCTCGCGGCCGTCGACCTCGATGCGCACGTTCAGGTGGCTGCCTACCGTCCACGGCCTGATGCCGCCCGCGGGGCGGATCTCGAACTCGCGTACCGTCGGGCTCAGGTCGCGGTGCGCGCGCACCGCAGCCGGATGCCATTGGATGTTGTTTCGCATGCGGGTGTCAGCGGGTGGAGCGGCGGCGGATCAGGCTCGCGCCCGGCAGCAGCTTGAGCGCCTGGTGGCTTTGCAGCGCCTGGCGCAGGTTGCGGTGGGCAATGCGCGCGTGTTCGCGCATCAAGGCTTCGGCACGCGCGCCTTCGCGCTGCACGATCGCCTCGACGACGCTGCGGTGCTGTTCCTGCGCCACGATCAGCACGTCGCGCGCGTCGGGGCCGGTGGACTGCACCATCACGAAGCCGTTGGGCGACGCAAACGGCAACGTCTTCGCACGTTCGAGCTGGCGCTGCACCAGCTCGCTGCCGGCCATCTCGGCCAGCAGCGAATGGAAGCGGCCGTTCTGCTCGACGTAACCGGTGAATGAATCGTCCGTCAGCTCGCGCGGGGCCAGCAAGTCGTCGATGCGCGAGAGGCAGTCGCGCGCGTCCGCCAGCAGCACCGCACCGACGCCGCGCTCGGCTGCCAGCCGCGCGGCCAGCCCCTCGAGCGTGCCGCGCAGTTCGATGGCGTCGTGGATGTCCGATTCGGAAAAGTCCTTGACCGCGAAGCCGCCGTTGGGCAGCGCTTCGAGCAGGCCTTCTTCCTGCAAACGCACCAGCGCCATGCGGATCGGCGTGCGCGACGCGCCCAGCCGCTCGACCAGCGTCAGCTCGGCGATGCGGCTGCCGGGCTTCAACTCGCCGCCGACGATCAGCTCGCGCAGGCGCAGCTGGGTGCGCACCGTTTGCGACGTGGACGCAGTGCCTTCGAGCGGGTGTGGCGACATTTCAGGCCGCCGTGCGCAGCGGGATCACGGTCGGCCGACCTTGCACCGTTGCCTCGGCCTGCACCATTTTGTCGATCAGCTTGCGCGCCCACATCGAGCCGGCGTCGATGTTGAGGTTGTAGAAGCTGTAGCCCGGGTGCTCGTCGATCGCCTGCTGCTGCGCTTCGAGGATCAGCTCGTCCTCGCGGAAGATGCTCGCCACGCCTTCGCGCAGTTCGTGCGTCAGGCGCTGCTCGCCGAGACAGTAGTTGCGCGCGAAGGCCCAGAAGTAGTGGCAGCTGCGCTCCGTCTCGGGCGTGATGGTGTTCAGCACAAAGCCGTTGACACCCTTGGAGCGGTCGCCCTGCGGCGCGCCGCTGCCGGCCGGTGCCACGCCGACGTCGATGGCGATCGTGCACGGCGCTTCGAAGCGGATGATCTGCCAGCGGTCCACTTTGCCTTCGTAGCCGGTGGCATGGCGCAGCTGGCCGGCCCAGAACGGCGGCGCATCGATGTTCTCCATCCAGCGCGTGACCGTGGCCGTGCGCTCGCCGTGCGTGGCGGCAAAGGGCGCTTCGGCCACCGCGCGCTGGCCGATGCTGGAGCTGTGCACGAAGGTTTCATGCGTCAGGTCCATCAGGTTGTCGAGCACCAGCCGGTAGTCGCAGTTCACGCGGATCAGCTTGCCGTCGCCGGCCCAGGCCGGGTCGTCGTTCCAGTGCAGGTCGGGCAGCCTGGACGCATCGGCGAGCGCCGGGTCGCCGGGCCAGACCCAGACGAAGCGGTGCCTTTGCAGCACCGGGAACGAGCGGACGCAGGCCGACGGGTTGATCGTTTCCTGCGACGGCATGTGCGTGCAGCGGCCGTCGCCGTTGAACACCAGGCCGTGGTAGCCGCAGGTGATCTGGTCTTGGTCCAGCCGCCCCTTGGACAATGGCAACAGGCGATGCCAGCAAGCGTCTTCCAAGGCGGCGACGCTGCCGTCCTGACGCCGGAACAGCACGATCTTCTGGCCGCAGACGGTGCGGCCGAGCAGCGCCGCCTTGACCTCGACGTCGTAGGCGGCGGCATACCAGGCGTTGAGTGGGAATGCGTTCATCGCTGGATACTGAATACGCGTTGTATACAGTTATCAAGTATCTGCGTTGCTCTTAGCCATCATTTAGCGGGTTTACACCTAGTTTTCCGCAGATGCTGTATTCATCCAGCAAGGCATATCATCATTCAGCGCCGGCAACCGAGGAGCCACGATGAGCCAACGCAGCACGCCCCCGTTTCGCGCCGACCATGTCGGCAGCTTCCTGCGACCGAGGTACCTGCTCGACGCGCGCGAGCAGCGCAGCAAGGGCGAGATCACGGCCGAGCAGCTGCGCGCGGTGGAAGACCGCGCGATCACCGAGATCGTGAAGTTCCAGGAAGACGTGGGGCTCAAGAGCATCACCGACGGTGAGTTCCGCCGCACCTACTTCCACATCGATTTCCTCGACCAGCTCGGCGGCGTGAAGACCGACATCCCGGTCACCATCAAGAAGCCCGACGGCAGCGAAGAGCTGGCGCCGCCGGTGATGCGCGTGATCGACAAGGTGCGCCATGTGAAGGACATCCAGCGCGCCGACTTCGAGTACCTGAAGAGCCAGGTCTTGCCCGGCAGCACACCGAAGGTGTCGATCCCGTCGCCGACGATGCTGCATTTTCGCGGCGGCCGCGCCGGCATCAGCCGCGAGGCCTACCCCGAGCTCGAACCGTTCTACCAGGACGTGGCCGACGCCTATGGCGACGAGTTGCGTTCACTCGCGGCGGCGGGCTCGACCTACGTGCAGATGGACGACACCAACCTCGCCTATCTGTGCGACGAACACATGCGCGAAGGGGCGCGCACGCGTGGCGACGACCCGAACGAACTGCCGCACCGGTATGCGGGCTTCATCAACCGCGTGGTCGCGCAGAGACCCGCCGGCATGACGCTCGCGGTGCACCTGTGCCGCGGCAATTTCAAGAGCCACTGGGCCGCGACCGGCGGCTACGAGCCGGTGGCCGAAGCGCTGCTTTCGGAGATGCACGTCGACGCGTACTTCATGGAGTACGACGACGCGCGCAGCGGCGGCTTCGAGCCGCTGCGCTTCCTGCCCAAGGGCAAGATCGTGGTGCTGGGTCTGGTCACCACCAAGCTCGGGCAGCTCGAATCGAAAGACGTGCTGAAGCGCCGCATCGACGAGGCGACGAAGTATGTGCCGCTGGAGCAGCTGTGCCTGTCGCCGCAGTGCGGCTTCTCGAGCACGGTGCACGGCAACGACATCGCCGTCGAGGCGCAGCGCGCGAAGCTGCGGCTGGTGGTCGAGACGGCGCGCGAAGTCTGGGGCTGAAGCCCACCCGGAGCCGCCGTCGGCATCAAACGTCGAGCGCGTACACCTCCGCCTGCGCGCGCTCCAGCGTGCTGTGTCCGGCCAGCGCAGTGTTCCATTCGGCACCGTTCGCGTCTTGCGTCGGCGCCAGGCCTTGCGTCATCACGACGACTTCCGACGATGAAGCGTCGAAGTCGACGATGGGTCGGCGCGCCCCATCGAACATGCGCGCCACCATCTCGCCGCCCGAGTCGATCACCACCAGATATTTCGCCGGCTTCTGCATGGGGACCTTTTGTTCGCGCGACGTCACACCGATGATTCCGCGCTTTCGTCTTCCTCCGCTTCCGGCGCCGGCCGCGGCTTGACGATGGTCACCGGCACCGGCGACGCGCGCAGCACGCCGAGCGACACCGAGCCCACCAACGCCGCACTGAGCGGGCCCATGCCGCGGGCGCCCATGATCACCGCGTCGCAGCCGAATCGCTCGATGATGTCGACCAGTGTGTGCGCCGGGTCGCCCGCGGCCACTTCGCTCTCGTGCTCGAGATCGGCCTGGTTCAGCAGCTCCTCGGCACCGGCCAGCAGGTGGACGCCCGCCGCGCCGCTCACCTGCTGCAGCACGTCGGGGTCGTGCGCCACCACCATCTCGTAGAGCGTGGTCGGCTCCTGCACGTTGGCGATCACGAAGCTCGCCTGCAGGCCTTCGCTGGTCAACCGGATCGCATAGCGCACCGCTTCGAGCGACAGCTCCGAGCCGTCGACGGGCAGCAGGATCTTCATTGCATCACCTCCGCTCTGAACCAAGACCAGACTACGTCCGAGCTTGACGGCGGAAGCTGTCTCAAGTCAAGGCCGGCGCACGCCGCCGATCGTCACTTGAACAAGTCGAGGATGCTTCGCCGTTCGTCTTCGGTCGGCCGCGGCGACTGCGGGTCGTCGATGCCGAGCTGCCCGACGCCGCTGCCGGGCGCGAACTCTTTGTAGTACCACTCGCCGTTCAGGTTCACCACGCCGTCGGGCGCCGCCGGTTCGTCGACCGGAACGCCCTTCAACGCATGCGCCATGTAGTCGAGCCAGATCGGCAGTGCCAGCCCGCCGCCGCTTTCCCTGTCGCCCAGCGAGCGCGGCTGGTCGTAGCCCATCCACACGACGGCGACCACGCTCGGCTGGTAGCCGGCGAACCAGGCGTCCATCGCGTCGTTGGTGGTGCCGGTCTTACCGTAGATGTCGCTGCGCTGGAGCGTGGCCTGCGCGCGAGCCGCGGTGCCGCCCGGGCGCGTCACGTCCTGCAGCAGGCTGCTCATCGTGAAGGTGTTGCGCGCATCGACGACGCGCAATGATTCATCCAGCAGCTGCGGTGCCGACTCGCTGAGCACGCGGCCGCTGGAATCGGTGAGCCGGCTGATCAGCACCGGGTTGAGTCGGTAGCCGCCGTTGGCGAACACCGAGTAGGCCGAGGCCATCTGCAGTGGCGTGACGGCGCCGGCGCCGAGCGCCATCGCCAGCGTGGCAGGCTGGCGCTCGGCATCGAAGCCGAAACGCGCGAGCCAGTCCTGTGCATAGGGCACGCCGATGGCTTGCAGGATGCGGATCGAGACCAGGTTCTTCGATTTCGCAAGGCCGCTGCGCAGCGCCATCGGCCCATCGAAATTGCCGTCGGAATTCTTCGGCTGCCACGCCTCGCCGCCGTTGGCCGCGGCGTCGAAGGACAGCGGCGCGTCGTTGATCACGGTGGCCGGTGTGAAGCCCTTCTCCAGCGCAGCCGAGTAGATGAACGGCTTCAGGCTGGAGCCGGGCTGGCGCCACGCCTGCGTCACGTGGTTGAACTGGCTCTTCGAGTAGTCGAATCCGCCGACCATGGCGCGCAGCGCGCCGCTGTGCGGGTCCATGGCCACGAAGGCTGCTTCCACCTGCGGCAGCTGCGTGATGATCCACGCGCCCGTTTCGCCCTGCGCCAGGCGGATCACCGCGCCGCGGCGGATGCGCGTCTTCGGGCTCGCGCGGGCCGACAGGCCCGATGCGGCGGGCTTCAGGCCGTCGCCGCTGATCGTCACCAGTTCGCCGCTTTGCAGCGCGGCCACGACCTTCGTCGGCGCCACCTCCAGCACCACGGCGGCCTTCAGCTCGTCGTTGTCCGGGTGATCCGCCAGCGCTTCGGCAATGCGCGCGTCGAGATCGTCCACGTCGGCCGGCAGATCGACCAGCTCTTCGGGCCCGCGATAGGCCTGGCGCCGCTCGAAGTCCATGATGCCCTTGCGCAGCGCGCGGTAGGCCACGGCCTGGTCGGCCGCGTTGATCGTCAGCACCACGTTCAGCCCGCGGCGGTAGGCATCGTTGCCGTACTGGCTGACGACGAGCTGCCGCGCGACCTCGGCCACGTACTCCGCATGCATCGGCACCTCGGAGGGCGTGCGCAAGCTCACGCTCTGCTGGCGCGCCTGGTCGTACTGCGCGGCGCTGATGACGCCGCCGGCCAGCATGCGCCTGAGCACATGCGCCTGCCGCGCGCTGGCGCGGCGCGGGTTGGCGATCGGATTGCCGGCGATCGGCGACTGCGGCAGGCCGGCGAGCATGGCCGCTTCGGCCACGCTCAGCTCACCGAGCGATTTGCCGAAGTAGATCTCGCTCGCCGACGCAAAGCCGTAGGCGCGCTGGCCGAGGTAGATCTGGTTCATGTAGATCTCGAGGATCTGCTCCTTGCTGAGCTGGCTTTCGATCTTCAGCGCCAGCAGCATCTCGTAGAACTTGCGGATGTAGGTCTTCTCGGTGGGTAGATAGAAGTTGCGCGCCACCTGCATCGTGATCGTCGACGCACCCTGGCTGCGCTGCCGGCCAAAATTGGCCAACGCCGCGCGCAGCACGCCCTTGTAGTTGACGCCGCTGTGACGATAGAAATCGGCGTCCTCGACGGCGAGCACGGCGTCTTGCAGGATCTTCGGGATTTGCGCGATGGGCGTGAAATGGCGCCGCTCTTCGCCGAACTCGCCGAGCAGCACGCCATCGGCCGACAACACGCGCATCGGCTGCTGCGGCCGATAGTCGGTGAGGCTGCCGATGTCGGGCAGGTTGGGCGTTGCCACGGCCACCAGCAGGGCCACCAAGGCAATCAGTGACAGGGCCGCGCCGGCCGCCAGGCCACACAGCGCAGGCGCCGCGCGACGCAACCGCTGGCGCCACGGCGGCATGGGGGATGGGGTCATGGTCAAGGTGTTCGGACGCGAAATTATAGAAACCGTTCCTTCATGCGAGCGCGACCGGTGCCGGTGTTGCATCCGATTTCAAGTTCACCGCGTATCGGCAATGCATGGGCGGGCCCCACCGTCCACGTCCGTCAACCCGCACCCTTTCAGGAGCCTGCCATGTCTTCGTCCCGTACCACGTCTCCCCTCGTTGTGCCCGCGTCCAGCCGTCGCGGATTCCTGGGCGGCAGCGCCCTCACGCTGTCGGCCGGCACCATTGCGCTGCTCGGCGGCGCCTCCAGCCTGGCGCGCGCCGCCGGCATGGACCCGGCCAAGGACGCGGGCATCCTCAACGTCGCGCTCGGCCTCGAGCACGAAGCCATCAACGCCTACCAGCTCGGTGCCGGCAGCGGCCTGCTGCAAAAGCCCGTGCTCGACGTGGCCGTGCTGTTCCAGTCGCACCACAAAGCACACCGCGACGCGCTGATCGCCACCATCGAAAAGCTCGGCGGCAAGCCGGTGGCCGAGAAGGCGATCGGCGACTACGCGAAGGCCCTGCACGCCGACACGCTGAAGAGCCAGGCCGACGTGCTGGAACTCGCCGCCCGGCTCGAACTCGGCGCCACCAACGCCTACCTGGGCGTGATTCCGGCCTTCGGCGACAGCGCACTGGCCAAGGTGGCCGCGCGCCTGGCTGCCGACGAGACGATGCACTGGACGGCGCTGGCCGGCGCGCTCGGCAAGTCGCTGCCGATGGGCGCGCTCGGGTTCGGCGCGTGAAAACCGTGAGCCGCGCCGACATGCTGTCGGCGCTGTGCCTGATGCTGGCCTCACCTGCCCACGCGGCGGGTGACGCCGCGAACGGGCAGGCCTTGTACGAGGCGCGCTGCACCGGTTGCCACTCGGTCGACGAGAACCGCGTCGGCCCGGCACACCGCGGCGTGTTCGGCCGCAAGGCCGGCACGCGCGACGGCTTCGGCTACTCCAACGCGCTGAAAGCCTCGGCCATCGTGTGGAACGAATCCACGCTCAATGCCTGGCTCACCGAGCCGGAAAGACTCATCCCCGGCCAGGTGATGAACGTGCAGGTCAGCGACGCCAAGGCGCGCGCCGACATCGTGGCATTCCTGCGCAGCCTGAAGGCGCGCTGAGCCGGCGCGCCCGTGCAAGCCGACCGAAGGGCGCTTACGCGCGTTCCTTCTTGCGGCTGCCGGCCCGCATGGCCTTGGTGGTCGCGGCCTGGTACGCCTTCTGCGCGTTGGCTCGCAGGTCCATCGCCTTGGCCAGAGCGAGGTCGAACTTCTCTTGCGTGAACGTGTTCGCGGTCGCGATGTACACGTTCTTGTTCGTGGGTTTGAGACCGAAGCGCGGGATGCTGACGCCGAAGCTGCACTCCGCCACGCTGCGGCCCGCGCGTGTGCGGACGATGGGGCCCGAGATCCCGACCGGAAGATCATTCGCCTTCGTCGAGACAGGTTCGCGCCGCAGCCCCGACGGCGCAGGCAGCCGATCGACGCGGCGCAACAGCTCCTCGGTCGCCAGCGCGAGCGCGGACTTGGCGCCACTGCCATCGTTGCTGAAGTCGGAAAACATCTTCCACTTGCCGTAGCGCAACTGCCAACCGTGCGTGGCGCGGTGGTCGATGCGCCGGATGTATTCGGGCACTTGAAACGTGCGCCCGGAGAAGATTTCCACTGATCGGTATTTCATGCTGCTCTCCATTGCTGCAATACACGGGGTTCGACCCCATGCCGTTCGGTTCGATCCGCGGGGAGTGACGCCAATGTCACATGAAGACTGGGGGATAAGGCGGTGCCGGAACAACGCGTGGGCGAAGGCCGCACGCGACCGTCAGCCGCCCAGTTCCTCGAGTTCGGTTTCACACCACGGCCTTTCTTCGACGGGTACCTGCTCCCGCAGCGCCCATGCGCGCCGGCGTGACGCGGAGAATGCGTCGTGGTCGCCGGCAGCGCGTTGCGCCAGGGCAAGAACGGCGTAGCCGAAGAACTGCTCGAACGCCGGCGCATCGTTGCGCAGGCACAGTTCCAGGCAGCGCCCGGCACTTTGCATGGCTGCCACTGGCTCGCCGGCGTGAAGCAGACTGCGCGCGAGCCGGTATTCGGCCCGCTCCTCTTCAAGCCACGTGCCCGCCAGTTTCCAATGCCGCAAGCCGGCTTCGGCGGCTGTCACCATGGCCTGCGTTTCGCCGGCGTCACGGTCGGTCTTTTCCTCGAGTGCGGCAGCCAGGTTGTTGCCGGCCACCGCGAGTGCCCTGACCGCGGGCGACCCCGAAGGCAAACCCGCACTCGCGAGCCGAAGGGCTTCGGCAAACGCGGCCAGCGCCCGCGTGAATTCAACGCGGCCCGCAAGCGCCGACGCGGCCGCGGCCAACGCCCACACGCGGTCCGGTACGGACAGCGAAGCCAACGCCGTGTCGTCGCCGCCGGCGTAGCGCAAGGCGGCAATGCTTCGGTTCAGGGCGGGTTCGGCAGCGCCATCGAACGCGGGCGTCCGGCGTAGCGACTCCAGCACGTCGACACCACCTTGCCACTGGCCGAGGTGCTCGCCGAAAACATGGGTCAGCAGATGCACGAACGGCGCAATGTCAACGGCCGCCGTCACGCGGTGCAGCGACTGCGCCAACCGATCCGCGACCTCTTGCGGATGATCGGTGTGCTCGCTCCAGGCGGTTTCGAGAAATGCAGGAAAGCTCATCGTGGATTCACAGCCGACGCCGGCGGGCCGCAGCGGCGCCTCGTGCGTCGGCAAGACCAGCGATCATGCCCCGCGGTCGTGCGCCCACGCGACAGAAGGGTTATGCAGCTGGGCCGGTATCACTGCTTGCCCTTTGTTACGCGCTGAGTTTCCGCCCACAGCGCCTGGCACTGCTGTTCCAGCCGGCTCGCTGCAGTGGCCGACGCGCTCTTGTCGACGGGTCGCAATGCGCGACGGCTTTCGGCCCGGTACTCCGGGCTGCTTCGCGATGCCTTGAGCTGGGCCCGAGCCTTGTCATCCAGCTGCACTCTCCACAGGCTCAAGTAGGCCTCGTCACGATGGCCCCGCATCGACGGAAACCGCGCTTCGCATTTGGCATAGCTGACGTCGAACCGGGCCAGCGCCTTGGCGTCGATCGTGATGGCGTGGACCGAAGCGCAAGCCACGGACAGCAGGACAGCCAGTGCAATGGAGTTACGCATCGAGTACCTGCGAGTAGACGCAGCGAAGGAATGTGGCCGGTCGTTGTGGGTGGTCTGGGAGCCGGACTGAGCCCGCCGAAACAAAGGCGCCCTCATAGCGGACGAAGCTGGTCGGCGAGGGACCGCGTCTTCTCGGTGACGGCGTCACCGGTGTGCTGTGTCGACTTGCGTTCTATGAGCATGAGCAAGCACTCCTGTTCGGCCACGGGGTTGATTTGCTTCGGTGACGCGACGTTCGGCACGACGGCTCCTGAGGACTGACTCGACGATGCGCCTGTTGTGGCAACGCAGGCACTTGGGTCCATCGAGCGGGCCATCGTAGCGAAAGCAGTCCTTGCGCGTTGCTGGGGTCATTGAGCTTCGGCGTTGCTCCAATCGGCGTTCTGCAACACGACCCGGTAACCGTCGGGGTCCACAAATGTGCGGCCGCTAACGTCCCAATATGGGTTGAACGAAGTCACTTGCGTGAAACCGGCAGCCAACATATCGGCGCATGCGCGTTGCCATTCGCTGCTGTCCGGTACGTAGAAGACGGCCAGATCTTCCGGCGTGGTTTGGGGTGCCACAGGATGGGTTCGGCAGTGCGTGAACTCGAAGTGATAGCTCGAGCCAGCCCTTCCGAGCATGACCCCGTCGAACCCGTCATGGTCTGCGAAGCTCCCGAGGACGCGCAGACCCAAGCCCGCGCAGTACATCGACTTGGCACGCCGCAGGTCGCTCACAGGGCGCGCGATTCGCAGGTGATGTTGCATCGGACCAGACGTTCGATCGGATCAACGCGACCTGCCTCAACCGGCCGCCGTGGGCGTTGCCGGCGCGGCAGCGGCAGCCTGCAGCTTCTTCCAAGCCTGGAAGCCCCCTGCCACCGACAGCGCCTTGGGATAACCCAGTGAGCGCAGCAGTGAAGCGGCGGTCAGGCTGCGTCGACCGCTGTTGCAGATACACAGCAACAGGTGGTCGCGCGTGTGGTGCAACTGGTTGATCGTCGTGAAGAAGGTCTTCGCGTCGATGTCCTTGGGTTGGCCGGCGTCCAGAATGTCCTGCTCGTCCTCGGTCAGCGTGTGACCGAGCATGAGTTTGACTTCGAAGATCGGAATGTGCACGGTGTCTGGGATCGCGCCCTTCATTTCGATCTCGAAGGATTGCCGTATGTCGATCATCGTGGCCAGCCCCAGGCGGCATAACTCCAGCGCGGTGGGCAGCGTGACTTCCAACGTGGCGCGTTCTGCCGGGGACAAGGTTTCTTCGGTGTTCATATGGTGGTTCGGGTGCATGTGAGAAGCGCGAAAGCCGTGAACGTGCAACCAGCGTGCCGGAATGCTCTCAGGGCTGATCCCGCGCCTCCAATGCCCGGCGGATCGACTCGGGAAGGAAGGTGACCACGTGTTTGTATCGTTCGGGCAGCACTTCCTTGTCGATGCACTTGTCCCAGTATTCGAGGTGCAGCTTGTCTATCGGGTGGGGCGAGCCGCGCAGGCGCTCTCCCGCGAGGCCGTGCACCGTGAACCACGACAAGCACATGCGGTCGTTTTGGAACGACTTGAAGATGCATTCGATGTGCATGCGCTCGCGATCGAGCGTTTGCACGCACTCAGCTTGCCGTTCCGTGAGTATGCGTATCCACTCTTCCGCCTCCGCCTCCATGCCCTGCTTGATGGTGAAGGTCATGAACTCGGTTCTGTATGACATGGTGCCTCCTGCAGAATAGATGTGAGTCGCTCGACACAGGCTCTCGGCGACCGAGCAACCGAGCTTGGGGCTCCGTTGCCACGGCGCATGACCGATGCGCTCCAACACGTCTTGTATCGACGCCGAACGACGCGAAGCTTAGTGGTGACGTGAACGACTGTCCATCAGGCAGCGGCGGAAAGCGCGGACCTCGACCGATTCAGCCGAGCGAGCGCAGCCGCTGCGCCCACAGCCGCTGCTGCAGCAGCGGGCTGACGCGATAGCGCTCGCTGCGCGTGGCCGCGTGAAGGTGGTCGAGCACCGCAACCACCGTTTCGACGCCGATGGCGTTCAGCCACTCGAACGGGCCCGCGGGCCAGTTGGTGCCGAGCTTCATCGCGAGGTCGGCGCCCGGCTCGTCGCACACGCCCTGGTGCACCGCGTCGGCCCCCTCGTTGACGAGCATGCAGACGGTGCGTGCGGCCCACAGGCCGGGCATGTCGCGCAGTTCCTGAGGCTGCCAGCCGCAAGCTTGCAGTGTGGTGAGGACGGTCTGCCGCGCGGCTTCCGAGGCACTGGCCGCGAACGCGACACCGAGGGATTGCAGCTTGTCGCTGACCAAGGGCAGGTCGATCACCGCGACGTCGGCGTGCCCGCTCAGGGCCGCCAGTTGCATCGCGGTGCGGCCGTCGGTGACATGCAGTTCGACATCCCCCACCGTCAGCCCCGTCCAGGCCGACTCCGGCTCGTGCGCGAACGCGAGCCCGCGACCCTCCAGCCAGGCTTGCAACGATTGCGCCAGCGCGCCCGCGCCGCGCAGCGTCAGCGGGCCGGGCAGCGCCGGCACAGCGCTGCGTGCAAGTTCCGGCGGCGGCGTGCCATCGTAGAAGCCCTTGCCCACCTTGCGGCCGAGCCGCCCGCCGTCGAGCAGCGCCTTCTGCACCAGCGACGGCACATAGCGACGGTCGCCGTAGTTGGCCTCGAACACCGACTGCGTGACCGCGTAGTTCACGTCGTGGCCGATCAGGTCCATCAGTTCGCACGGGCCCATCCGAAAGCCCGCGCTGCGCGCCAGCATGTCGATCACCGCCGGCGTGGCGGCCTGCTCCTGCAGCAGCGCCAGCGCCTCGGCGTAGTAGGGCCGCGCGATGCGGTTGACGATGAAACCCGGCGTGCTCTTGGCGTGCACCGGCGTCTTGCCCCAGCGCTTGGCCAGATCGAACACCGACTGCGCGACCGCAGCATCGGTCTCGGCGCCCGCCACCACCTCCACCAGCTTCATCAGCGGCACCGGGTTGAAGAAATGCATGCCGACGACGCGCTGCGGGTGCTGCAGGCCGTTGGCGATCGCCGTGATGGAGATCGACGAGGTGTTCGACGCCAGCACCGCATCCGGCGAGACCACGGCTTCCAGTTCGCGCAGCAGCTTCTGCTTGGCCTCGAGGTTCTCGACGATCACTTCGACGACCAGCGTGGCGTCGGCGAGTTCGGCCGTTGTGTTCACGGCTGTCAGGCGCGCGAGCGTGGCAGCGCGGTCTTCGGCCGACAAGCGGCCCTTGTCGACGAGGCCGGCGAGTGCCTTGGCCGTCTGCTCGATGGCGGCTTGTGCGGCGCCGGCGCGCAGGTCGAGCAGCTTGACGGGGTGGCCGGCAGCGGCGGCCACCTGCGCGATGCCGGCGCCCATGGTGCCGGCGCCGATGACGCCAATGGTTTGCGGGTTCATCGTTCTCAATACGTCTCGACGTGAAAGCGGCCCTCGGCCACGAAGCGCGTATGCAGCGACGGCCAATCCATGCCGGCGAGTTGGCACGCATCGTCGAGCGCGTCGAGCACGCCGGTCTCCATGCCTTTCAGGCCGCAGATGTAGACGAAGCTGTCGCCGCGCAGCAGCTCGGCCACATCGCGCGCGCGTTCGCGGATGCGGTCCTGCACATAGGCGCGCGGTTGGCCCCTCACGCGCGAGAAGGCGAGCGTGGTGTCCATCAGCTCGGGTGGCAGCTTGGTCAGCGGGCCGAAGTACGGCAGCTCCTCGGGCTTGCGCGCGCCGAAGAACAGCATCAGCTTGCCGCCCACCGGCCTGCCGCTTTCCT
>JBGQEX010000052.1:0-22567 GCA_041496605.1 Piscinibacter sp.
AAGCAGGCCGGTCGCCGGGCAGCAGCACCTGCGCACCGTCCTTCAGGCGGTCGGCGCCTTCGGTGATCACGTTCTCGCCGAGCCTCAGGCCGGCGACGATGGCGACCTTGTCGACACTCGCCTCGCCGCGGGTGACCGGCCGCAATTCCACCGTGCGCTCGGCCACGTTGAGCACGTAGACGAAGTCGCCGCTGCTGCCGTGGCGCAGCGCGTTGACTGGAACGACGACCGCGCCAACGACCGTGCGCAGCCGCAGCCGCACGTTGACGAACTGGTTCGGAAACAGCGCCAGCTTCGCGTTCGGAAAACGCGCCTTGGCCCGCACGGTGCCGGTCTGCGTGTCGACCTGGTTGTCCAGCGTCGAGAAGCTGCCGGTGTCGAGCTCCGCGGTGCGGGTGCGGTCGAGCGCGGTGGCCGGCAGCCGCGCCCCTTCGTTGCTGCGCGCCAGCAGCTCGGGCACCTGGTCCTGCGGCACCGCGAACTCGACGTCGATCGGCGACACCTGCGTGATCACGGCGATGCCATTGGCGTCATTGGCCATCACGACGTTGCCGACGTCGACCACGCGCAGGCCGAGCCGGCCGCCGATCGGCGCGGCGATGCGGCAGAAGCCGAGGTTCAGCCGGGCCGTGCCTTCGGCCGCGCGGTCGGTGTTCAGCGTGCCTTCAAGCTGCTTGACCAGCGCCGCCTGCGTGTCGACGTCCTGGCGCGCAATCGAGTCCTGCTCGAGCAGCGTGCGATAGCGCTGCAGCGTGAGGCGTGCGTTCTCCAGCTGCGCCTCGTCGCGCTGGCGCTGGCCCAGCGCCTGCATCAGCGCCATCTCGAACGGGCGCGGGTCGATCTGCGCGAGCAGCTGCCCGGCCTTGACCATCTGCCCCTCGCGGAACATCACCTGCTGCAGCACGCCGGTCACCTGCGGGCGCACCGTCACCGTGGCGGCCGGCGTCACCGTGCCCAAGGCCTCGAGCACGACCGGAATGTCGGCGCGCTCCGCGACCGCGACACCGACCGTCGTCGCCGGCGTGCCACGCGCGCGGCCGGGTGGCCCACCGCCGCCCGACGCGGGCGCGTGCGTCAGGCCCCAGGCGAGCCACGCCAATGCGGCGAGGGCGACCAGCGCCAGCGCGCTCCCGACCCACGCCGCGCGGCGGCTGAGGCGGCGCGGCGTTGGGCTGGCGGCCGCATCGGGTTGCGCATCCATCGGGGCTCCTTCTTTTGTTGTTCGGCAGACGACACGCCTGCGATTCAAGCGGTGCCGTATTGCTGCCGTGTTTCTACTCCCACTTTCCCAACTCGACGTCATGGCTTGTATGTAGATGTCAAAACAAATGCGTCGTATAGTTAACAAATGAAGCTTGAGACCGCGTGGCTGCTTCTGGTCGCCAGCCTGCCCACCGCACAAACCACCGCACGCATGCGCTTGTGGCGGGCGCTGAAGGCCGCCGGGGCGGCTGCGCTGCGCGACGGCGTCTACTTGTTGCCCGACATGGCCGGCGCCGCCGAAACGCTGGCTGCGCAGGCGGATGAGATCCGTGCCGCCGGCGGCGAGGCCTGGCTGCTCACCGCGTCGCCGCTCGATGCGGCCGAGGTGGGCGGGTGGCGCCAGTTGTTCGACCGCAGTGCCGACTACGCCGCACTCATTGCCGAGTTGCGCGGCGCCGATCCCGCCGCATGGCCCGCGTCTCAGGCCACGCGCCGCATGCAGGCACTGTGGCGGCGCCACGCGCAGATCGTGCAGACCGATCACTTTCCGGGCGAGAGCCAGCGGCAGTCGCAGGCCGCGCTGGAAACCTTGCAGACCGCGTTGTTGCGCCTGACCAACCCCGACGAGCCGCAGCCGCGCGCCGCCGCCATTGCCCGGCTGGACCGCGCCGACTACCAGGGCTGCACCTGGGCCACGCGCAAGCGGCCGTGGGTCGATCGGCTCGCGAGCGCGTGGTTGATCCGCCGCTGCATCGACCCCGACGCAACGTTCCGCTGGCTGGCCGACGCCGCGAAGTGCAAGCGCGGCTGGCTGGGCTTCGACTTCGACGGCGCCCGCTTCAGCCACACGCCGTCGCGCGTCACCTACGAAACGCTGCTCGCGAGTTTCGGCTTCGACGACGACGCTGCGCTCGTGCGCATCGGCGAACTGGTGCACGTTCTCGATGTCGGCGGCGTGCCGGTGGCGCAGGCGCCGGGCATTGAAGCGGCACTTGCCGGCTTGCGCGATCACCTCACCGATGACGACGCGCTGCTGGACGCGGCGTGCGCCGTGTTCGACGGCCTGCGCCGAGCCCTCGACAAGAACGCCACCGAGATCGACACATGACCGCACCCGTGCGCCCACCCGCCCCCAGCTTCGGCGACGCCTTCAAGTTCTGGCTCAAGCTCGGCTTCATCAGCTTCGGCGGCCCGGCCGGGCAGATCGCGGTGATGCACCAGGAACTGGTCGAGCGCCGGCGCTGGATTTCGGAGCGGCGCTTCCTGCACGCGCTGAACTACTGCATGGTGCTGCCCGGCCCCGAGGCGCAGCAACTTGCCACCTACATCGGCTGGCTGCTGCACCGCACGTGGGGCGGCATCGTCGCCGGCGGGCTGTTCGTGCTGCCGTCGCTCGCCATCCTGATCGCGCTGTCGTGGATCTACATGGCGTTCGGCCACACGCCGCTGGTGGCCGGCATCTTCTACGGCATCAAGCCGGCCGTGACCGCGATCGTGCTGCACGCGGCGCACCGCATCGGCTCGCGCGCGCTGAAGAACAGCGCGCTGTGGGCGATCGCGGCGGCGGCCTTCGTGGCGATCTTTGCGCTGAACCTGCCGTTCCCGCTGATCGTGCTCGGGGCCGGCGTGATCGGCGCGCTCGGCGGCCGCTTTGCGCCACAGCGCTTCGCGATGGGCGGCGGCCATGGCGCCGCCGCGGGTGACTACGGGCCGGCGGTGATCGACGACGACACGCCGACACCCCCACATGCCGTGCACCGCTGGAGCCGCTCCGCGCGCGTCGCGGCGGTCGGCCTGTTGCTGTGGGCGGGTGTGATGGGTGTGTTGCTCGCGACCGGCGGCTGGAACGGCACGCTGGCGCAGCTCGGCTGGTTCTTCACCAAGGCCGCGCTGCTGACCTTCGGCGGCGCCTATGCGGTGCTGCCCTATGTCTACCAGGGCGCCGTCGACGGCCACCACTGGCTCAGCGCCGCACAGATGATCGACGGCCTGGCGTTGGGCGAAACCACGCCCGGACCGCTGATCATGGTGGTGGCCTTCGTCGGCTTCGTCGGCGGCTGGACGCAGCAGGTGCTCGGGCCGCAGTCACTGGCCGCCAGCGGCGCGCTGGCGGCCAGCGTGGTGACCTTCTTCACCTTCTTGCCGTCGTTCGTCTTCATCCTGCTCGGCGGCCCCCTGGTCGAGTCGACGCACCGAAACCTGAAGTTCACCGCGCCGCTGACGGCGATCACGGCGGCGGTGGTCGGCGTGATCGTCAACCTGGCGTTGTTCTTCGCTTACCACGTGCTGTGGCCGCAGGGCTTCGGCGGGCGTTTCGACGCGCCGAGCGCGCTGCTCGCGGTCGCGGCCACGCTGGCGCTGTGGCGCTTCAAGCGCGGCGTGATGGAGGTCATCGCCGCGTCGGCGCTGATCGGACTGATGGCATCGCTGTTGCGCAGCGTCATCTGAGAACGGAGGTCATCATGAAATGGGTCACCCGCGAACGCCCGAAGATCGACCGCATCGCCTGCCCGTGGCTGATCGCGCGCTTCATCGATGCGGCGCCCGAGTTCCTCTACGTCCCGGCCGACCAGGTGCTGCGCGTCGCCGCCGACAGCGGCGCGACGCCCTACGACGTGCCCGGCGTCGAGATGACACATGTGGGCGAGTTGTGCAGCTTCGATGCGTTCATCAAGAAGCACGCGCTGACCGACCCGGCGCTGCAGCAGCTGGCAACCATCGTGCGCGGCGCCGACACCTCGCGGCTCGACCTGGCGTCGCAGTCGGCCGGGCTCTACGCGATCTCGCTCGGGCTGTCGCAGGTCTTCGCCGATGACCACGAGATGCTGCGCCACGGCATGGTGATCTACGACGCGCTGTACGCATGGTGCCGTTCGTACCAGCCGCGCGCCGGCTGAATTACGCCGACTTCTTGCGGTCGCCCGCTCCCAGCAGGCGCCGCGCTTCCTTCTCGTGCGCGCGCACCTCGTCGAGGTTGGCGTGCAGATCGGCCAGTTGCTGTTCGAGCTGCTGGCGGTGCGCGGCGAGCACCACCAGGAACTTCTTCAGCTGCGCCTGCGTGTCGCGCGGCGACTCGTACATGTCGACCAGTTCCTTCACCTCCGCCAGCGTGAGGCCGAGCCGCTTGCCGCGCAGCGTGAGCTTCAGGCGCGTGCGGTCGCGCGCCGTGTAGACGCGGTTGCGGCCGCGGCGCTGCGGCGACAGCAGGCCGCAGTCCTCGTAGAAGCGGATCGCGCGGGTGGTCAGGTCGAACTCGCGGGCAAGCTCGCTGATCGTGAAGGTCTGCGCGGCGGTGGACGGGGGCGACGCGTGGGCGACAGCAGGTTCAGGCATGGGCGGGTAGACTGGTTGGCGATTGACGTTTACGTAAAGTGTAAAGGCCCGGACGGCAGCGATGAACGAACTCGAACACCAACTGAGTTACGCCCTCGGCGATGCGGTGCCCGCCGTCGGCAGCGCACTCGAAATCGCCCCGGGCGTGCGCTGGCTGCGCATGCCGCTGCCGTTCGCGCTGAACCACATCAACCTGTGGCTGCTGCGTGACGAGATCGATGGCCGCCCGGGCTGGACCATCGTCGACTGCGGCATCACCAGCGACACCACGCGCGACGCCTGGGAGCAGGTGTTCGCCAACGAGCTCGGCGGCCTGCCGGTGCTGCGCGTGATCGTCACGCACATGCACCCCGACCACATGGGGCTTGCACATTGGCTCACCGAGCGATGGAGCGGGCCCGCCGCCGAGCCGCCTCAAGGCGGGCCCAGCCCCCTCGGGGGGCAGCGCAGCGGCGCAGCCGCAAGCGTGGGGGCACGTGACTGCAGACTGTGGATCAGCGCCACGGACTACAACGCGGCGCGACTGGCCAGCACCGCTACGACCGGCTTTGGCGGCCACAGCGCGGCACTGTTCATGGCGAGCCACGGTTTGACCGACCCCGATTCGATCGCAAAGATCAAGGCGCGCACCAACTACTACGCGAGCATGGTGCCGAAGGTGCCGGAGCGTTTTCGCCGCCTGATGGACGGCGACGTGATCCGCATCGCCGACCACGACTGGACCTGCCACGCCGGCTACGGCCATGCGCCGGAGCACATGTCGCTGCATTGCGAGCGCCTCGGCCTGTTGATTTCCGGCGACATGGTGCTGCCGCGCATTTCCACCAACGTCAGCGTGATCGACATCGAGCCCGAAGCCAACCCGCTGCCGCTGTACCTGGCCTCGCTCGAACGCATGCGCGCGCTGCCGGCCGACACGCTGGTGCTGCCGTCGCACGGCAAGCCGTTTCGCGGGCTGCACACACGCATCGACCAGCTGCAGACCCACCACGACGAGCGCTTTGCCGAGGTGATGGCCGCCTGCGCGCAAGCGCCGCAAAGCGCGGCTGACATCCTGCTCGTGATGTTCAAGCGCGAGCTCGACCTGCACCAGACGACCTTCGCGATCGGCGAGTCGATTGCGCACCTGAACGCGTTGTGGCTGGCCGGAAAGCTGCTGCGCACGCTGGGCGACGACGGTGTTTTCCGCTTTCGCGTCGCCTGACCGGCGGGTTCAATCGAACACCGGCAGCACGTCTTCCTTCAAGGTCCCGCGCGCCCGCTCGTAGTCGGGCACGACCGAGCGCACCACGTCCCAGAAGCGCGGGCTGTGGTTCATCTCGCGCAGGTGTGCCAGTTCATGCGCCACCACGTAGTCGATGGTCGGCATTGCCAGATGAATGAGCCGCCAGTTCAGGCGAATTGAGCCGTCCGCGCTGGCGCTGCCCCAGCGCGTCTGCGCCGACGACAGGCCGAGCCGCGTGACCCTGACGCCGAGTTGCTGAGTGAAGTGCCGGCAGCGTTCCTCGAACACGCGCTTGGCCTGGCGCTGCAGCCAGCTTTGCACCGCGTCGCGAATCTGCTCGGGCGCGGCGGTGTGCGGCAGGCCGATGTGCAGCGTCAGCCGCGCGACGCCGGGCAAGGCCTCGGCTTCGCTGTTGAGCACGGCGCCGGTGGCGCGCGGGTCGAGCACGATGATCACCGGCTCGCCGAGAAACGGAATGCTGGTGCCGTCGCGCCAGTCGACCTTGGCCTGCTGAAGCCGCTGCTGGCGCTCCTGTTGCTCGCGCAGCTTGCGCAGAATCCACGCGCCCTTCTCGCGCAGCGCGGACTCGATCTCGCCGACGCCGACCCACTTCGGCGCGTTCACGCTCAGGCCTTCGACACCGACGATGAAGCCGATGGTGCGGCGGCGCACCCGCTTCAACGCGTAGGCCACCACATGCTCGTCGAGGCGGATCTCGCGCGCGGCCTGCGGGTGGCGAAACATCGCGGTCTGCGGGGCGCTCGCGACGGGCATCTCTGGCACGACCGGCTGCGCTGTGGCGGGCGCCACCGGCACCACGGGCACGCTCGGCGCGTTGGCCGGCGCCGGGGCCTCGAACAGCGAGAACTGTGCGGGGTCGGGGCCGGTGAACTTGCGCGACATGAAGCGCGAGTTTACGGTGTGCTCGGCGTGGCGTAGGCCTCGGGGTCGAGGCGGCGCATTTCGGCTTCGATCCAGGCCTCGACCTCGCGCATCAACTCGTCGGGCTCGCGCCCGGCGGACGAAATCAGCGGTCCGATCGAGACGTCGATCGTGCCCGGTCGCAGCATGAACGACTTGCGCGGCCAGCAGCGCGCCGAGGTCACGGCGATCGGCAGCACCGCGGCGCCGGTGGTCACCGCGAGCCGCGTGCCGCCGAACTTGTAGACGCCCTGGCTGCCGCGCGTGGTGCGCGTGCCTTCGGGAAACATGATGACCCACATGCCCTTGGCCATGAATCGCTGCCCCTGCTCGGCCACCTTGTTCCAGGCCTCGGCGCGCTTGCTGCGATCGATGTGGATCATGTCGAGCCGGGCGATCGACCAGCCGAAGAACGGGATCAGCAGCAGCTCGCGCTTGAACACATAGCACAGCGGGTGCGGCATCAGGCCCGGAAACGCAAAGGTCTCCCAGGTCGACTGGTGCTTGGGCAGCAGGATCACCGGGCCGGCCTTGTCGGCGCGCTGCAGGTTGTCCAGGCCGATCATCCGGTGGCGCACGCCGCAGATCATTCGCGCCCCGAAGATCGCGAGCCGCAGCCAACTCACGCACAACCGGTACACCGGGTCGCCGCGCACGAAGATCGACAGCACGACCACGGCGGTGCCCCACAGGGCGACGGTGACGGTCAACCACAGCACGAACAGCAGGGAGCGAAACGACCAGAAGACTTGACGCAGGAAACGGATCAATTGAGTCTTCCAAAGCCCGAGTCGGTCTCGCCGGTTTCCCCGCGCAGCTTGCGTTCCTGCCGGATCAGCGAATCGGCAAAGGCGCACAGGTCAGCGTGCACCTGCGTGCCGGGAATGAGCTTCTGGATGGCGGCGACCTGCGCGTCGTCGAGCAGGCTGCCCCGGCCGGTGCGCACCAGGTGCGTCGGGCAGCCCGCCGACGCGCCGGCCTGCACGTCGCGCAGCGAGTCGCCGACCAGCGGCACCTGGCTCAGCTCAACGCCGTAGCGTTCGCCGATCAGTTCCATCAAGCCCGGCAGCGGCTTGCGGCAGTCGCACTGGTCTTCGGGCGTGTGCGGGCAGAAGAACACCGCATCGATACGCCCGCCCTGTTTGGCCAGCAGCTGGTTCATCTTCAGGTGCATCGCGTTGAGCATCGCCATGTCGAACAGGCCGCGCCCGAGGCCCGACTGATTGGTGGCGACCACCGTGTGCCAGCCCGCGTGATTGAGCCGCGCGATCGCCTCCAGCGCGCCCGGCATCGGCACCCATTCCTCCGGCGACTTGACGTAGTCGTCGCGCTCTTCGTTGATGGTGCCGTCGCGGTCGAGGATGATGAGTTTCATGGCGCTGCCTCCTGCGCCCGCCGCTGCGCCCAAGCGACATACTTTTCGACAGGATGGGTCGAAGCATCAAGCGCCCGCAAACGCTCGATCAGACGTTCGAGTTCGATCATTCGGTAGCGCAGCAAAGCGCGCACCCAGTCCGCGTCCTTGTCGCGTTGGGCGACGCACTTGGATACCGCGATGTCGTGCAAGTCAGGGCACATCACCGTGATCTCGCCAAGGTAGTACAGCTTGGCCCAGCTCATCCAGTCGGCGGGCATGGTCGCCGTATCGGGCCCCACGCCGTCGGCGTGATAGCCGAAGGTATCGTGGAAGGGAGACAGCACCCCAATTGAACCCTCGATGAGTTCTGCTCGTTCGGGGTGCAGCGCCGGATACAGATCGACCTCGTTCGACATCAACAGCTCGGCCGGCGCATTCGGGTAGGGCAGCAGGACCGACTGGCTTCCAACGACGACAAACGACTGTTCCTGCGCAATGGCGGCCGACGCGCGCAGGACATGTTCGAGTTCGTCGCGGGTCATGCCGCTTCGCGCGCCTGCCGCCGCAGAAGATGCCGCTCGGCCGGGGAAATGAAGCGCCCAAGCGGCGAGACGCTTCGCAACGTGGCGGCATGTTCGGTCTCATCGCACACCGCCCGTTCCACGGCGTCGACGCCGCTGCGCAACAACGCCTCCCATTCGTTCCAATACGGACCGCAATGCGCCGGTTCACGCGTCTGTTCACGCCAGCGTTCAAGCACTTCGATGGCTTGCATCAGCAAGGCCGGTTGCGCACGTAAGCGCGCAACCACGGCCCGATGGGCCGCCAGCGTGAACGCATTGATCCGATCCTGTTCGTTCATGCCGCTGATTATCGACGCCGAGGCATCAGCTCGCCAGCTTCGACAAGTCGGCCACACGATTCATCGCCGCGTGCAGCGTGGCCAGCAGGGCGAGGCGGTTGGAGCGCAGGGCCGGGTCGTCGGCGTTGACCATCACGCCGTCGAAGAAGGCATCGACCGGCGTCTTCAGCGCCGCGAGAGCCTGCAGCGAGGCGGTGTAGTCGCCACGCACGAAGGCGGCATCGGCCATCGGCCCGACGCTCGCCAACGCGTCAGCCAGCGCGGCTTCGGCGGGTTCCTTCAGCAGCGCCGCGTTGACCACCGTTTCGGCACTCGCCTCGGACTTCTTCAGGATGTTGCCGACACGCTTGTTCGCCGCGGCGAGCGAAGCCGCTTCAGGCAAGGCGGCGAAGGCGCGCACGGCGGCGAGGCGCTTGGGCACTTCGGCCCAGCGCTCAGGGCGCGCCTCGACGACGGCTTCGACCTCTTGTGCGCTGTAGCCGGCGTCGCGCAGGTAGCCGACCAGGCGCTCGCGCAGAAAGAAACCGACCTCGGCCTGCGCCTGGCCGTGCGTCGCGGGAAAAGCCTTGAACGCTTCGCCGATCAGTTGATGGACATCGAGCGGCAGTTCACGTTCGATCAAGATGCGAATCACGCCCAGCGCGTGGCGCCGAAGCGCGAACGGGTCTTTGTCGCCGGTGGGCACCTGGCCGATGCCGAACAGGCCGGCCAGCGTCTCCAGCTTGTCGGCCAACGCGACCACCACGCCGGCCATGTTGCGGGGCAGTGCATCGCCGGCAAAACGAGGCTTGTAGTGGTCCTCGATCGCGAACGCCACGTCGTCCTCGAGGCCGTCGTGTTTGGCGTAGTAGCCGCCCATGATTCCTTGCAGCTCGGGGAACTCGCCCACCATGTCGGTCAGCAGGTCGGCTTTCGCCAGCAGGGCGGCCTGTTCGGCTGCACCCTTCAGGTGTGCCGGAGATCCGTCGTCGATCAGGGACCTGGCAATCTCGCGGGCGATTTCGACAACCCGATGGGTTCGCTGCAACTGGGTGCCGAGCTTGCCGTGATAGACCACCTTGGCCAAGCCGGCGACACGCGACGCGAGCGTCTTCTTGCGGTCCTGGTCGAAGAAGAACTTCGCGTCGGCCAGGCGCGGGCGCACGACGCGCTCGTTGCCGCCGATCACGCGGCTCGGGTCGGCGGGGCGGATGTTGCTGACGATGAGGAACTTGTTCGTCAGCTTTCCCGCCGCGTCGAGCAGCGGAAAGTACTTCTGGTTCGCCTTCATCGTGAGGATCAGGCATTCGGGCGGCACCTCGAGGAACTCGCGCTCGAACTGGCACACCAGCACGTTGGGCCGCTCGACCAGCGCGGTCACTTCGTCGAGCAAGGCCTCGTCGGCGATCGGTTGCAGGCCCTGCGTGGTGGCCGCCGCGTCGAGCTGGCGCACGATCTCGGCGCGGCGCTCGGCAAAGCTCGCGATCACCGCGCCTTCGTCGCGCAGTTGCTGCGCGTAGCTGTCGGCGTGGTGCAGGACAACGCGCGGTTTGGCCGCCTCGAAGCGGTGGCCTTGTGTGTGGCGGCCGGCGTGCAGGCCGAGCGTGTAGCAGCGCACCACCGCGTCGCCGTGCAGCGCGACGAGGCCATGGGCCGGTCGCACGAAGCTCACGCTGGTCCAGCCGTCGTCGAGCTGGTAGCTCATCCGCCTGTCGATCGGCAGCCCGGCAATGGCTTCGTCGAGCGCCTTCTGCACGCCTTCGTCGAGCGCGGCACCGGCGACCACGCTGTCGAGGAACAGTGCGGCGGCCTTGCCTTCGCCCTGGCGCTTCAGCGACGCCACCGCCTCGGAGCCCACGCCCAGGCCGACCAGCTTCTTCAGCAGCGCGGGCGTCGGCTGGCCGGCGGCGTCGAGCCCCACGGCCACCGGCATCAGCTTGTGTTGCACCGCCTTGTCGGCCGCCTTGCTCGCGACCTGCGTGACGTGCACTGCGAGCCGACGCGGCGACGCGAATGAGGTGGCGACGGCGCCGGCACCCGCCAGCCCTTGCGATTTCAAGCTGTCGGCGAACGTCGTCGCGAAACTTTCGCCGAGTTTCTTCAGTGCCTTGGGCGGCAGCTCCTCGACGAACAGTTCGACCAGCAGATTCTTCGTGCTCATTGAACTGCCGCCGCCTTCTTGTCGATCTGCGCCCGGGCTTCGTCGGCCCAGGCCTTCGGTGCCATCGGGAACCCGAGCCGCGCGCGGCTGTCGAGGTAGCTCTGCGCCACGCTGCGCGAGATGTTGCGGATGCGGGCGATGTAGGCAGCGCGTTCGGTCACGCTGATCGCGCCGCGCGCGTCGAGCAGGTTGAAGCTGTGCGCCGCCTTGAGCACCTGCTCGTAGGCCGGCAGCGCGAGCTGCTGCGCCATCAAATGCTGGGCTTGCTTCTCGTGCGCACTGAAGGCGTGGAGCAGAAACTCGACGTCGCTGTGCTCGAAGTTGTAGGTGCTTTGCTCGACCTCGTTCTGGTGGTAGACGTCGCCGTAGCTCAAGGCGTCGGTCCACTTCAGCTTGTAGACGTTGTCGACCTCCTGCAGGTACATCGCCAGCCGCTCCAGGCCGTAGGTGATCTCGCCGGTGATCGGCTTGCAGTCGATGCCGCCCACCTGCTGGAAGTAGGTGAACTGCGTGACCTCCATGCCGTTGAGCCAGACCTCCCAGCCCAGGCCCCAGGCGCCGAGCGTCGGGTTTTCCCAGTCGTCTTCGACGAAGCGGATGTCGTTGGCCTTCAGGTCGAAGCCCAGCGCTTCCAGTGAGCCGAGGTAGAGCTCGAGGATGTCGGCCGGGGCGGGTTTCAACACCACCTGGTACTGGTAGTAGTGCTGCAGGCGGTTCGGGTTGTCGCCATAGCGGCCGTCCTTGGGCCGGCGGCTGGGCTGCACGTAGGCCGCCTTCCACGGCTCGGGGCCCAGCGCGCGCAGGAAGGTCGCGGTGTGACTGGTGCCGGCGCCGACTTCCATGTCGTAGGGCTGCAGCAGCGCGCAGCCCTGTTGGTCCCAGTAGTCTTGCAGACGCAGGATGATTTGCTGGAACGTCAGCATGGAAGGTGGTCTCGCGACAGTCGCTCGGGAAGCCACCGCGTCGCAAAGACGCCGGCGGCGAAACAGGTGATTCTAGGGAAAGACCGCGGCATCCCGGCGCCAACGCGCCGCGGGTCAGCTGCGAATCGGGCCGCAGCGCAGGTCGGGCGTGTAGCCTTTGTCGATCACCTTGCCGTTCGCATCGACCATCAATTCGAACAGGATGCAGGGGTGGGGGGAGTCGAAGCGGTATTGCCAGGTCACCGCCGGCACCGGGCGCAAGATGCGGCCCTTCTGCGTCGGCGGGCCAAGCATGCGCAGCACGTCATCTGCGGTCACACCAAGCTCGATGCGATTGAAGTGGTTCTCGTCGAGCACCTGCTCCCACCGGATGACGCGACCGTCGGCGCCCAGGTCGACCATGTAGGTCTGCAGCCCCATCGGCATGCGGTTGTACTCGAGCCGCATGCCTCCGCCCGGCATCGCATAGCGCGCCGTCGCCGGGCCCATGCGCTGCTGAACCTCGTCGGCCGTCTGGCCGGCCATGATGGCGCTTGGCGTGGCGGGGCCGCGCAGGCGGCCAGCAGCGCTACAGCCGCCAATGCGAGGCGGCCGCACTTTGCAGGCGCGGCACCGAGGTGTGGGGCGGCGGGCGCGGGCATCGAGAGATCGGAGCTCATAGGGTTCTTGGAAAACTCGCCGACCCGGAAGATCGTCGGCGCGCGATTCTACGGGGGCGCTGCGCCTTCGATCACCGCCATCGCGGGCAGCGCGACCGGCGGGCCGAGCAGCGGGTCCAGCGCGCCGGCATCGCTGCGTTCCATGGCCTTCGCAAAACGCGCCCGGTAGTCGATCTGGCGTTCGCACACTTGCCAGAAGGCGTCGACGCCGCCCCCGCCCAGCGCATCCGCGACCGCCGCCAGCTGCCGTTGCCCGAGCGAGCGCACCAGCGCCGCCAGCAGCGCGCGGGTCGGGCGCGAGCGGCCCGCAACGAACCGCGGCTGCGCCACGCGGACGTCCTTGCGGTCGCGCCGGAGCAGCCGCTTCAAGCCGGCACCGCCATCGGCGCCGAGAGGTCGACGGCGCCGAGATTCATCAGTTCGTTGGCAACCATGCTGCGCTCCGTGCTTGACGGGGACGGAGCGTCAGCGTAGGCGCCGCGCAAAGGCGCCGCGTCGGGATGATTCCCCATGACGGCAGCGGCCTCAGTGCAGTGGCGCCGTGTAGCCCTGTTCCATTGCGTACAACGTGGCGCCGGCGCGTGTGCCGACGCCGATCTTGGCGTAGATGTGCTGCAGATGGTGGTGCACCGTCTTCGGCGAAATCGCCAGCTCGCGCGCGATCTCCTTCATGCTGCGGCCACGCGCCAGGCTGCGCAGCACCTCGACTTCGCGCTCGGTGAGCCCGCCGGCGCGTGCCCGGGCCAGTGCGGCGTGGCCGGCCGCTTCGAGCACTGCCTCGCAGGCCTTGGCGTCGAGGCGGCCGGTGTGCGCCTCGGCGCGCAGCTCGCACGCCGCCACCGACAGCCCGGCGGCGGGCGGCCGGCGGAAATAGCCGCAGCCGACACGCCGACCTTGCCGATGTCGTGCAGCAGCGCGGCGCGCCACAGCGCGTGGGCCTCGCTGTCGGGCAGGCCAAGCCGCCGCGCCGCACCTTGCGCCAAACCGGCAACGCCCGACGAATGCGACAGCGTCCACGGCGACTTGATGTCGACGAAATCGGCCATGGCTTCGCAGATGGCGTCGAATCGCTCATCGTCCAGCGGTTCGTCGCCGCCCGGCACCGCCACCGACTCACCGGTGGCCAGTTCCTGCACCTCGCGCAGCAGCGCATCGGCGTGGCGCACAAAGGCGTCGGCCATCGCCGGCGCATACGCGCGGGCGCGCCACGGCGTCGCGGCGCAGGCGGTTCGGCAAGCCCTTGCCGTCCCAGCGTTCGTAGAGCTGGCCCAGGCTCGTGACCAGCTCGGGCTCGAATCCGATGCGCGTGGCCAAGCGGCGGCCCACCTCGCAATGGCCCGTGAAAATGCGCGCCATGTCGCGCTCGGCGCTGAGCATCAGGCGGGCGATGTGCCCTGCCGCTTGCAGCGCCGGTTGCGCCATCGCGAAATCGGTCGCGACCGACAGTGCGGTCATCGCACCGCCGAGCGTGGGCAAGGTCATGCTGCCATCCTGCGCCGCAGCACTAGCACTAGCACCAGCAGCAACGCGAGCGCGAGCAGCGGCCACAGCCCGAAGCGGCTGGCCCACCAGGCGAACGGCGTGAGGCCGTCGCGGCCCTGCACACGGCCTTCGAGCACGCCGCGCGTGTAGGGCGGCAGTTGATGCGTGACGCGGCCCCGATGGTCGATGACGACCGTCGCGCCGGTGTTCGTGGCGCGCAGCATCGGCCGCTCGAATTCGAGCGCGCGCAGGCGCGAGATCTGCAGGTGCTGGTCGACCGCGACGGTGTCGCCGAACCAGCCGATGTTGCTGAGGTTGGCGAACATCGTCGGTGCGCTGGCCGGGTCGTCGAAACGCGCGGCGAGTTCCTCGCCGAACAGGTCTTCATAGCAGATGTTCGGCGCCACGCGTTCGCCGTTGACGGCGAACGACGGGGCGCGCAGCAGCCCGCGATTGAAGTCACCGAGCGGTATGTCCATCAGCCGCGTGAACCATTTGAAGCCATACGGGATGAATTCGCCGAACGGCACCAGGTGGTGCTTGTCGTAGTGGTACTCGGCGCGCCCGGGCGCGAAGCCGACGGCCGAATTGGTGTAGCCGGCGTCCTCGTTGCCCAGCGGCACGCCGAACAGCGCGTGCGTGCGCCCGCCGGCGAAATGCGCCTTCAGCGACGGCCAGAACGCCTCGGGCATTTGTTGCGGCAGGAACGGCACCGCCGTTTCGGGCGCAATCACCAGGTCGGTCTGTGCGGCAAGCAGCCCGCTCACATGCCATTCGAGCGCCGCTGCCTGGTGTTCGGTGGCGAACTTCTCTTCCTGCGGGATGTTGCCTTGCAGCAGCGTGACCGTCAGCGTTGCGCCGGCCTGCGTGAAGTGCGCCGGGCTTGCGAGCGCCAGCGTCACGAGAATCCCCGCCGACCCGAGCGCACCCCACCAGCGCCGCTCGGGTTGGGCCAGCGCCAGCGCCGTCCATGCCGCGAGCGCCGCCGCCGCAAAGCCGATGCCATACACGCCCAGCCACGGCGCGAGCCTGGCCAACGGGGCGTCGACTTGGGCGTAGCCCGACGCCACCCAGGGAAAGCCGGTGAAGATGACGCCGCGCGCCAGTTCGGCGAGCAGCCACAGTGCGGCGAACAGCAGCGCGTCGCGCCACGGTTGACCGCTGCGCCAGTGTGCGAACGCGGCCAGCGCCACCGCCAGGTAAAGCGACAGGAACGCGCTCAGCGCCGCCACCGCTGCCACAGCCATCCACGCCGGCAGGCCGCCATAGCGGTGCATGCTGATGAACAGCCACCAGGTGCCCGCGGCCAGCCAGGCCGTGCCGAAGGCCCAGCCCAGGCCGGCGGCGCGGCCTGGCGGTGTCGACGCGGCACGCCACGCCAGCAGCGCGATGCACACCAGCTGCAGGCCCCAGGCCTCGGTACGCACATAGGCCACGGTCTGCAGCGCCCCCAGGGCGGCAGCCAGCGGCAGGTCCAGCACGCGCGGAAGGGGTCGTGCGGGTGCGGCCGAACGGCGCACGCTCAAGCGCCGTCGTCGCCCGCAGCCGCCTCGGGCGCCCGGGTCACCTTGAACCAGCGCACGGCGCCGCCGCGGGTGAGCATCACGCTGAACTGCAGGCCGCCGAGCGCCACCGATTCGCCGCGGCGCGGCACGCGGCCCAGTTCATGGGCGACAAGGCCGCCGATGGTGTCGAAGTCGTCGGCCGGCAATCGGGCGGCAAACGACTCGTTGACCGAGCGGATGCCAGCGTCGCCCGCCACGCGGTGGCTGCCGTCGGCGAGCGTGTAGATGCTGCTCTCGCCGTCCTTGTCGTCGAACTCGTCCTCGATCTCGCCGACGATCTCTTCCAGCACGTCTTCGATGGTGAGCAGCCCGGCGGTGTTGCCGAACTCGTCGATCACCATCGCCAGGTGATTGCGGTTGGAGCGAAAGTCGCGCAGCAACTCGTTGAGCCCCTTGGACTCGGGAACGAACACCGCCGGGCGCAGCAGCGTTCGCAGGTTGAGTTCGGGCGCGCGCTGCAGCTTCAGCAGGTCCTTGGCCATCAGGATGCCGATGACGTTGTCGCGCTGCCCCTCGTAGACAGGGAAGCGCGAGTGGCCGGTGTCGATGACGAGGTGCAGCAACTCGTCGTAGGGCGCGTCGATGTCGAGCAGGTCCATGCGCGGTGCGGCCACCATCACGTCGCCGGCAGTCATGTCGGCCATGCGGATGACGCCTTCGAGCATCATGCGCGACTCCGGCGCGATCACCTCCCGGTTTTCGGCGTCGGCCAGCGATTCGATCAGCTGGTCGCGCGAGTCGGGTCCGGGCGTCATCAGCTCGACCAGGCGCTGGAACAGGTTGCGCTTGTCGGCGCGCGGGGGCAGTCGGTCGGCGCCCTTGTGGCGGCCGTGGTGACCTGAATGGGGGTCGGACATCGCGCAGGGGCGAGAGTGGCGATGAGCGGAGATTACCTCACCCTCCCAAGGCTTGACAGATGTGCTAGCTTGAAGGTTTGCGCGCCGCCCCCAACTTCAGCGGCCTCACCGCGAGCACAGCCGCCCACAGGAAAAGCATCATGGCCCTCATTCCCGCCACCATCCTCACCGGCTTCCTGGGCTCGGGCAAGACGACGCTGCTCAAGCGCGTGTTGACCGAAGCCCATGGCCAGAAGATCGCCGTCATCGAGAACGAATTCGGCGACGAGAACATCGACAACGAGATCCTCGTGCAGGACAGCCGCGAGCAGATCATCCAGCTCAACAACGGCTGCGTCTGCTGCACGATCCGCGAGGACCTGCGCAGCACGCTGTCCGACCTGGCCGAGAAGCGGCGCAAGGGCGAGCTCGCATTCGACCGCGTCGTCATCGAAACCACCGGGGTGGCCGACCCCGGCCCGGTGGCGCAGACCTTCTTCATGGACGACGAGATTGCCGAAAGCTACCTGCTCGACTCGGTGCTGACCCTGGTCGACGCCAAACACGGCGACCAGCAGCTCGACGCGCGCCAGGAAGCGCGCCGCCAGATCGGCTTTGCCGACCAGATCTTCATCAGCAAGTCCGACCTGGTCGACGAGGCCGCGCTTGACGCGCTCTCCCACCGCATCAAACACATGAACCCGCGCGCGCCGCAGCGCAAGGTGCATTTCGGCGACGTGCCGATCGCCGAGGTGTTCGACCTGCGCGGCTTCAATCTCAACGCCAAGCTCGACATCGACCCCGATTTCCTCAGCGCCGATGCGCACGACCACGACCATGACCACGATGACCATGAGCACGGCGAAGACTGCGACCACCCGCACCACCATGCCCACGACGACGACGTGAAATCCTTCGTCTTCCGCTCCGACAAGGCCTTCAACGCTGCCAAGCTGGAAGACTTCCTGGGCGCGATCGTGCAGGTCTACGGGCCGAAGATGCTGCGCTACAAGGGTGTGCTGCACATGAAAGGCACCGACCGCAAGGTGATCTTCCAGGGGGTGCACCAGCTCATGGGCAGCGACCTGGGCCCGAAGTGGGCGCCTGGCGAGAAGAAGACGAGCAAGATGGTCTTCATCGGCATCGACCTGCCCCGCGACATCTTCCTGCAGGGCCTGGAGCAATGTCTGTCCTGAACGCCTTCATGAAGCCTTGTGCGAAATCGCAGCGCGGCGCGGGCGCAACGTGGCTACAATCCGCGGCGCCCAAATTCGCCCCGGTATTGAAAACACCGTGGTAAGAGCGGGTATAACCGCCGTTGCGAGGAGACTCACGTGAGCAAGATCCCGGCAAAGCAAGCGACTGCTAAGAAGCCCGCGGCCAAGGCATCGGCGCCGGCCAGGTCGGCAAGCAAGCCGGCGGCCAAGTCAGCCAAGCCGGCCAAGCACGCGGCGAAGCCAACAGCCAAGCCGGCGGCCAAACCGGTCGCCAAGCCTCACGCCAAGGCCGCCGCCAAGCCGGCGGCAAATGCCCCCCCGAAGGCGCCCCCGAGCCCGGCCAAGGCGCACCCCAAGGTGGCTGCGGCGCCGGCCAAGCCGGTTGCTGCTGCGCCCGTGGCGGCAGCGCCCGCGCCGGTCAAGAAGGCACCATCCTCGCGGGCCAGCGCACGCGCCCATGCAGCCGCACCCGCGGCCGCACCGCTGCCGCTGCCCACTTCCCGATTCGCCGACCGGTTTGCGCCGCCCCGGCCTCCCACCCGACAGATGAACAACCTCATAGTAGACATCCAGAAAACCACCCACAAGGCCGATCCGAAGCTCGCCAATGCCTGGAAAACCAAATTCGGGCGCGACCTGTCGGAGGCCGAACTGCTGGCCATGCCCGACAGCGAGTACATGAACGACAAGCAGCTCGAATTCTTCCGCGCCCGCCTGCAGGTGCTGAAAGACGACCTGTTGAGCAATGCCGGCGAGACCACCGAGCACCTGCGCGAAGACACCTCCATCGTGCCCGACCCGGCGGACCGCGCCACCATCGAGGAAGAACACGCGCTGGAACTGCGCACGCGCGACCGCGAGCGCAAGCTGCTGAAGAAGATTTCGCAGTCGCTGACCCGAATCGAGGCCGGCGACTACGGATTCTGTGACGAAACCGGCGAACCCATCGGCCTCGGGCGTCTGATCGCGCGGCCCACCGCTACACTGTCGCTCGAAGCCCAGCAGCGCCGCGAACTCAAGCAGAAGATGTTCGGCGATTAGGCTGCGGGCGCGGCAGCACACCGACATGTCGGAACCCAAAGACTCGACCAGCTTCTTCCGCAAGGTCGTCAAGTTCGTGGCCAACCCGGCCACCGAATGGAACGACTTGGATCCGCCCACGCAAGAAGCGCGTGAGACGGAGTTCGCCAAGTCGGAACTGAAGGCGATGATCGAGCGCAAGCGGCGCAACGACTTCGTGCGCAAGCGCGAGTTCGACATGCTGCGCAAGGTGCGCCGCGAGGGCTTGTCCAGCGAACAGCTGGCCGCGCTCGGCGGTTCGTCGAGGATCGACGACTCCGAAGCGCGGGTCGACAGCGGCGCCAAGCCCGACAGCGGCGTGAAGGCGAAGATCGACGAGATCGAGCAGCAGATGGTGGGCGACGGCTACGGCGGGTCGCACCGCCGCTCGCCCGAGTTCTACAACGCGCGCACGCAGCCGGTTCCGATGGACGTGCCGCGCGTGACCACGCCGGTGCCGCTCACCGACGTGGGCCGCGTGGTCGACACCCGCATTTCCCAGCACGGCCGCGACGCCACCCTGCCAGCTCCTGCCAAGGTGGTCATGGGCCCGGGGATGTCGCCGCTGTCGCCGCTGTCGCTGGACGCCGCGGCGTCCGACTTCGCGCACCCGTTCGCCGTCGAAATCAACGAGGTCGCCCACGATCCGGAACTCGACGAGGCGGTCATCGCGTTCGCCAACGCCGATTTCGAGCTGTGCGAGCAGTCGCTGTCGACGCTGACGGGGTTCAACGGCGGCCGCGCCCAGCATGCCGAGACCTGGCTGGTGCTGTTCGACCTGTACCGGGCGATCGGCCAGCAGCCGAAATTCGAGAGCCTGGCGCTCGACTATGCGCATCAGTTCGGCTGGTCGGCGCCTCAATGGTTCTCGATGCCGCGCATGGTCGCCGAAGCCGCCAGCGAAGAGCGGCCGAAGTCCTCGCGCATCGACGGGCAGATCGGCTGGGTGTGCCCGGAATGGGTCGACTCCGATGCCGTCGCCAAGCTGCGCTCGCAAACCCTGCAGATGCCGCTGCCCTGGGTGTTCGACTGGAGCGCGCTACGGCGCATCGACGCGGAAGCCTGCGCTCGCTTGAGCGAGCTGTTCCGCAACTGGATAGGCCAGAAGCTCGACATGCGCTGGCTGAGCGGCGAAAGGCTGTTCACCGTGCTGAGCGATTCGGCGCCCGCCGGCGTGCGCGACGCCGATCCCGCCTACTGGCAGCTGCGCCTGGACGCGCTGCGCATGACCAACCGGCCCGATCAGTTCGACGAAGCGGCCATCGACTACTGCGTCACCTACGAGGTGTCGCCGCCATCGTGGGAACCGGCGCAATGCCAGGTGCGCGTGAGCGGCGCCGAACAGAGCACCAGTTCGCCACCGCTGTCGGTGGTGAGCGAGGTGTCAACGAGCTTTGTCGAATCGCAACTCACCGAAGACACCCACCTGGTGCAGCTCGCCAGCGTCGAGCTGTCGGGGCAGCTGGTGGGCGACATCGGCAGCACACTGAAGAAGATGGATGCCGAACTCGGAGCGGCACCGATTGTCAACGTGTCCTGCGCCAAGCTGATTCGCGTCGACTTCATCGCCGCCGGCGATCTGCTCAATTGGGTGCTGGCGCGGCGCAGCGAAAACCGCGCGGTGAACTTCATCGATGCGCACCGCCTGGTGGGGCTGTTCTTCGGCGCGATGGGCATCACCGAGCACGCCAAGGTGAAGGTGCGCACCGTCTAGCTTGGCGCACGGCCGCAGCGCGCGGCGGTTACTGTTTCTGCCACAAGCCCGCGGCGCTTGCGTCACACTGGGGCTTGAAACTCGCAGCTCCGGCTTGCAATTGGCCCACCATGGAAAACTACCACGGCACCACCATCGTCAGCGTGCGTCGCGGCAACGTCGTCGCGATCGGCGGAGACGGCCAGGTGACGCTCGGCAACGTCGTCGTCAAGGCGACGGCGCGCAAAGTGCGCAAGCTCTACCATGACCAGGTGCTGGCCGGCTTCGCCGGCGCCACCGCCGACGCGTTCACCTTGTTCGAGCGCTTCGAGGCCAAACTCGAGAAACACCAGGGCCATCTGGTGCGCGCCGCCGTCGAACTGACCAAGGACTGGCGCACCGACCGCGTGCTGCGCCGCCTCGAAGCCATGCTCGCGGTGGCCGACAAGGAAGCCTCGCTGATCATCACCGGCAACGGCGACGTGCTGGAGCCCGAGCACGGCATCATCTCCATCGGCTCCGGCGGCAGCTATGCCCAGGCCGCCGCGCGCGCGCTGCTCGAGTACACCGAGATGGCGCCGCCGGACATCGTCAAGAAGTCGCTCGAGATCGCCGGCGAGCTGTGCATCTACACCAACCAGCACCACATCATCGAAACGCTTTGACGGTTTCGCGTCCGCCCATGAAGTCCAGCATGACCCCGCAGGAAATCGTCTCCGAACTCGACCGCCACATCGTCGGCCAGGGCAACGCCAAGCGCGCGGTCGCCATCGCGCTGCGCAACCGCTGGCGGCGCCAGCAGGTCGACGAGAAGCTGCGCGGCGAAATCACGCCGAAGAACATCCTGATGATCGGCCCGACCGGCGTAGGCAAGACCGAGATCGCGCGGCGCCTGGCGCGATTGGCTGACGCGCCGTTCATCAAGGTCGAGGCGACCAAGTTCACCGAGGTCGGCTACGTCGGCAAGGACGTCGATTCGATCGTGCGCGACCTGGTGGACATGGCCGTCAAGCAGGAGCGCGAAAGCGCCATGCGGCGCCAGCGTACACACGCCGAAGACGCGGCCGAAGACCGCGTGCTCGACATCCTGGTGCCGCCGGCGCGCAGCGATTTCGGCATCACGCCGGCCCACGGCACCGACAACACCGCGCGCCAGGTGATGCGCAAGCGGCTGCGCGAAGGTGCACTCGACGACAAGGAGATCGAGATCGAGGTGGCCGACGCCAAGCCGACGCTCGAGATCATGGGCCCGGCGGGCATGGAAGACATGGCCGAGCAATTGCGCGGCATGTTCGCCAACATCGGCGGCACCAAGCGCAAGCAGCGCCGCGTGAAGATCGGCGAGGCGATCAAGCTGCTGGTCGACGAGGAGGCGGCCAAGCTCGTCAACGAGGACGAGATCCGCGCCGCGGCGCTCGCCAACGCCGAGCAGAACGGCATCGTCTTCATCGACGAGATCGACAAGGTGACCTCGCGTTCGGACAGCGGCGGCGCCGAGGTGTCGCGCCAGGGCGTGCAGCGCGACCTGTTGCCGCTGGTCGAAGGCACCACCGTGAACACCAAGTACGGCATGGTCAAGAGCGACCACATCCTGTTCATCGCGTCGGGCGCGTTCCACATGAGCAAGCCGAGCGACCTGATTCCCGAACTGCAGGGGCGCTTTCCGATCCGCGTCGAGCTCGGCTCGTTGAGCGTGGCCGACTTCGAGGCGATCCTCACGCAAACGCACGCCAGCCTCGTCAAGCAGTACCAGGCGCTGCTGGCCACCGAGGGCGTGACACTGGAGATCACGCCCGACGGCATTCGCCGGCTGGCGCAGATTGCCTACGACGTCAACGAACGCACCGAGAACATCGGCGCGCGCCGGCTGTCGACCGTGATGGAGCGCCTGCTCGACGAGGTGAGCTTCGACGCGCCGAACCTCGGCGGCCAGACGGTGTCGCTGGGCGCCGCCGAAGTCGATGCGAAGCTGGGCGAGCTGGCGAAGAACGAGGACCTGTCGCGCTACATCTTGTAGGCGCATTCGGTTGTCGATTCACCGCATCGCACGCTCGAAGCGGCTTGTGCCGTACCCAACAGAAGGGGCACCCCA
>JBGQEX010000053.1:0-22519 GCA_041496605.1 Piscinibacter sp.
ACTAGACATTCGGTGCACGCTCCAAAAAAATGGGGCGTCCGCCTCGCGACGAACGCCCCTCAATGTCGGCGCTGATCTAACCCTTCACGCACACCACCTGCTTGAGCGTGTGCACCACGTCGACCAGGTCGCGCTGCGCTTCCATCACTGCGTCGATGTCCTTGTAGGCGGCGGGCGTCTCGTCGATGACGTCCTTGTCCTTGCGGCACTCGACGCCTTCGGTCGCTGCGCGGTGGTCCGCGAGCGTGAAGCGGCGCTTCGCTTCGCCGCGGCTCATCAAGCGGCCGGCGCCGTGTGAGCAGCTTTCGAAGCTCTCGGCGTTGCCCTTGCCGCGCACGATGTAGCTGCGCGCGCCCATGCTGCCGGGGATGATGCCCAGCTGCCCGGCCTTCGCGCTCACCGCGCCCTTGCGCGTCACGTAGACGTCTGCGCCGAAGTGGTGTTCCTTCTGCACATAGTTGTGGTGACAGTTCACCGCTTCGATGTGGCTCTGGAAGTTCTTGTGGATCACCGTCTTCGCGGCGTCGATCACGCGCTTCATCATCACCTCGCGGTTGATGGCCGCGAACTTCTGTGCCCAGCCGACCGCGCGCACGTAGTCGCCGAAGTAGCGGCTGCCTTCCTCGAAGTAGGCCAGGTCGCGGTCCGGCAGGTTGACCTGGTGGTGCATCGCGTCCTGCTTGGCCAGTTCGATGAACATGGTTCCGATGGCGTTGCCCACACCGCGCGAGCCCGAGTGCAGCATGAACCACACGAAGCCCGCTTCGTCGAGGCAGACCTCGATGAAGTGGTTGCCCGTGCCCAGCGTGCCCAGATGCTGGATGTGGTTGGTCTTTTCCAGCTTCGGGTAGTCGCGGCACAGCTCGGTGAATTTGGGCTCGAGCTGCGCCCAGGCGGTGTTGACCGAGCCCGGCGCCTTCTGCCACGCGCCCGGGTCGCGCGCGCCCGGCGAGCGGCCGTGCGGCACCGCGCGCTCGATCGCCGAACGCAGCGGGCCGAGGTTGTCCGGCAGGTCTTCGGCCGTCAGCGTGGTCTTGCAGGCGATCATGCCGCAGCCGATGTCCACACCCACCGCGGCCGGGATGATGGCCTTGGTGGTAGTGATCACACAGCCCACGGTGGCGCCGATGCCGAAGTGCACATCGGGCATGGCCGCGATGTGCTTGAAGACGATGGGCAGGCGCGCGGCATTGGTCAGCTGGCGCTTGGCCGCGTCTTCGACCGGCACGCCGCGCGTCCACATCTTCAGCGGCACGCCGCCGGGTACGTCTTCGTGGATGTAGTTGGTATCGTTCATGTCGTTCTCCTTGAAGCGTCTGGCGCCGTCACGCCACGTGCAGTGCCCCACGCTTGATGCGCGTGCCCACACGTTCGATGCGGCGCCAGCCGCTGTTGTCGTTCAGGGTGATCCAGCGTCGTTCCTCGCGACGGTAGAACCAGTCCTTGTCCTGTTGGTAGTAGACCTGTGCCCCCGCCGATTCCCAGATGTTGGCGATCTCGTTGCTGTGTGCGTGCACCTCGTCGAAGTCGGTCGTGGCCTTTTGACCCATCTCGCTGTAGCAGGCGTTCAATTGCAGCAGCAGGGCGTTCACGTCGGCCGGCATGCGCCGAGCCTGCAGGCCGATCTTGACCGCCTCGTCGAGCAGGTTCGGGTAGCTGTGCGACGGGTACTTGCAGTTCAGCGCGGTTGAAATGGCCTCGGCCTTCGCCTCGTCGGCGACGTGATAGGCCAGCAGCTCGCGGCACAGCATGATCGACAGCGATTCCGCACGGTCCACCGCACCGATCACCAACGGGTGCACGTACTGGAATAGCGACTTGTACGCGTTCTCCGACACATCGCCTTGCTGCTCGCGCCACAGGCGGATCACGCGCTGCAGCTCGTTCAGGCTGACGCTGACGCGATCATTGTCGCGGTCCACCGGCGAGAGGGCGTGGTTGAGCGACGTGTCCACAGCGGTCAGATAGGCCGTCGGTCCCATCTGGATACCGTCGGCGCCGAGTGCGATCATTGTCGCGGCCGACGCGCATTCCAGCGGCACCAGGGCCACCAGTCGGCTGCAATGTTGCCGCAGCAGGTTGACCAGGCGCAGCGACACCTGGCCGCTGCCGCCGTCCGACTTCAGGAACAGGTAGATGACCTGGTGTTGGCCGAGCCGCTCGAGCAGGTGGTACAGCGCCACCACGTCAGAGTGGCACACCGAGCCGCGCGGGCCGTTCCAGTAGGCGACCAGCGGCCCGCCCAGGCGTTCGGCCAGTTGGGCGATCAACGCCTGTGTCTTGCTGAAGAGCACCGGCGGCTGCTTGACCTTGATTTCGATGGCAGGTAGTTGTTCGTTCTTCATGATGTTTCTCCGAGTCCTCGGGGAGCGCGCCCATCGTTTTGCTTCGGCGCGCTCCCCCGACAAGCACCGCGAGGTGCGATTGGTGATGCCTCAGCGTCAGCTCAGGCGCGATCCCTTCGGCAGGCGCGCGGCCAGCCACTCGTGCACGTCGGCGCGGATGTGCCGGCCTTCGAGCAGAAAGTCTTCGAAGCGGCTCGGCACGTACGGCAGGTACACGAGCGGCATGCGCGCTTCCTCCGGCGTGTGGTCGGCCTTGCGGCCGTTGCACAGGCCGCAGGCCGTGACCAGGTTCATCCAGGTCCAGCGTCCGCCGCGCGACTCCGGCACGATGTGCTCGCACTGCAGCTCGCGCTCCGCAAAGCGCTGGCCGCAGTACGCGCACGTCATCCGGTCGCGACGAAACTGCTTGCCCTTGCTGAGCGCCGCGTGCTCGAGCGAGATCCACGCCTGAGGCGTGCCCTGGATGTCGAGTTGCAGCACGTGGCTGTGGTGTTGGTGGTGCATGGTCGGCCTCCTTTCATGGCCGTTTAGCGTGTGGATTTGTCTGGTACGTCCGGGTGGGCTCGAACCACCGGCCTCGACCTTCGGAGAGTCGCGCTCTTGCCGCTGAGCTACGGATGTGCGGATGCTTGGTAGCTCCTGACGATTTCGCTCTGGCCGGTGACGCCGGTCAGAACGTTGCGAAGCAACGGGCCGAGGGCCACGCGCTGGGACACGACCAAAGGGAAACGCTGGCACCTCGTGCACGACTCGAACGTGCGACCTCCGGCTTCGTAGATCGGCGCTCTTTATCCAGCTGAGCTAACGAGGTTCTGTCTGGTGCCGAGAGAGGGCTTCGATCCCCCGACGCACGCGCATTCAACGCGCCGCTCTACCTGCTGAGCTATCTGGGCAAACTGATCTGGCGCCTCGTGCGGGAGTCGAACCCGCGGCTTCCGGCTAGACAGGCCGGCACTGCGAGCACGCACATGCGACAGCCCCTGCGGGCTGTCGCGTGGCTGGCGAGCGCCTTCGCGCTTGCAAGCGCGAAGGCTGGCCACTGAGTTAACGAAGCAAACAATCCATCCGGTCACGGGTTCCGGCGCCGCCCAATCGTTGCGGCCGATTTCCACCCTCGAAGCGTGAGCTCCACGAGGGTTCCTTGTTCTGGTGTCGCGTGCGGGATTTGAACCCGCGTACCCGGAATGACTGCGAAGCAGCGGCGAAGCCAAAGCCCGGTGTCCTCGGCCAGCTAGACGAACGCGACATGTCTGGTGCCCCCGCGAGGGCTTGGTGATCCACTTCGGCTGTGCCCAAACGCGAGCATCCCGTCGGATGTGGTGTCTCGCTGCACGTGGCTCAGGCCTTGGGTCGCGCACATCCCGTACCGCCAACACCATGTCACGCGGCGACGGAGTGCATGGACACACCCGAAGTGGAGCGGATGACGAGTCTCGAACTCGTGGCCTCGGCCATGGCGTGGCCGCGCTCTTCCACGCAGGCGCTTGCAAGCGCCTGCGGCTCGCCAGGCACGAGTCAGTCTGCATGGACTGTCTCGTGTCCGGGCTCGCCCAACTGAGCTACATCCGAAAAAGTGCAAGACGAACCATCGGCCAGTACCGAGATCGTCTTGCGGCAAGTTGTTAAAGAGCGTCCACCGTCGCCGGTGGTGCGATCCATCGATCGCGGGCATGCGCCGATGCACAAGCCGGTTGGAATCAACAATGAAAAAGGCCCGGATCCTTTCGGAATCCGGGCCTCTGCGAACAGAGCTTGGAGGGCGCGCCGCTAGGCGCTTCCCTCTCCCGGATGCACTGGGTTCTCGTTCCGATCAAGCTGCCGATAGCCCGCCGGCACTCCCAGATGCTGCGCATTCGCGCATCCGACGAACGACTTCATCGCGGCCTTCATCGACGACACGGGCACGAACGCGACCAGACCCTGCATGGGTCGGGTGCTTCTGACGATGTGTGCGGATTTCACGATGAAGCTTCCTGAAGAAAGTTGTGCTCGGATGAGCAGAGGAGGCGGACTGTAAATAGTCTTTACTGTGCCGTCAACCCCCTGCGACAATGATGTTTGAACTCGTTGCATCGTGCACACAAGCAGTGGCCAACACCACCATCACCCGAAGGCAGAACGCGCTGGCCCTGTTCCAGGCCTATGCAGAGAAGGCGCTGGCCTCGGGCGCAGCGCCCAAGGGGCTCGAGCAGGCCTTCGCGGCGACGCTGCAGGTCTCTCCCAGCATGTGGAGCCAGATCAAGTCGGCGCGTGCCATCGGCGACAAGCTCGCGCGGCAGATCGAAACACTTTGCGCGAAACCCACGGGTTGGCTGGACGAGCCTCGCAAGGATGTTGTGCCCACACCGGCTGAAGCCGCATTCCTGGAACTGGCCCTGGCAGCATGGCGCGCCACGAACAGCGCAGGCCGCAAGGCGCTGCGCGAGCAGCTGAGGACCATCGCGGCGCAGTCGTCCTGAGCGTCGACGAATGTTGGCTGGTCGCGATGGCGTCGACGAGCACGCGCTTGACGACACATTCGGTTTGCCTATGATTCGCGCCTTCGCGAAGACGAACCAAGGCAGCTCAGGCCTGCATCAGGTCGAGCGGTTCGACGCCGGTTGCCAGGCAATGCCGTCGGTAGTCGGCGACCCGGTCATCCGTCCTGATGCGCCGCGTGACCGCGCCGTCGGGGCCCAGGTACTCCACGGCGCCCATCACCACGACGAACACCACCACGGGGCTGTCGCCGATCGCCTGCCACCAATCGACGTTGCCGGCGGGCTCGTGCACGTATTCGCCCGGCCCGATGGCCTCGCCGGTGCACAAGCGCCGATGCGCGTCGAGATTGAGCGCGTGGACTTCTCCGGTGTGGCGATGCCGGCCCACCCTCACGCCGGGGTCCAGACGCATCAGTTCCACCCAACCGCGGCTGTCGCTCAGGAACCGCAGCGGGCGCGACCACTTGCCCCGGCCCTCGGCAATCCACGGCGTCGCCGCCGACAGCGGGGCACCGCCCGCGGCGAGCAGGTCAAGGGGCAGGTTCATGGCGTGGCTCCGAACAGGTTGCGGCGCGCTTCGTCGGACAGCGGCCTGGCGCCACGGCCGTACGTATCGCTGGACTGGCCATAGGCCCGCAGTGCGGCCGGGCGCGACGCGATCGAGTCGAACCAGCGCTGCAGATGCGGAAAGGCCTTCAGGTCCTGTCCATGGCCCTCGTGTGGCACGATCCAGGGGTAACACGCGATGTCCGCGATCGAATAGTCATCGGCGATGAATTCATGCCGTTCGAGGCGCTGGTTCAACACGCCGTACAGACGCGTCGTCTCGCGCGTGTAGCGGTTGATCGCGTAGGGCACCGGCTGCGGCGCGTGGACTCGGAAGTGCCCAGCCTGACCGGCCATGGGCCCCAGCCCGCCGACCTGCCAGAACAGCCACTTCATGACCTCCAGGCGGCTTCGCGGCTCCTGCGGCAGCAGCATGCCGCTGCGTTCCGCCAGGTACCACAGCATGGCGCCGGACTCGAAGACGGCCAGCGGTGGCCCGCCATCGGCGGGGTCGTGGTCGACGAGGGCCGGAATCTTGTTGTTCGGCGAGATGGCAAGAAACGCGGGCTCGAATTGCTCGCCCCGGCCGATGTCGACCGGAATGATCCGATAGGCCAGTCCCATCTCCTCGAGGCACATGGTGAGCTTGTGGCCGTTGGGCGTGGCGCAGTAGTACAGGTCGAGCATGGGGGCCGTTCGGTCAAGTCGTCGGGCCCTATGATCGTGGCGAAAGCGGTACTTAAAAAGATCCACTATCGAGAATATTTATGGAGCCACTTTTGGAGCTCGACATCCACCTGCCGGCGCGCAGCTCGCGCGAGCTGCTGCGTGCGTTGCACGCCCAGCTGCGAGCGGCGATCGTCGACGGGCGACTCAAGCCGGGGCTGCGTTTGCCGTCGACGCGGGCCTTCGCGCAGGCGCTCGCGGTGTCGCGCAACACCGTGATCGCCGCGTACGACTTGCTGCTCAGCGAGGGCTATGTCGTCGCGCGATCCGGCGCCGGAAGCTTTGTGTCGGATGTGCTTCGGCCCGCCGGCGCGCGTGCGCCGGGCCGGCGTCGACAGCCCGGCGATGACGGCCCGCGTGCCCCGGTGCCCGCCCCGCGGGCCATGCCGGCGCTGCCGCCGCCCGTCCTCGCCTGCGACTTTCGATTGGGCGTCCCGGAGCACCGCCTGATCCGCTTCGATGTCTGGCGACGGCTGTCGGCCCGCGCATGGCGAGCCTTTGCCAAGCAGCCCGCGGGCTATGCGCGGCCCGAGGGGCAGGCGGCGCTGCGTGAGGGCATCGCTCACCACGTGTCGTTCGCCAGAGCGGTGTCCTGCAGCCCCGACGACGTGCTGGTCACCGCCGGAGCGCAGCAGGCGTTCGATCTGCTCGCGCGGCTGCTGGTCAAACCCGGCCAGACAGTCGTGGCGGTCGAACACCCGGGCTATCCGCCGGTGCGGGCGGCCTTCGAGGCGGCGGGGGCCAAGGTCGTCCCGGTGCGTGTCGACGCCGAGGGGCTGGTCGTCGACGAGCTGCCACCCCAGGCGCGTGTCGTCTACGTGACCCCGGCGCACCAGTTCCCCCTCGGATGCGTGCTGTCGGCGCGCCGCCGCGCGGCGCTGCTCGACTTCGCGCGGGCACACCGCGCCGCGATCATCGAGGACGACTACGACGGCGAGTTCCGGTTCGATGGCCGTCCACACGATGCACTCAAGACCATCGACCGCAGCGACTCGGTGTTCTTCGTCGGCACGTTTTCGAAGAGCCTGTTTCCGGCCTTGCGGCTCGGCTACGTCGTGCCGCCACCGTGGGCGCTCGCCTCGATGATCGTGCGCAAACAGCACAGCGACTGGCACTGCAACCTGCAGGCGCAGGACACGCTGGCAGCCTTCATCCAGGAAGGTTGGCTGGCGCAGCATGTGCGCAAGATGCGCCGGGTCTACGCCGAGCGCAGGGCCATCCTGCTCGACGCACTGCAGGCGGACTTCGGGCGCTGGCTCGAGCCGGTGCCGGGCACGTCGGGGCTGCATCTGGCGGCGCTGGCGAAGCCGGGGCTGGATGTCGAACAGGCGCTTGCCGAGGCCAGGCGCGCGCAGGTCGGCGTGTATTCGTTGCGCGAGTACGGCACCGGCAAGCAGGCACCGACGGGCCTGCTGTTCGGCTACGGCGCGATCGACGACACCGGCATTCGCACCGGCCTGCAGCGATTGCGCCGCATCCTTGGCGGCGGTACGGCAACGGGGAAGCGGGCTGCGCAACGGGGTCGGTAGTTCATTGACCCGGCTCGCGGTTGCGCACATGCACGATCGCCTCGGCGCGCGTGCGCACGCCAAGCTTGTCGAAGATGCTCGACACCTGGTTGCGCACCGTCTTCTCGCTCTTGTGCAGCTGCTGTGCGATGGCCGGGTTGTCCAAGCCGAGTGCGACGAGCCGCAGCACCTCGCGTTCGGCCGGTGTCAGGGCCCCCTCGTCGGCCGCGCCGTTCGCAGCATCATGGGCCGACGACGTGCCGAGGAAGCTGCGAACCTCACCGAGGAATTGGGCCCATGCCGGTTCGCTGTCGAGCAGCACGTGGTTGTCGCTGTCCAGCGGCACGAAGCGCGCACCCGGAATCAGCGCCGCAAGCCGGAGCCCTTCGTCGAACGGAACGCGGGCATCGCCGCGCGCGTGCAGCACCAGTGTCGGCACGTGCAACTGGCTCGCGACATCGGTGACGTCCACCTGGTGGAACGCCTCCAGGAGGCGCGCCGCGCTCTCGGGCCTTGCCGTCAGCCGCTCCAGCTCGTTCCACCACTGGTGCTGGGCCGGTGTTCCGCCGGGAATGAACTGGTTCGTGAACACCTGCCGGAACGCCGGGTTGTCACGCCCCCAGCCGAGCCGGATCAGGTTGACCAGCGTCTCGGCCTCGAGGCGGGCGGTGGCGGTGGCGGCACGTCGCAGCGCACCGCGCGCGTAGGCGCCCGGCAGGATCAGGTGCGAGACCTTGTCCGGGTGGCGCACGGCGTAGGTGATGGCGACCGCACCGCCTTGCGACATGCCCATCAGCGGGAAACAGCGCAGCTTGAGGCAGTCGACCACGGCCTCGAGGTCACCCACCGTGGCTTCGAGCGAGAAATCCGTGACCTCGGGGTCCGACAGGCCGCAGCCGCGCTGGTCGTAGCGGATGTAAGTGTGGTTCCGGGAGAGCTCGGCCAGCCAGGGGCGCCAGACCGGACTGTCGAGGTCGTGCTCGACATGGCTCAGCCAATGCGCCGCGCGCACCAGCGGCGGCCCCGAGCCGATCGAGGCCACGGCGATGCGGGTACCGTCAGGCGCGGTGCAGAAACGGATGCTCTGGCGCAGCGGCATGCGCCATTGTCTCGCGCATGGGCCGGCGGTCCCACGATTTGTCGCCCAGATCGTGTCGTCGGGCCCTTTCCTGGGACACCGGCATCATGCGCTGGCGTGGCCGCGAGCGAATGATTCGTTCACGTCAATCGGACGGATCAGCCGCATCAAGGAACCGCCATGCAAACCAGCCCAGTCTCGACCGATGTTCAGCGCTACGCCAAGACCATCGAAGTCTCCAAGCGAATTCGTTGGGACATCGACCGCGACGTCATTCGTGGCCGCGAATTCGACCTCAGCCACAAGTTCCTTCCCGACGGACTGTCGTTGGTGGACGAACTGCCTTTTCTGAGCCCGAGCGAACAGCGCTTCCTGAGCCAGGTGCAGGGCCGGACCTACGCCAACATGTTCGGGCTGGTCGAGCGCTTCATCGGCGCGAAGATGCTGGAGGTGAGCCGCGACCACTGGCTCGGCGACCAGACCGCGCTCGAAGCCATCATTCGCTTCACCGACGAGGAGCTGAAGCACCAGGAGCTGTTCCGCCGCATCGAGCGTCTGGTCGGCGCCAGCATGCCGGCGGGCTACCGTTTCGACGTGGCGCCCAACGACGTCGCCTCCTTCGTCCTCGGCAAGTGCACCTGGGCCGTGCTGGCGCTGACCTGCCACATCGAGCTGTTCTCGCAGGCACATTACCGCGCCAGCATCGCCGCGGCCGAAGACCTGTCGGGGCTGTTCAAGGACGTGTTCCTGTTCCACTGGAAGGAAGAATCGCAGCACGCGATCATCGACGAGCTGGAATGGGCGCGCGAAGACGCCAAACTGGCGTCCGACGCTGTGCGCGACGCCGCGGTCGATGACCTCATCGCCCTGGTCGGCGGCGTCGACGGCATCCTGCATGCGCAGGCCAATTCCGACGCGGCGTACTTCCTGAGCGTGAGCGGCATGGCAAGCGATGATTCACGCGCCAGCGAGGTCAATGCCACAGTGCTGAAGGCCTACAGATGGCAGTACATCGTTTCGGGCGTGATGGAGCCACGCTTCCAGAAAGTGCTCGGCAGCCTCGTCAGCGCCGCGCAGATGCAGCGCATCCAGGCTGCGCTGGCTCCGCTCGCCTATGCGGTGCCGGCCCGGGCCGAAGCGGCGAGCATGATGACGCATTGAGGTCGAGCCCAGGTCGCCAACCAAGACACACAAGGCCCGCAGCGTGAGTCGCGTTGCGGGCCTTGCTCGCTGCGGCGCGCATGCAGGCGGGCGTGCAGGCAACCCGATGGATTCGAGGACTGCGCCTCCACCGCGTGTATTCATTTGGGTTCGGCGTGAAGACGCGCACGATTGCACGACGCGCTCGACACCCCGCGCGCAGCAGCGCATCCTAGAATTTGCTTCCAGCGTGCTGTCGCGTAATACCGAACCACCCCATGTCGAACAAACCCTTCGAATTCCGCCCTTCGGGACTCATCGAATTCGATCAAGTCGAGCCGGAGCCCGTCGCCACGCCGGTGCACGTGCCGGTCGACGACGCGCTGGACACCGACCCGTTGTCGATCAATTTCGAGCGCAGGAAGGATTGCAAGCCGACCGCGGCCGAACGCATGCTTGCCGGGACCACCATCGACTGGCTGGTCGCGTTCCCTGTCGAATCGAGGCCCAAGGCTCTCTGCGACCGCTTCCCGCATGTGGCCAACCGGCTGGCGACGGATTGGTCGCACGCGGCGCGCTCGGCACAGAGCCTGCAAGTGCTGGCGGGCGACGCCCGCTGGGGCGCCGCCGGCTTTCCGGCGCAGGTGCAAGGCGAGCTGCAGCGCCTGCTCAAGCAACTCACCGGCGTTCAACACCCAGGCTGACGGCCCGCTCGACGGGTCAGGCGCGGCCGCCTGCGCAAGCTTGCTGGCTCACGGCGCGCGTTGCCACCCCTGCAGCGCCGCCCAGGCCGCCACAAGCATCAGCACGACGCCGACGGTCCTGCCCAATCGAACCTGCAGCCGCGCGTTGCCGCGCAACCAGATTCGTGCGCGCGCCGCGCCGACCGCCACGCTGCCATAGACCACCGCTTGCGTGAACGACGTGATCGCTCCCAGCACAAGGGATTGCGCCACGATCGAGCCGTACTCGGCGCGCAGAAACTGCGGGAACACCGCCAGCATGAACACGTAGGCCTTGGGGTTGAGCAAGCAGGTGAGCACCGCACGGCAGAAGGTGGACGACAGCGGGCGCGACCTGGCGTCGGCGACCTCGCCCAGCGCCGTGGCGCCGCGCAACAGCGACCCGCCGATCCACGCCACGTACAGGGCGCCCGCCATCAGCATGGCATTGAACAGGCGCGGCGCCGATAGCAGCACCAGCCCCACACCGATCGAGCCCATCAGCACATGGATCATGCCGCCGGCAACGATGCCGGCGACCGCCGCCACCCCAGCCTTGCGCCCATCGGCCAGCGCGCTGGCCATCACGAACGCCATGTCCATGCCCGGCAGCACGATGATGCCGGCCACCAGCGTGAAGTAGAGCCAGAAGTGGCTCGTCTGCGTCAGCTCGAACATGCGGCGCCTCCAGGCGGTGGGCGCTGCCGATCTTGGGCATGGATGGCGGAGCGTGCCGTCGGCAGCAGGCGGTGGCTTTCGGTGGGGCGGGCGAGGCACTTCGCGATCCGGGGCTGCACTTCGCGTGCCCAGATGCCGCTGCGCACAAAGGCATCGAAGGCGCCGAGCTCGTCGAACATCGCGAGTCCGACCAGCACCTGTTCCGCCTCGCGCACCGGCAGGCGCGCGAAATTGTTGGGTGCCGATTCCGTGACATACCAGCCGAGCACCGCTGCCCCCGCCTGGCTCAGCACCGGCGACACCGTGTAGCGGAATACGTCGAGCAGTTCGTTCGACGCCGGCTCGTGCAGGTAGAAGATGCTCGCGTCGACCAGCCCCGCCACCGTTGCGCTGGCACCCGGCGCTACGCGGCGGCGCCCAACCATCTCGATGCCCGACCCTTGCCACGCGGGACGCAACAGCAGCACGTTGCTGGAGTCGATCATGGTGGCGTTGGCCACGCCGCGATGGGCCTGCCAGACCGGGCCACCATAGAAGGCGCTCAGGCCCGTCAGGCGGCTTGGCATGTCGGCAAAACCGCGCAGCCAGACGAAGCGATCGGGGTCGTCGAGATCGCGGAACTGACCCATGACGGCCATCCCCACGGCCTCCTGCGACTCGACGAATTCGCGGTCGAAAAGTTCGATCAGCACGTCGCGCTGGCCAGGGTGCAGCGTGTATTGGCGCAGCTCGACGATGTTGCAGTCGTGGACGACGAGAGGGGATGACACGGGATGGCGCGCTTGGTTGCTTGAGTCAGAAGATCATCTCCCGCGTAACATGACATCTGGTGTCATGTTTAACTCCATGCCGTGAAAGCCAGCCGACTGTTGTCCATCCTGATGCTGTTGCAGGCGCGCGGCCGGATGACGGCCGCGGCGCTGGCGCAGGTGATGGAGGTGTCCGAACGCACGATCCTGCGTGACATCGACCAGCTCTCGGCGAGCGGCGTGCCGCTGTGGGGCGAGCGCGGGCGCCAGGGCGGCTTTCAGTTGCGCCCGGGCTGGAGCACCTCGCTCACCGGCATGACCGAGCCCGAAGCGAACGCGCTGCTGCTGGCCGGCCTGCCCGGCCCGGCGACGGAGCTGGGTTTGGGCGGCGCGGCCGCGTCGGCGCGCCTGAAGCTGGTGGCGAGCCTGCCGGCTGAATGGCGCGAGCAGGCGGACCGGGTGGGTGCTCGCCTGCACATCGATCCCACGGACTGGTATCGGTCCCAGGACACGCCGAACCACCTGCGCGAAGTGGCCGATGCGGTGTGGCATGCGCGGCGCATCAGCGTGAATTACGAGAGCTGGCGCGGCGCAGCGTTGCGCGAGCTCGAGCCGCTGGGGTTGGTGCTCAAGGCCGGTGCCTGGTACATGGTGGCGCGCATCGTCGGACAGGACGATGTTCGAACCTACCGTTTGGCCAGCGTGCGCCATCTGAAGCTGGGCACCCGGACCTTCAAGCGTCCACGCGAATTCAACCTGGCTCGCTACTGGCAAGAATCCACGTTGCGTTTCGAATCGGAATTGCGCCCGCTGCAGGCCCGCATGCGCGTCTCGCCGCGCGGCCTGAAGTGGTTGAGCAACGGCCGATTGCAGGTGGTCGAGGTGCCCGGCGCGTCGACGGATTCGTTGGCGCGAACCGACTGGCGTGAGGTGCTGATCCGCATCGAATCGATCGACCATGGCGCGCGGCAGTTGCTGGCCTTCGGCGCCGAAGTCGAGGTCATCGAGCCCCCGGCACTGCGCGCGCAGCTTCTGCGCCAGCTCGGCGACACGATGGCGCTCTATCAAGGCTCGGTGGCCAGCAGAGTGGGCCGACCGGCGGCGGCGAACTCGCCAGCACGACGACGCTGAACGGTGCTGCCCAGGACGGACCCGCGTCAGGCGGTCCGGATCACCGAGATGGTTTCGGTACCGCTCTCAGGCAACCACACTTCGCCCGGGCGGCCGTGGATCTGGCGGATCGCGGTGTCCTCGCGCGGGAAGCTGAAGCGCTCGAAACTCTGGGGGCCCGGATCGAAACGGAAGACCGCGTTGCCGCCGAAGTCGCTGACCCAGACCTTGTCGCGCTCGTCCACGTAGACCGCATACGGACGCGGGTTGTCGCCGGGAAGCTTCCAGCTGCGCCAGCTCTTGGCCACGGGGTCGTGCATCGACAGGTTGCCGCTCAGCCATTCGCTGATCCAGAGGCGACCGCGGCTGTCGCTCCAGACCCGGCGCGCGCCCTGGTTCTTCGTCGGCGGCTCGACGACCGTCGAATCGCCGTTGCGGCGGTCGATGCGGGCGATGAACGAACCGGCCAGCGAGCACCACCACACATCGCCACCCGGAGTCGTGCAGATGCCGTACGGCCCGCGCCCGCGCGGCGCGTCGCGGATCGTCACGGTGGCGCTCTTCACCGCGAGCCTGCCGACGATGCCGCTTTGCCCGGTGAACCACAGGTCGCCGTCGGCGTCGAAGGTGGCGGTGTTCAGATTGGCGTAGGGCGCGCCTTTGGGCAGTGCAAAGGCACGCATCGAGCGCTCGGGCCAAGCCACGCGCACGATGGCGCCGAGCCCGCCGTCGGTGATCCATGCCGCGCCGTCGGGGCCTGGGATCACACCGTGCGGGGCGGAACCGGCACCCAATGCAAGGAGTTCGCTGCGCCCGGTGCGCGGATCGAACCAGCCGAGATGGCCGCTGCGCTGTGCGGTGAACCACACGCCGCCATCGGGCGCCGGCGCCAGGTCATGGATGCCGGTGGGCCGCGGCGTGCCCAGCGGCCACGATTGCATCGTCGCAGTCTGCGCGGCTCCCGCCAGCGCATGCAGCGCCGACCATGCCGCCGCGCCGAGCACGCCGATCGCATCGCGTCGCGAGATCGATGGCATGGGCTATCTCCTTGTGCGTGGTCCGATGGCGACGGCGTTCGCGCGCGTCAGGGGGCCGAACGGGCGCAACATCACGGCGGCGGTTTCATCGCCACCGTGTCCATCACCAGGCGCGCCAGGTCGTCGATCGTGTGGTCGATGTGGATGTTGCGCCGGTCGAGCAGGTGGACGCCGTCGTAGTGCAGCAGCGCGTCGACGGCGGGTTCGAGCGCATCGCGCTCGAGCGGCGCGAAGCTCTCCTGAAAGACCGGAATCATCGGCCGCTTGAACTCGTGCGCGAGCCGGATCTCTTCGCGCACCCAGCGCGAGCCGAGGGTGGTCTGCGCGAGCAGGCAAACGAACACTTCGCAGTTCTCGATCGCCCGAGCCAGCTTGGCGGGGAATTGCACCGCGCCGTCGAGACGCTGGGTGTCGACGAATGCCGCGATGCGATGCTTGTCGCGCAGTTCGCGCGCCAGCAGCACCGCCCAGCCCGCGCTCGCCTCGTGCTGGTAGCTCACGAACACGGTCGGCGCCGAGGTGGATCGGATGCGCCGGTGCAAGGCCGCGTCGAACGCCTGGGCGAACTGCTCGACCGATTCGAAACGTGCCGTGGCCTCCGACGCGAGGCCCCGTTGCAGCACCTCGCTGACGGCACGGGCGATGTCCTCGCGGCCGTTCTGGTGCGCCTCCTCGTGGGCGGGAACCGGCGGGCGTCGGAAGTTGCGCTCTCGCGTCTTCGGGTCTTCCTGGCCGGTGAACGGCCGGCTCCCCGTCACCAGCGAATAGGCCAGCGCAGCCAGTGCGAACTGATCGGTCTTGGGGCTGGGTGTCTCGCCTTGCCACAGCTCAGGCGCCATGAACGCCGGTGCACCCATCAACAGGCCGCCGTCACGGCTCGTCCCGGCGATCGCGAAATCGGTGACGTAGGCATTGCCGTCGGCGTCGAAGCACACGGACGTCGGCTTCAGGTCGCCGTGCACGATGCCCTTGCGATGCGCGTGCTCCAGTGCCGACGCCATTTGCGACACCCAGCGGGAGATGTGATCGGTGGGCGCCGACTTCTTGTCGGCGATCTTGCCGGCGAGACTGCCGCCGTTCATCAACTCATAACAAAGGTAAGGTGTGCGGGCGGCCTTGCCGTTGACCATCAACTCCGCCACACCGTGATCGAGGACCTGACAGATGTGCGGGTGCTGCATCTGCGTCGCGACCCGCGCTTCCTGTTCGAACTGTTCGCGATAGCCCGGATACGCGGCGAGGTCTGCGGACAGCAGCTTGACCGCGACCGACGCGCCGAACCCGGTGATCTGCGCCTCGTAGAACGTGGCCTTCGGACTCTCGCGCAGGCGCCGGCGCAGCAGGTAGCGGCCCGCCAGCAGCTGCCCGGTCAGGTCGGGCAGCGTGGTGTCGCGCGCATGCGTGAACGTCAGCACCGTGTCGCCGATCCGGATGGCGGCGCCAAAGAGCAGCGGCTGCGCGGTGCCGCGGTCGATCAGCCGCCCGTTGAGCACGGTGCCGTTGGAGCTGCTGACGTCGCGCAGCACGAAGCCCGCCCCGGTGGCCTCGATCACCGCGTGGCGGCGCGAGCAGAGATGGTCGGGAATGGCCAGGTCGACGTCGGCGCCACGCCCCAGCTCGAAGCGCTCGTTGTCGATCGGGAAGACCCGGCCGACCATGCGCGCATCGGCGCTGGCGGTCACCACCAACTGCACCGAGGGCCGCTGCGTCGGCTGCTGGAGCGCGCTGGCGCCCGCCGGCAGCAGCATCGTGCGGTCGGCCAACGGCACTGTCGGGGGGGTCGACGCAGCAACCGGCGCCGCTGCCGCCGTGGCGACGACGGTGGCTTCGCCCGGCCGCGGCTCGGCGGGCCCGTCGGCAGGCGCCGGCACCGGCAGGCGGATCACCGTCACGTCGGCAGCTTCGCGCTGATCAGCGCCGCGATCGGTACGCGAGGTCGCGCGTCGCCACGCCGCACCCCAGCGCGCGAACAAGGCCCCGGGGTGCAAGGCCTGCGCCATTCGCGCCACGCCGCGGTCCGCCGCCGCCGGACGCGGCGCGCCCGAAGCATCCGCGGCGAAGCCGGGCTGCACCGCATCCCGAAGCGCCTGCGCGAATTCCTGTGCGCTGGCATAGCGCTGCGCCGGCTGCTTCGCGAGTGCGCGCGCGACCACGCGGTCGAGCGCGCCGGGCAACGCGGGCGCCAGCGTGGACGGGGCCGGCGGATCCTCGTGGGTGATTCGGTACATGACCGATACCAACGAGTCGCCCTTGAATGGCACGCGACCCGTGAGCATCTGGTACAGCACGACGCCGACGGAGAAGATGTCCGCTGCCGCGCCGATCGGCTCCCCGCGCAGCTGCTCCGGCGCCATGTAGCTCGGCGTTCCGATCACGGTGCCGGCCGCCGTGCGGTGCGTCGAATCGTCGACGAAGGCCACCCCGAAGTCGGCCAGCTTGACCCTGCCCTGGTCGTCGATCAGCACGTTGGACGGCTTGACGTCGCGATGCACCACGCCCTGGGCATGTGCAAACCCCAGGGCCGAGAGCAACTCGCCGATGGTCCGCACGGTGAGCGCCAGGTCCAGCGGCTGGCCGGGTCGAAGCCGGCTCAGCAGCGAGTCGCCATGCACCAGCTCCATGACCATGTAGGCCACGTTGCCGTCTTCCGCCGCATCGAAGACCTGGACGATGTTCGGATGAACGAGCCGTCCGACCGCGCGCGCCTCGCTGAGAAAGCGCGCCGCCGCGTCATGGCCGCCCTGGCTCTTGTCGAGGGTCTTGATGGCAACGCGGCGCTCGATGTACGGGTCGACCGCTTCGTAGACGACGCCCATGGCGCCGCGGCCGAGTACAGCAACGACCTTGTAGCGTCCCAATACTGCCGGAACCACGGGTTCGTCGTTCATGCTTGCCTTCATGCGCCGAGGCCTTGCGCGACGCCAAAATTATCGGCAGCGGCCCGGCTCGAGGCAATCCCGCATCTGGAACTCGCGGGGGGCGGTCCGGTATCAGCCGGGCGGCTCGGCAATGGCCTGGCGAACGCTGCCGTCCGCCGCGGCGAGCCGCACTGCGGCAGCCGCGACATCGATCTTCAGCCGGATCGCCACGATGGCCACCTTGACCTGCTGGTCGCACGCCGCGAGCGTGTCTTGCGCCGTGGCCTCGTCGCAGCCGGTGGCCTGCATCGTGAGACTCAGCGCGCGGCGCAGCAGCTTGGCGTTGGTGGGGTGCACGTCGACCATCAGGTTGCCGTAGACCTTGTGCAGCCGGACCATGATCGCGCTCGACAGCGTGTTCAGCGCCACCTTCTGCGCCGTGGCCGCCTTCAGGCGCGTGCTGCCGGAAATGATTTCGCTGCCGGTGTTGAGCGTGATCGCGATGTCGGCGCCGAGCGTCAACGGCGCGCCCGGGTTGTTGGCGATGCCGATGCTCAGCGCACCGGCGGCGCGCGCCACTTCCAGTGCGCCAAGCACATACGGCGTGGTGCCCGACGCGGCGAGCAGGATCACGACGTCGTTGCGCGCCACGTCGATCGAGCGCAGGTCTGCGCCGCCCTGGTCGTGATCGTCTTCGGCGCCTTCCACCGATTCGAACATCGCCTGCGGGCCACCCGCCAACAGGGCCCGCGCGCGCGCCCTGGGCCAGCTGAAGGTGGGATACAGCTCGACACTGTCGAGCACGCCGAGCCGGCCGGAGCTGCCGGCACCGACATAGACAAGTCGCCCGCCGGCCGCCACGCGCGGTGCCGCCGCGCTGACCGCCGCGGCAATCTGGTGGCCGGCCGCGCTGACGGCCTGCAGCGCACGCTGCTGATCGTCAATGAACGCATTGACCAGGTCGGTCACGGTGTACCGATCCAGGTTCGGGTGCAGCGCGCTGGCGGACTCGGTCTCGAGCGTCGTCGGCGCGCGGCCTTGGGGCAAGGGCTCGCGTGAGGTCATCGGGCGTTTCCATGCGCAGTCGGTGATGCGTGCCGCTCACCATCCTGCGCGCCATACCGGGCGCTTGATTGTGCAGCGATAACGGCCCATCGCCACGCATCGCGGCCCGGCGCGCCCGACGTGAACAAGTACCGCAGCGTGTGGCCTGGTGCGCACGCTGGGCGTCGCGCCGCTCAGGGACAATGGCTGCGCCATGCAACGCTCTTCTCGTCTCGTGAATGCCCAGCGGCCGCTGCGCTGGTGGCCGGCACTGCTGCTGTGCCTGCTGTTGACCGACGCTGTCGCCGGGGCAGCACCCGACGTATCGCCGCGCGCGCTGGTCGAGCGCAGCCGCAGCGCGATGCGCAGCGACCCCGAGCGCAGCCGCCAGCTGGCCGAGCAGGCCCTGGTCGAACTGGGCCGTCACCCCGACGCCGACTTGCAGGTGCTGGCGCACTGGTTGCTGTGCGATTACCACGCCGAACGCGACCGAAGCGCCGCCGAGCAGCACCTGGCCCAGGCGCGCGCGCTGCTGCCGCGGGTGCAACGCGCCGGCCTGCGTGCCAACCTGCTCGGCTGCGAAGGCGACCTGCACGAGCTGGGCGGCGACGGCGTGCAGGCAATGGCGTTGTACGAGCAAGCCGTGGCCGCAGCCGAGCAGGCGCACGACGACGAGGCGCTGGCCAACGCGCTGTACCAGCGCGGCTACCTGCGCGGCGTGCGCGGCGAGTACGCCAACGGCCTGGTCGACCTGCGCCGCGCCAACCAGACCTTCGAACGCCTGAACCTGCCCGAGCAGGCGCTGACCTCGCTGAACGCGATCGCCATCCTCTACAACCGCATGGGAGACCATGCCCAGGCGCGCTGGTACTACGAGGCCGCATTGAAGGCGCAACAGGCCGCGGGCCTGCGACGCGAGCAGGCCGTCACGCAGCACAACCTGGGCCGTGCGCTGGAGAACCTGAAGGACTGGGACGCGGCCCAGCACGCGTTCGAGGCGGTGCTCGCGCTGAGCCGCGAGATCGGCTACTCGCGTGGCGAGGCGTATGCGCTGCGCGGCCTGGCCAGCGTGCGCAACGCGCGCGGTGCTCCCGCCGAGGCCCTGGTGCTGCTCGACCAGGCGAGCGCGCTGCAGCACAAGTCGGCCGATGAACGACTGCGGGCGCAGATCCTGTTGCAGCGAGGCATCTCGCTGCGCGCGCTGCGCCGAAGCGCGGAGAGCCAGCGCGCGCTCAACGAGGCGCTCGATGTGTTTCGCAAGGCCGACTCGCCCGCCGAGCTGGCGGCCACCCACGGTGAACTCGCCGCCGCGCTGGCCGATGCCGGCGACTGGCGCGCCGCGTTCGAGAGTCAGGCCCGTTTCAAGGCCTTGTCGGACGAGCTGCTGCACCGCCAGCTCGACCAGCGCTTTGCCACGCTGAAGGTCGAGTTCGACAGTGCGGCCAAGGACAAGGAGAACCGGCTGCTGCAACGCGAAAAGGCGGCCACCGAGCTTGCGCTCGACCAGGCGCGCGCGGCCGGCCGTTGGCGCGCGGTGGTGATCGCGCTGGCCGCGCTGCTGGTGGCGGGGCTGGCCGTGCTGGTCTGGCGCCACCGTCGCACCAGCCTGCGCATGCGCGACCTCGCGATGACCGACGAGCTGACGGGATTGCCCAATCGCCGCCACGTGCTGGGCCGGCTGCAGGGCTTGATGGCCGACGACAAGGCCTGCGCGCTGCTGATCGTCGACCTCGACCACTTCAAGGCCGTCAACGACCGGTGCGGCCATCTGGTCGGCGACGAGATCCTGCGCGCGGTGGCCGGCGCGCTGCGCGACAGCGGACGCGAGCCGGTCGAACTGGGGCGGCTCGGCGGCGAGGAGTTCGTCGTCGTCCTGCCGGACACCGGGCTCGACATGGCGATGACGGTGGCCGAGCGCTTGCGCGCCCAGGTGGCCGCGCTCGACGTGTCGCGCTGGCTGAGCGACCGCGGCATCACGATCAGTCTCGGTGTCACCGTCGTCGAGGCGGGCGACCAGATGAGCAGCTTGCTGCGCCGCGCCGACGAGGCGCTGTTCGACGCCAAGCGCGGCGGGCGCAATCGCGCCGTCGCGCGTGTCGGCGGCTTGGCCTCCGCGGCCACGCCGATCCGGCGCGCGCCGGCCGAGACCGAATCGCGCTGACGGCCGCACGGGGCGCGCCGCCGCACGCGCGCGCTACGACTTCAAGGCTGCGAACACGACGCTGCTGCTCAGGTCGGCGTTGACCACCACGGCGTAGAGCACGCCGGCGCTGACGAAGGCATGGCCCTTCAGCGTCTTGCCGTCCTCGACGCAGCCGGTGTGAAAGGTGGCGCTGATGTCGTAGACGTTGCCGTGTGCATGCGGCAAGACGATCGCGACATAGCTGCAGCCGGCGAGCGTGGAGCCCGCCATGACGCCGGAGCTGTCCAGCGTGAACCCGGACGCCTCGGTCTTGCTCAGCCCGGCGATTTCGCCGACGTAGGTTCCGGCCAACATCGAGACCGATGGCGATTGGTTGAAGCCTGCGTCAAAGGCCGCGTTGAATGTCGCGCTTTGACCGCCGGAGTAGGTCAGCGTGGCGTTGATCGACGTGGCCGGCGCGATGGTGCTGGCCAGCGTGGCGGTGGCGAGTGTGTGCGACTCGATGCTGAAGTCATGCAGGTTGCCCGAGTCGAACGCGGTGCCGCTGGTGGCGCCGTCGCCCACCATGACACCAGCGACCGGGCTGGCACTTGCCGAGGTCAAGCCATAGATCGCGTAGTAGCGCCCGCTGTCGAGCACGAGCACCTCGAAGGCACGGCCCGCACCGCCGCTGCCCCGATAGAGACCGGCCGCGGACGTTGCCGGGCCGCTGTCGCCGCCGCCGCACGCGCTGAGCCACAGCGTGAGCGCGACCCCCACGGCGCGCGCCGCACTCGAAATTGCCGATCGTGTGTACATCGTGTCGTCCTTTGCCTGAGTGGTGCGGGCACCGCGGTATCGCATCTTGCGCCTCGCGGTTGCGTGGCGCGCCATCGTGCAAACCACAGCGCCACGCCGCACGGCCCGCCGCTACGATGCGCGCCATTCCAACCCGATGAACGAGGACGGCATGAATCTTCGCCTTGCGCTGTACGAACTGGCAGCGCTTCACCGGCTCGATGCTGCCGCCACCGACCGGCTGCAGCGTGCAGCCGGCTTGAACGACGAACCCGTCGCGCTGGCGCAGATGCTGCCGCGCGGCGTGGCGGTGCGGGCCGCTGCGCTCGGCGGGCTCGGCATCATCCTGTGGATCGCCGCCAACTGGGACACGCTCGGCCGCTTCGGCCGCTTCGCCTTGCTGCAGGGCGTCGTGCTCGCGATGTGCGCCGGCGCGCTGTGGCGGCCGGCGGCGCGCGCGCCGCTCGGGCTGCTGGCGCTGCTGGCCATCGGCGGCTTGTTTGCCTACTTCGGCCAGACCTACCAGACCGGCGCCGATCCGTGGCAGCTGTTTGCGTTGTGGGCGGCGCTGGCCTTGCCGCTGTGCCTGGGCGTGCGCAGCGACGTGCTGTGGGCACCATGGGCGCTGGTGGTGATGACAGCGATCTCGCTGTGGGTGCACGCGCACACCGGCCATCGCTGGCGGGTCGAGCCGCACGACCTGCAGGCGCACGCCATCGGCTGGGGCGCCGCGGCGCTGCTGGTGGCGGCCTTGAGCACGCCGTGGCGGCGGGTCAGCGGCGCCGGGGTGTGGGCGTTGCGCACGGCGCTGACCTTGTCGGTGGTGATGGTGACGGCCACTGCGCTCGGCGGGCTGTTCACGCAGCACGTCGCCGCGCACTACGGGCTCGGTCTGGCGCTGCTCGGCGCGGCGGCCGGCGTGCTTGCCTTGCCGCGGCTGTTCGACGTCTATGGCCTGAGTGCGGTGGCGCTCGGGCTCAACACGCTGGTCGTCGCCGGCCTCGCGCGGGCCTTGTTCGAGAACCATCATGGCGGCGACCCGATCGGCCAGCTGCTGTTGCTGGGCCTGGTGGCCGCCGGCCTGCTCGCCGCCACGGTGAACCTCGTGCTGCGCTTGGCGCGTCGTCAAGCGGCGCCAGGGGAATCGGCATGAGCGCGCACGCCGTGGACTACGTACTGCGAGCGGCCATTGCGTCGGGCATCCTGCCGCCCACGGCCACGCGGCCGGCGCAAGACACTCGCCCGTGGCCGGTGGTGCTGCTCACTGGGCTCGGTGCCTGGCTGGCCGCGTTGCCCTTGCTCGGTGTCGTCGGCCTGCTGCTCGGCGACCTGATCAGCCGCAGCGTCGGGCCCTATGTCGTCGGCGCGCTGGTGCTTGCCGGGGCACTGGTGGTGCTGCGTTCGCGCGAGCTGCCGTTGTTCGTCGAGCAGCTGGCGGTGCCGGCCTTGCTGGTGGGCGGCGGGTCACTCGCATTCGGGCTCTTTCGCGACCTGCCGGCGCAGGCCGCGGCGGCCCTGCTGGCGCTGGTGGCGCTGGGCTTCGCAGCGGCGATCCCGCGGCCCTGGCTGCGCGTGCTG
>JBGQEX010000054.1:0-22410 GCA_041496605.1 Piscinibacter sp.
CGCGCAAGGGCGCGGTCACCCGAGGGCCGATCGGCGTGCTCGTCGGCGCGATCGCGGCCGCCGCCACCGGCGCCGGCGACTTCGGCAATGTGGCGCAGAACCACTTCGTCGGCCAGCAGATCGCGCTGTTCGCGAGCCGCGTGCTGGGCTTGAAGGTCGCGGGCAACACGATCGTCGAGCAGGATCGCCTGGGCATCGGCGTGTGGCTGGACAGTTGCGTCGAATGCAGCGTCGAGCACAACCGCGTGCGCGGCCTGTTGACGCCACTGGCGCTGAGCGCCGGCGACCGCAACCGCGTGACGGGCAACGTCGTTTCGACGTCGGCCGTGGGCGCACTGCTCGTGAAGGAAACGGCGCTCGAGTTCTCGCACAACCTGATCGAAGACGCGACGCTGTTCGGTATCGGCGTCAACGACATCGGCCGCTCCAATCGCTTCACGCACAACCGGCTCGCGCATTGCGCCTACGCGTCGACCGGCACGGCGGTGGCGATCGGCGTCGTCGGGCAGGGCGCCAGCATCGATCTGGCGGTCGAGTCCTGCGACATCGTCAACACCGGCATCGCCCCCGACGGCACGACGGCGACGCCGCTCGCGGCCGTTGGCATCGCCGCGATCCGCGTGTCGACCTGCGAGCTGGCCGACAACCGCATCGTCTACGAAGACGGCACCGAGGCGCGGCTCAATCAGAACCTCGAGCACCGCGCGATCGGGCTCATCGGCATGCCGGCGTACCACGTCACCTTGGCTTCCGGCGAGATCCAGTTTGCGCAAGGCGGCGCGCTGATCACGGGCAACCTGTTCCAGGGCCCGGGGCGCACGAACCTGGTCGAACTGCAGCGCGTCGTCGTGACGGACCAGCTCGACTTCCGCTTCGAGAAAGTCACGTTCGCCAACAACCGTTGCGACCACAGCACGGCGGCCGGCGAACAGGCGACAACCGTGAAGCTGTTCGGCAGCCACCTGATCGTCACCAGCAACCACGTGAAGGCGCCGCAGGGCGTGCGTTCGTTCGACCTGGGCGGCCGCAGGACCGCCTTGCTGGGCAACGGCACGACCGGCACCATCATCAACGCGGGCGCGGCGATTCCGCTGCCGATCGCCAATTTCAACTTCCAGATCTGACGGAGCCTAGCCATGGAACCCAAGACCTTCGACGATCTCATCAAGCTGCAGCATGAGTTCTCGGCCACGCTGGCAAGCCAGCTCAAGACGCTGGCCAGTACCCGCCCGAGCACGCCCGACGAACTGCTGGCTGAAAAACGCGCGCTGCTCAAGCAATCGCGAACGACGCTCGAATCCGTCGTGCATGCGAAGGAGCAGGCGATCAAGCGTTTCGACCTGGAGCTGGCCAGGCACCAGGACTCGATCGCCCGGCTGGAGCGCGACTTGGGCGAGTTCGACCTGTCCAAGCGCGAAAGCGCGAAGGCCGAGGCTGCCAAGCCCAAGACACCGAAGCCGGCCGCGAAGCGCAAGCCAACCGGCGCCAGGCGCTAGCAGCCAATGCGGGGTGCGGCGCAAGCCGCAACTTATACTTCGGCCCTCACGCTTGCGGCGCGGCCGTGAGCTCGCAGCGCCGGCTTAGCTCAGTTGGTAGAGCACCCGCCTTGTAAGCGGAAGGTCGTCCGTTCGATTCGGACAGCCGGCACCAGCGCTTGCGGGCCGCCGCGACAGCCCATTTGCAACCATCTGTTTTTGGTGCGCGGCGTCGGCCCCATGCCCGATCCGACGGGGCCGGCCCGCGATTGACGAAAAGCGTCGCATGCGCCGGTTCAGGGCTGTGCAGTTCCTGTGACGAAGTCCACGTCGCCCGGGCCGCGGCGCCGACTCGCACGAATCGCGCCACGCTTTTGCCTGGCCTCGAGCCGCGGCCAGCGTCTGTTGCAGCCGCTTTCGCCGGTGTGCGTCACCCCGATTGAACCTTGATTCGGATTGCGCTAACCTGCCATCCCCGTTGTCGTAAGACGTCTTCGAGACGGGGCTGAAGTTGCCGCAGTTTTGCGGCAACCGAGGCATTGGCCGCGAGCAAGGACCAGCCTTCATCGTCCACCGGACCGGGCTTCACGTGAGGCACCAGGGTGGCTGGCAACTGGCCGCGGACCGCGTTGAATCGCTCGTTGGAGTCCTGCAACCGTTGACGCAGCTGAGCCAGTGGCGCGCTGCGCTGCAACGCGTCGGCGATGGGCATTGAGTCAGGGACAGTCGGGGGTGGCTTCGTGCTCACCCTGGGAGTTTAGCGATGCAGATTCTCATCACCCACGGCAGCATGGCGCGGTCGCGGGTGCTCCACTTCAACCGCTGGCAACTGTTGGGCGGGCTCGCCGCGCTGACCCTCATGCTGACGCTGCTGTCGGGCACGGTGTACCACTTCGTCTTCCTGAAAGCGGCGCGCGACGGCTGGCCGGTGGTGAGCCAGATCATGAAGCTGATGGTGCGTGACGAATTCGCGCAGCGCGACCGCTTCATGCGCGAGAACCTCGATGCCATGGCGCGCAAGGTCGGCGAGATGCAGGCCAAGCTGGTCAAGCTCGAAGCCATGGGCGAGCGCGTTTCCGGCATGGCCGGTGTCAAGCCCGAGGAGCTGGTGCATATCGTCAAGCCGCCCGAAGCCGAGGGCGGCAAGGGCGGCCCGTTCGTGCCGGCGAACTCGCCGTCTCTGGAGCAGCTCAACGGTCTGGTCGGCGCACTCGACGAGCAGACCGAGCAGAACACCGACCTGTTCACGATGATCGAATCGCGCCTGCTCGAGCAGCGTCTGCAGTCGCTGATGGTGCCCAACAGCCGCCCGGTGGATGTGGCGGTGGGCTCGGGCTTCGGTTTCCGCACCGACCCGTTCTCGGGGCGCGCGGCGCTGCATACCGGGCTCGACTTTCCGTCCGAAGTCGGCACGCCGATCAAGGCCGCTGCCGGCGGCGTGGTGCTGACCACCGAAGACCACCCGGCGTACGGCCACGTGGTCGAACTCGACCACGGCCGCGGCCTTGTCACGCGCTATGCGCACAGCTCGAAGGTGCTGGTGAAGACGGGCGACATCGTCAAACGCGGGCAACTCATCGCGTTGGTGGGAACGTCGGGTCGCTCCACCGGGCCGCACCTGCACTTCGAGGTGCTGGTCGATGGCGTGCCGCAAAACCCGGCGAAGTTCCTCGCGGCGGGCAACGCTGCGCAGCGCACCGCCGCGGCAACCGCCAAGGCACGCAAACGCGAGCAAGACGCGGACAGGTAAAATCACGGGCTTTGCGGCGTCGGCCCGGCCTTGCAGTGGCCGGCGGCGGCCGCATATCCGCTTGAGTTTTGCCCTTCGCGTCGGCGTTCCACGACACCGGCGTCAACGCTTCCCAACTCCCGACGCCGCATGTTGCCCAACCTCCTGACCCAGATCTTCGGTAGTCGCAACGAGCGGCTGTTGAAGCAGTACCGCCGCGTGGTGCAGCAGATCAACGTGCTGGAGCCGCAATTCGAGACGCTCGACGACGCAGCGCTGAAGGCCAAGACCGAAGAGTTCCGGCAGCGTTACGCGAAGGGCGAGACCTTGGACGCGCTGCTGCCCGAAGCCTTTGCAGTGGCCCGCGAAGGCAGCAAGCGCACGCTGAAGATGCGCCACTTCGATGTGCAGCTGATCGGCGGCATGGCGCTCAACGACGGCAAGATCGCCGAGATGCGCACCGGCGAAGGCAAGACGCTGATGGCCACGCTGCCGGTGTACCTGAATGCCATCACCGGCCAGGGTGTTCACGTGGTCACGGTCAACGACTATCTGGCACGGCGCGACGCCGAATGGATGGGCCGGCTCTACAACTTCCTCGGCCTGAGCGTCGGCGTGAACCTGCCGCAGATGTCGCGCGAGGACAAACAGGCCGCCTACGCCGCCGACGTCACCTACGGCACCAACAACGAGTTCGGCTTCGACTACCTGCGCGACAACATGGTCCACGAGACGGCCGATCGCGTCGCGCGCGGGCTGGCCTACGCGATCGTCGACGAGGTCGACTCGATCCTGATCGACGAGGCGCGCACGCCACTGATCATCAGCGGCCAGGCCGAAGACCACACCGAGCTGTATGTGCGCATCAACGCCGTGGTGCCGCAGCTGAAGAAGCAGATCGGCGAGCTGGACCTGCGCACCGGTGAAGGCGTCATCGACCCCGGCGATTTCACGGTCGACGAAAAGAGCCACCAGGTCTTCCTCACCGAAGACGGCCACGAGAACGCCGAGCGCATCCTCACCAACGCCGGACTGCTGGCCGAAGGCGCCAGCCTGTACGACGCGGCCAACATCGCGCTGATGCACCATGTCTACGCGGCGCTGCGTGCCAACCACCTGTACCACCGCGACCAGCACTACGTGGTGCAAGACGGCGAGGTGATCATCGTCGACGAGTTCACCGGCCGCCTGATGACCGGCCGGCGCTGGTCCGACGGGCTGCACCAGGCCGTCGAGGCCAAGGAAGACGTGCAGATCCAGAGCGAGAACCAGACGCTCGCGTCGATCACGTTCCAGAACTACTTCCGCATGTACCGCAAGCTGTCGGGCATGACCGGCACGGCCGACACCGAGGCCTACGAGTTCCAGGAGATCTACGGCCTGGAGACGGTGGTGATCCCGCCCAACAAGCCGACCATCCGCAAGGACGAACTCGACCTCGTCTACAAGAGCAGCCGCGAGAAGTTCGAGGCGGTGATCAAGGACATCCGCGACTGCCACGAGCGCGGGCAACCGGTGCTGGCGGGCACGACCTCGATCGAGAACTCGGAGCTGATCTCCGGGCTGCTGCAGAAGGCGACACTGCCGCACCAGGTGCTCAACGCCAAGCAGCACGCGAAGGAAGCCGAGATCGTCGCGCAGGCCGGCCGGCCCGGCGTGATCACCATTGCCACCAACATGGCGGGCCGCGGCACCGACATCGTGCTCGGCGGCAACGTCGAGAAGCAGGTGCAGTTCATCGAGGCCGAAGAGGCCTCGACCGAGTCGGACAAGCAAGGCCGCATCGCCAAGCTGCACGACGAGTGGCAGGGCCTGCACGAGAAGGTCAAGGCTGAGGGCGGGCTGCGCATCATCGCCACCGAACGCCACGAATCACGGCGCATCGACAACCAACTGCGCGGTCGTTCGGGCCGCCAGGGCGACCCGGGCTCGTCGCGCTTCTACCTGTCGCTCGACGACCCGCTGATGCGCATCTTCGCCGGCGACCGCGTGCGCGCGATCATGGAACGGCTGAAGATGCCCGACGGCGAAGCCATCGAGGCCGGCATCGTCACGCGCAGCATCGAGAGTGCGCAGCGCAAAGTCGAGGCGCGCAATTTCGACATCCGCAAGCAGCTGCTCGAATACGACGACGTGTCGAACGACCAACGCAAGGTGATCTACCAGCAGCGCAACGACATCCTCGAAGCGCAGAGCCTGTCGGCGCAGATCGCCAACCTGCGCCAGAGCACGATGGAAGACGTGGTGCGCACCTTCGTGCCCGCCGACAGCGTCGAGGAACAGTGGGACCTGGCCGGCCTGGAAAAGGTGCTGCGCGAGGAGTGGCAGCTCGAGGTGCCGCTGAAGGCCGAGGTCGAGAAGAGCAGCTCCATCACCGACGATGAAATCGTCGAGACGGTCGCGAAGGCGGCCGACGCGATGTTCGGCGCCAAGGTCGAGCGCGTCGGTCTCGACCAGTTCACGCCCTTCATGCGGATGATCCTGCTGCAGTCGATCGACTCGCACTGGCGCGAACATCTTGCGGCGCTCGACTACCTGCGCCAGGGCATCCACCTGCGCGGCTACGCGCAGAAGAACCCGAAGCAGGAATACAAGCGCGAGGCCTTCGAGCTGTTCAGCCAACTGCTCGACGTGGTGAAGATGGACGTGACGCGCGTGTTGATGACGGTGCGCATCCAGTCGCAGGAAGAAGTGGCGCAGGCGGCCGAGGCGATCGAAGAGAAGGCCGAGCGCATCAGCAACGTCACCTACACCCATCCGAACGAAGACGGCAGCGTCTCGCAGGAACCTGACGCCGTTCCACTCGCTGCACAGGTGCCCAAGGTCGGGCGCAACGATCCGTGCCCGTGTGGCAGCGGCAAGAAGTACAAACACTGCCACGGCCGACTGGCTTGACGGCCCCCCAGTCGCTTCGCTCCTGCCCCCGAGGGGCGTTGGCCGGCCCTTGGGGCGGCCCGGCGGGCGGCCTGGCTTGATCGTGCCGGCTGCACCCGCGTCAACCGGCTGACGCGCGACGCGGCGACAATCGCGCGCGGCGTGGGGCAATTCGGCTGGCGCTGAAACCTTCGGCGCCGTGCCCATGATCGACAAACGCTTCTTCCCTCGTCAAGTGGTCGAGTCCGGCGGCAATCGCTGGGACTGGGCGCTGCTGCCGCTCGTGCTGGCGCTGCTGGTGCTGCTCGCCTACGGCGGCTCGCAGATGGCGCGGCCCTACCAGGTCGGGCAGGCGTTGCCGCTGACGCTCGACCCCGGGGCGCTGCCCTACTACCTGCTGCGCACCACGTTGCGCATGTTCCTCGCGCTCGCAGCCTCGCTGGTCTTCAGCTGCGTGTTCGCAGCGCTTGCCGCCAAGTACAAGGCGGCCGAGCGCGTGCTGGTGCCGCTGCTCGACATCCTGCAGTCGATTCCCATCCTCGGCTTTCTGTCGATCACCGTCACCGGCTTCATCGCGCTGTTTCCGGGCAACTTGTTTGGCGTCGAATGTGCCGCGATCTTCGCAATCTTCACCTCGCAGGCCTGGAACATGGCGTTCAGCCTGTACCAGTCGATACGCACCGTGCCCGCCGAGTTGCAAGAGGCCGCCAGCGTGTTCCAGCTCTCGGGCTGGCAGCGCTTCTGGCGGCTCGAGTTGCCGTTCGCGATGCCCAGCCTGCTGTGGAACATGATGATGTCGATGTCCGGGGGCTGGTTCTTCGTGGTGGCGTCCGAGGCGATCTCGGTGTCGAACCAGAACATCAAGCTGCCCGGCATCGGCTCGTACATCGCGCTGGCGATCGAGGCGCGCGACCTGTCGGCCATCGGCTGGGCCATCGCCGCGATGCTCGTGGGCATCGTGCTGTACGACCAGTTGTTTTTCCGCCCGCTGATCGCCTGGGCCGACAAGTTCCGCTTCGAGGAAGGCAGCAGCGGCGATGCGCCCGATTCCTGGCTGCTCACCTGGGTGCGCCGCACCGATCGGCTGCAGGCGCTCGCGCTGCGTGCCGTGGCGTGGCTCGAGCGTTCGTTTCTCGTCTTCAAGCGTGACTACGACGGCACCTCGATCCGCGCCCGCGCCAAGCCGCCCAACGCCGCACTGTCGCGTGCCTGGGATGCAGTGCTCGCCGCGGCAGTCTTGCTCGCCGTCTGGAAGTTGCTCGGTTTCATCCATGCCGAGGTCGGCTGGTCCGAAGCCGGTCATGTGTTCGTGCTCGGCCTGTACACGCTCGCGCGCGTGCTGGTGCTGATCGCGCTGGCGGCGCTGGTGTGGGTACCGATCGGCGTCTGGATCGGCCTGAACCCACGCTGGGCCGGTCGCCTGCAGGCGGCGGCGCAGTTCCTTGCCGCCTTCCCCGCCAACCTGATGTTCCCGGTGGCGGTGATGTTCATCGTGCACTGGCACCTCAACCCCAACATCTGGCTGTCGCCGCTGATGGTGCTCGGCACGCAGTGGTACCTGCTGTTCAACGTGATCGCCGGCGCGTCGACGATCCCCACCGAGCTGCGCTACGCGGCGCAGAACCTGGGGCTGCGCGGCTGGCTGCTGTGGCGGCGCTACCTGCTGCCGGCGGTGTTCCCGAGCTTCGTCACCGGCGCCATCACCGCCAGCGGAGGATCGTGGAACGCAAGTATCGTCTCCGAGTACGTCACCTGGGGCGACACCACACTGCGCGCCGACGGCCTGGGCAGCTACATCGCGCACATGACCGCGATCGGCGACTTTCCGCGCATCGCGCTGGGCATCGCGGTGATGTGCGTGTTCGTGATGGGCATGAACCATTGGGTCTGGCGCCGGCTCTACCGGCTGAGCGAAGACCGGCTGCATTTCTGAACCGTGAGGAGTCCCGTTCCATGGCACAGGCCATCGTCGAACTGAAGGGCGTCGGCAAGTCGTTCCGCTCTGCCGACGGCACCGCGCGATCGGTGCTTGAAGGCGTCGACTTCCGCCTCGCCGAAGGCGAGATCGTCGCGCTGCTCGGCCAGTCGGGCTCGGGCAAGTCGACGTTGTTGCGCATCCTTGCGGGCTTGATCGGTGTTGACGCCGGCGACGTTCGCTACCGCGGCCAGCCGCTGTTCGGGCCGGCTCGCGGCATCAGCATGGTGTTCCAGTCGTTCGCGCTGTTTCCGTGGCTCACCGTTCAGCAGAACGTCGAACTGGGCCTCGAGGCACGCGGTGTGGCCCCGGCGGAGCGCTCACGCCGCGCCGAGGCGGCGATCGATCTGATCGGACTGGCTGGTTTCGAAGGCGCGCTGCCGCGCGAGCTGTCGGGCGGCATGCGTCAGCGCGTGGGCATCGCGCGTGCGCTGGTCGTCGAGCCCGAGGTGTTGCTGATGGACGAGGCGTTCTCGGCACTGGACGTGCTCACCGGCGAGCGCCTGCGCGAGGACATCCTCGACCTGTGGACGACCCGCACGATGCCGACCAAGGCCATCCTCGTCGTCTCGCACAACATCGAGGAAGCGGTGCTGATGGCCGACCGCGTGCTGATCTTCGCCAGCGACCCGGGCCGGGTGCGCTTTCAGCTCGCGGTGCAGCTGCCACGCCCGCGCGACCCCGACAGCGCCGAGGTGCGCGAGCTGGTCGACGAGGTCTACGCACTGATGACGGTGGGCACGGCGCGCGCCGGCCGCCCGACCGAGGAACCGGCGCCCCTGCACCTCGCCGAGCGCCTGCCCGAGGCCGACGTCGGCCGCATGGAGGGCCTGCTCGACATGCTGGCCGAAGAGGCCTTCGGTGGACGCGCCGACCTGCCCAAACTGGCCGAGGAGACCGAACTCACCGACCAGGAGCTGCTGCCCGTCACGCAGGCGCTGACGCTGCTCGGCTTGACCCAGCTCGCCGACGGCGACCTGCACCTGACGCCGCTTGGCCGTCGCTATGTCGAGGGCGCACACACGCTGCGCCAAGAGATCTTCGGTCAGCAACTGCTGGCGCATGTGCCGCTCGCCGCGCACATCCGCCACAGCCTGGAGCAGGAGCCGACGGGTGAACTCGCCGAGGAGCCGTTCCTGCGCCTGCTGAGCGAAAGTCTGGACGCCGCCGAGGCCGAACGCGTGCTGCGCACCGCGATCGAATGGGGCCGCTATGGCGAGGTCTACGAGTACAACTACAACACTGGCTTGATTCACTTGCCCGAAGGCCAAGCCGATGGCGATGAAGCGGCGCTCTGAGCAGTCCGCTGCCTACAATTTCACTACCCGCAACTTCCACTTCGCCGGAGCGCTGCCCGCCATGCCCGTGAATCTGACTGCTCCGAACCCGCAGGACGTGCTGCCCGTGCCGGGTGTCAAGCTGGGCATCGCGATGGCCGGCGTGCGCAAGGCCAATCGGCGCGACCTCGTCGTCGTCACGCTGGCCGAGGGCTCGCACGTCGCCGGCGTGTTCACGCGCAACCGCTTCTGCGCCGCGCCGGTGCAGTTGTGCCGCGAACACCTGGCAGCGAAAGCGGGCACGCGCGCGATGCTGATCAACACCGGCAACGCCAACGCCGGCACCGGCGAAGACGGCCGCTCGCGCGCGTTGTCGACCTGCGTCGCGCTGGCGCGGCACCTGGGCATCGCGCCCGAACAGGTGTTGCCGTTTTCCACCGGTGTGATCATGGAGACCCTGCCCAACGATCGCATCGAGGCCGGCCTGCCGGCGGCGATCGCCGACCTGGCGGCCGACCATTGGGTGCAGGCGGCCGAGGCGATCATGACCACCGACACGCTGCCGAAAGCCGCGTCGCGGCGGGTGCAGATCGATGGCAAGACGGTGACCGTCACCGGCATCGCCAAAGGCGCCGGCATGATTCGCCCCAACATGGCGACGATGCTCGGCTTCGTCGCCACCGACGCGGTGATCGCGCCGGCGCTGATGCAACACCTGGTGCGCGAAGCCGCCGACGATTCCTTCAACCGCATCACCATCGACGGCGACACCTCGACCAACGATTCGTTCGTGCTGATCGCCACCGCCCAAGCCGGCCACGCGCCGATCACGCGGCTGGACTCCGAGGCGGGCGCGCTGTTGCGCGACGCGGTGATCGCCGTGGCGCAGCAGCTCGCGCAGGCGATCGTGCGCGACGGCGAAGGCGCGACCAAGTTCATCACCGTGCAGGTCGACGGCGGCGCGAGTGAAGACGAATGCCGCCAGGTGGCCTACGCGATCGCGCATTCGCCGCTGGTGAAGACGGCGTTCTACGCCAGCGACCCCAACCTCGGCCGCATTCTGGCGGCGGTGGGCTACGCCGGCATCGCCGACCTCGACCAGACCGGCATCGAGCTGTTCCTCGACGACGTGCACGTCGCGACCGCAGGCGGCCGCCATCCGGACTACCGCGAGGAAGACGGCCAGCGCGTAATGAAACAAAGCGAGATCACGGTGCGCGTCGACCTGCAGCGCGGCGACGCCAGCGCCGCCGTGTGGACCTGCGACCTCAGCATCGACTACGTGAAGATCAACGCCGACTACCGCAGTTGAGCGCTGCCGGTCCGCGTTGCCGCGTGCAGCAGCCACGCGGCACCGGCCGCGGCCAGCAGGTGCTTGAGCGTGTGTCCGCTGACGACGCCGGTGGCGGCGAACAGGGCCTGGTCGGCGACTTCCATCAGCTTGGCCGTGCCATAGAGGGCGAGCACACCCCACCACGCAGTGGCCGAAACGGCGTGCTGGGCGATCGCCGGCATCTTCAGGCCGAGCACCGCGGGCACCAACACCATCGGCAGGAACTGAACCCACAGGTAGGCGCGCAAGTCGCCGTGCCCTCGTTGTTCGGTCGCCCACCAGTAAACGACTGACAGGCTGGCAATCGCCATGGCGCTGCACAAGGCGGGGGCGCTGCCCCATCGGGTGTCGACGCGCTCGGCGAGCAACGCGCACAGCAAAGCGGCGCAGGCCCACGCGATGGGCAAGCGGTCCAGCACCAAGGACGCGTTGGTCGGCGCCCAGTGATACAGGGCCGAGCCCAGCGCCGTGCAGGTGACCGCCACGCTGAACACCCGCCACGCGGCGCGCGTCGGATCGGGCTGCAAGGCGGAACCCGAGAGCCGCCAGAGCCCCACCAGCCCGATCAGCGCAAACGGCAGGTTGCTCAAGACGTTGGCGGCGTTGGGAACGGCCAGCCAGGCACGCGCGTCGGCGAACGCGTGGTAGCTCGCCCATTGCGCGATCGGCCCATGCCACCACAGCGCTGCAGTGCCCGTCAACACGATGACAGCCAGCAGCCAGGGGCTGCGCGCGGCGTTGCGCGGCATGGCCCGCTCGGCGACTGAAGAACGCATGGCGATTCCTTGGTGGAGAAATACACGACGGACTCATCGTGCGACGCCGCTCGCGCCGCTGCAAGCCGCCGCTGGCGAGTGGCGACGCCGGCTGCCGGCGGTAGCGTTGGCCGCCACCGCTGCGCGTGATTGGCGTGTGGCTCGCGCAACGTGCTGCGGGTGGCGCCTCTTGTCCGAACGCGTGGCCTGCTGCTAGCATGCCACCTCACTTCGCGACACACCCCAACCATGACGAACCAGCCCACCCGCACCCCACCGGCCAAAGCCTGCGGCGACTCGGCGGTCGGTTCGTCGTGGCGCAAGTCCGCTGCGGTCATCGCGGCCGCGCGGGTACTCGCCGGTGCCTCGCGATGCAGCGACAAACGCCGTGTCGCCGCAGGGCACCCGCGCCACGACGGTGGCGCAGCGAACTGTCGGTTCGCCGCAGCGTCTTAGTTCTCCCAGCGTTTCGCTTCCAACCGAAGTTCCGCTGAGAGTCAGCGGAAGAATCGGCCACGTCGTCATTCCTCCGCTGTCTGGATCCACCGATCCATCAGGGCACCTACCGGTGTCCGCAAAGAGAAGTCAGAGGAGAAAAGAGTGAAGAACCAGCTCGCGCAATGGCGCAGCGCCTTGACAGAGCAGTTCGCACTGTCGCCCACCGATCTGCTGCGCGATGCGGTCTACCGCCGGCTGTGGAGTTCGATCCTGATCAGCTCGTTCGGCGAGCAGGTCACGATGCTCGCGTTGCCGCTCACTGCGGCCGTGTTGCTGCATGCGACGCCCACGCAAATGGGTTTGTTGACGGCGATGGAGATCGTGCCCTTCGTGCTGTTCTCGCTGCCCTCGGGCGTGTGGCTCGATCGCGTGCGCAAGCTGCCGGTCTATGTGGTCGGCGAAATCCTGCTGGCGGTCATCGTGGCCAGCGTGCCATTTGCCTGGTGGAAGGGCTGGCTGTCGATGCAGTGGCTGTACGTGGTCGGCTTTGTCATCGGCACCGTCTACACGACGGCCGGCACGGCAGCGCAGATCGTGCTCACGCAAGTGGTCGCGCGCGACCGGCTGGTCGAAGCGCATGCCAAGAACGCGCTCGCCACGTCGGGCGCCGAGGTGGCAGGGCCGGGCCTCGCGGGCGGGCTGATCAAGCTGGTCGGGGCGCCACTCGCGCTGCTGGTGGACGCCGGCCTGCTGATTGTCTCGGCCCTGATCCTGCGAGGCATTCGAGTGCATGAGGAGCGGCAGCGTCGGGTGGCGTTCGGCGCAGAGCATTTCTGGCGCGATCTGCGCGCCGGCGTGCGCTTCGTCATGAGCCAGCGGCTGCTGGTGTCGCTGGCCGTCGTGGTCGGAATCTGGCAGATGTGCCACCACGCTGCCATCGTCGTGCAGATCCTGTTTGCCACCCGCACGCTGGGCTTGAGCGAGCAGGCGGTGGGTCTGAGCTACATGGCCATGGGCGTGGGCACCATCATCGCCAGCGTGCTGGGCAACCGCATCAGCCGGCGCGTGGGGCCGGGCCCGTGTCTGGTCATCGGACTCGCGGTGTGCGGTGCGGGCTGGCTGTTGCTCGCGGCGGCGCCGGCCAATGCCTATGGCGTGGCGGCGTTTGCCTTGATGCTGTTGCTGTTCAGCGCCGGCGCCGTGCTCATCTTCATCAACTTTCTGGCCTTGCGCCAGGCGGTCACGCCCGAGCCACTGCTCGGTCGCATGACCAGCACGATGCGCTGGTTGATCCTGATCCCCGCCGGCCCCGGCGCGTTGCTGGGCGGCTGGCTGGGAGAGCACATCGGTCTGCGCGCGGCATTGGCCTTTTCCGGCGGCACGGCCGTGCTGCTGGCGCTGCTGGCGTGGCGCCACCCGGTGATACGAGGGGTGAGGGCATTGCCCAAACCCGAGAGCGCGGAGGAGTGGATCGGGGCCGAGGCCGACGTTCGACCGGCGGCTGCGATGGATGCGACATGAGGGGCGTGCTGCGCCAGGCGCCAACGCAAAGCAGAACGCCTCGGCAAGCCGAGGCGTTCTCGAGGTCTGAGCCGCGCTTCAGGTGCGATTGCGACGACTCATGATGAGGCCCATTGCACCCAGCCCGGCCAGCATCAGCGCGTAGGTTTGCGGCTCCGGAACGGCGGCGGTGAATGAGACCTTGTCGAGCGAACCGCCGTAGCTGTCGCCGAGCTCGATGGCGCTGAAGGTGAGCGCTGCGCTGCCATCGAAGTCGACCAGGGTCGAGTACTGTTGCCAGCTGTGTGTGCTGCTCGAATTGCCGACGCCGACCAGCACGCTACCCAAGGTCGATCCGTCCAGCGAGAACGACAGGCCATTGGTACCCGGAGCGGTGTTCGGGCGTGCCGAGTACCAGAAGCTCAACACATACTGCCCGGCGATGCCGGTCAAGGTCTGCGACATCGAACTGTTCTTGTTCGAGTCCAGCTCGACGAAATTGGAGCCGTCGAAGGCGGTGCCGGCAACGTTGTCACGCAACTCGATGCCCGGGCCCATCCATCCGGTGAGCGAGTTGTAGATGGCCCAGCTGCCGTTGGCTTGAGCATCGGCCTCGAAGCTGCCATTGGTGACGAGATCTGCGGCCGAAGCCAGCAGCGGGGCCGCGAGCGAGGCGGCCAGTACGAAGGTGCGCATTGGGGCGTCCGAATCGGAGCATTTACAAATTGACACCCATAGTGCAGGGTGTCCCCGCCCCTCACCATCCCGCATCCGGGGGGGGATCACCCTACGCAGTTCGATTCAGCTATGAATCAGCGTATCCGGCGCGAAGTGGTCCACCACATCGGTGATGAGTCCGTCAATGCCCGCCGCGGCCAGCCGGCGCGCGGTGGCGTCGTCGTTCACGGTGTAGCTCAGCGCGCGCATACCGGCGGCATGAACCTGCGCGATCACCGCGGCATCGAGGGCGGCGTGGTTCGCCACGATGGCAACGCAGGCCAGCGCCCGGGCGTCGTCCAGCCAGCCTTCGCGCAGGCTGTCGAGCAACAGCGCCCGCGGCAGCGACGCGTCGGCGGCCTTCGCGGCGGCCAGCGCGTCGGGCCGGAACGAGCTGAGCAGCGGCTTGAGCGCTTCGCTGGCCCACAGGCGAGCCGCTTCGCGTGCGACCGCGTAACCGGTCTCTTGCTCCGATCCCGGCGTCGGTTTGATCTCGATGTTCAACGCAAAGCCGTTGTGCAGGCAGTAGTGCGCGATCGTTTCGAGACTCGGTATCGGCTCGCCGGCATGGGCGGGGCTGTGCCAGCTCCCAGCATCCAGGCGCGCCAGCTCATTCCAGTCGCGCTCGCCGGCGACACCGTGTGCCGGCGTCGTTCGTTGCAGCGTCGCGTCGTGCAGCAGGAACGGAACCCCGTCGGCACTGAGCTTCACGTCGCATTCGAATGCACGGTAGCCGTGGCTCGCGCCGACGCGAAACGCCGCGAGCGTGTTTTCAGGGGCCAGCTTGCCGGCGCCCCGATGGGCGATCCACAAGGGGTAGGGCCAAGGATTCATCTGCCGACGCGCGCGGTGGTGGTGGGGTCGAACCAGTGCAGGTGTTGCGCCGCCATCTGGAGCGACACCGTGTCGCCCGACTTGGGCGGCGCCAGCGTGCCGTCCAGGCGCAGCGTGAACAGCGAGTCGCCGACCCGACCGTAGACGAGGCGCTCGGCGCCGAGCATCTCGATCATCTCGACTTTCAGCGGCCAGCCCGCGTTGCCGGACCGGCTGAGCACCGCGTGCTCCGGCCGCAGACCGAGGATCAGCTCGCCGGCGCGCGGGGCCGCCGCCGGGAGCGCGAGGCCGTGCCCCGCGACGCTGAATTGCGCGCCGTCGGCCTGACCGCGCAGCAGGTTCATCGGTGGCGAGCCGATGAAGCCAGCGACAAAGGTCGTGGCCGGGCGCTGGTAGACCTCTTCGGGCGTGCCGATCTGCTCCAAGCGGCCGGCGTTCATCACGATCATGCGTTGCGCCAGCGTCATCGCCTCGACCTGGTCGTGGGTGACGAACAGCGAGGTCACGCCCAGTTCGTGGTGCAGCTTCTGGATTTCGAGCCGCGTCTGCGCGCGCAGCTTGGCATCGAGGTTCGACAAGGGCTCGTCGAACAGGAACACCTGCGGCTCGCGCACGATCGCTCGCCCCATCGCCACGCGCTGGCGCTGACCGCCCGACAGCTCGCGCGGCCTGCGTTGCAGCAGTGCGCCGAGTTCGAGGATCCGCGCCGCCTTGTCGACACGCACCTTGATCTCGGCCACCGGCACCTTCGCGATCTTCAGGCCATAGGCCATGTTCTCGAACACGCTCATGTGCGGGTACAGCGCGTAGTTCTGGAACACCATGGCGATGTCGCGCTGCGCCGGTTCGATGTCGTTGACCACGCGGCCTGCGATGGCGATCTCGCCGCCGGAGATCTCTTCCAGCCCCGCGACCATGCGCAGCAGCGTGCTCTTGCCGCAGCCCGACGGCCCGACGATGACGACAAACTCGCCGTCGCCGATCTCGGCGTTCACGCCGTGGATCACCTGCTGGGCCCGGGCGCCCATGCCGTAGCGCTTGACGACATTGCGGATGGCGATCGCTCCCATGCGGCTCCTGTCTCTTGTTCCTATTTCTCGGCGTCCACAAGGCTCTTGACGAACCACTTCTGCATCAGCAGCACCACGATGGCCGGCGGGATCATCGCCAGGATCGCGGTGGCCATGATCACGTTCCATTCGTTCGCGGCATCGCCGCCGCCGATCATGCGCTTGATGCCGATCACCACCGGGTACATGGCCTCGTCGGTGGTCACCAGCAACGGCCACAGATACTGGTTCCAGCCATAGATGAACTGGATCACGAACAGCGCGGCCACGCTGGTCATCGACAGCGGCAGCAGCACGTCCTTGAAGAAGCGCATCGGCCCGGCACCGTCGATGCGCGCAGCCTCCACGAGCTCGTCGGGCACGGTGAGGAAGAACTGGCGAAACAGGAAGGTCGCGGTGGCCGACGCGATCAGCGGCACCGTGAGGCCGGCATAGGTGTTGATCATGCCGAGCTCGGACACCACCTGGTAGGTCGGGTAGATGCGCACCTCCACCGGCAGCATCAGCGTGATGAAGATCATCCAGAAGCACAGGCCGCGCAACGGGAAGCGGAAGTACACCACCGCGAACGCCGACAACAGCGAGATCGCGATCTTGCCGATCGCGATGACGAGCGCGCTGACCAGGCTGATCCACATCATCGGCGCGACCGGCGCGATCCGGCTGCCGTAGCTGCTGGTGCCGCCGAACAGTGCGATGCGATAGGTCTCGAGCATGTGGTGGCCCGGTGCCAGCGACATCGGTACCTGCTGCACGATCTCTTGTGCCGTCTGCGTCGATGCGATGAAGGTCACGTAGACGGGGAACGCGACGACGAGAACGCCCAGCAGCAGCACCACGTGAGACAACACGGTGAGGGCGGGGCGGCGCTCGACCATCTCAGTATTGAACCTTGCTCTCGACGTAGTGGAACTGCACCACGGTCAGCGCGACGACGATCACCATCAGCACCACCGACTGCGCGGCCGAGCCGCCGAGATCGAGTGCCTTGAATCCGTCGTAGTAGAGCTTGTAGACGAGGATCGCGGTGTCGCGGCCCGGACCACCCTGGGTCACGGCGTCGACGATCGCGAAGGTGTCGAAGAAGGCGTAGACGATGTTGATGACGAGCAGGAAGAAGGTCGTCGGCGACAGCAGCGGGAACACGATGGTCCAGAAGCGCCGCCACGGCCCGGCGCCATCGATCGCCGCCGCTTCGACGAGCGACTTCGGAATCGACTGCAGCCCGGCGAGGAAGAACAGGAAGTTGTACGAAATCTGCTTCCACACGGCGGCCAGCACGATCAGCGCCATCGCGTGGTTGGGGTTCAGCAGATGGTTCCAGTCGAGGCCGGCGGCGCGCAACGCAAAGCTGACGATGCCCACCGACGGCGCAAACATGAACAGCCAGAGCACCCCGGCGATGGCAGGCGCCACCGCATAGGGCCAGATCAGCAGCGTCCTGTAGACGGTGGCGCCGCGCACGACGCGGTCGGCCATGACGGCGAGAAGCAAGGCCAGCGCCAGCCCGCAGCCCGCGACAAGGATCGAGAACAGTGCAGTGATGCGGAACGAGCCCAGATAGCTGTCATCGTTCCAAAGTCGCTCGAAGTTCTCGAGCCCGACGAACTGGACCGATGTGCCGAAAGCGTCCTGCGACAGCACGCTCTGATAGAGCGCCTGGCCCGCCGGCCAGAAGAAGAACACCAGCACGATCGCCATCTGCGGTGCGATCAGCACCCACGGCAACCACCAGCTTCTGAAGCGGACTCGTTTTTCGACGGCCAACGCGTCAGCCCTTGTTGGCTTTTTCGAACCGCTCGAGCTGCTCGTTGCCGCGTTTCACCGCGGCGTCCAGGCCTTCCTGCGCGCTCTTCTTGCCGCTCCAGACCTGTTCCATTTCCTCGTCGACGATGGCGCGGATCTGGTTGAAGTTGCCGAGCCGGATGCCGCGCGACTTGTCGGTCGTCTTGCGGATCATCTGTGTGACCGGCACGTCGGTGCCCGGGTTCTGCTTGTAGAAGCCGCTCTTCTCGGTCAGCTGGAACGATGCCAGCGTGACCGGCAGGTAGCCGCTGCGCTGGTGGCTCGCCGCGGCGACCTCAGGCCGGGACAGGTAGTCGAAGAACAGCGCCACGCCCTTGTACTCCTGCGGCTTCTTGCCGGCCATGACCCACAGGCTCGCGCCGCCGATCACGGTGTTCTGTGGCGCGCCCGGCACGTCGGGGTAGTAGGGCAGCGTGGACATGGCGGCGGCGAACTTGGCGTTGCGCTTGATGTTGCCGTACATCGACGATGAGCCGGTGCTCATCGCGCACTCGCCGGAGTAGAAGGTCGCGTCCGCGGTGTTGCCGCGCCCCTTGTAGACGAACAGGCCCTGCTTGGCCATGTTGGCGAGGTTTTCGATGTGCCGCACGTGCAGCGGCGTGTTGAACGCGAGCCGCGAATCGAGTCCGCCGAAGCCGTTGCGCTTGGTTGCGAATTCCACGTTGTGCCAGGTCGAGAAGCTCTCCAGCTGGGTCCAGCCCTGCCAACTGGTCGTGAACGGGCATTTGTGGCCGCTCGCCTTCAGCTTGGCGGCGGCGAGCGTAACCTCCGGCCAGGTCCGCGGTGGCGCCTCGGGGTCCAGGCCGGCGGCCTTGAACGCATCCTTGTTGTAGTGGAGGACGGTGGTCGAGCTGTTGAACGGAAAGCTCAGCATCTGTCCGTTCGGCGCCGTGTAATAGCCGGCCACCGCGGGCACGTAGACCGCAGGATCGAACTTCAGGCCGGCGTCGGCCATGACCTTGCCGACCGGCACGATGGCGCCTTTGGCGGCCATCATCGTCGCGGTGCCGACTTCGAACACCTGCAGGATATGCGGCGCATTGCCGGCACGGAATGCGGCAATGGCCGCCGGCATCGATTCCTCGTAGCTGCCCTTGAACGTGGGGACGACCTTGTAGTCCTTCTGGCTGGCGTTGAAATCGCGCGCCAGGTCGTTGACCCATTCGCCGTTGGCGCCGGGCATTGCGTGCCACCACTGGATTTCGACCTGGGCTTGGGCCGACGTGTGGGCGAACAGCGCCAACACCACTGACGACAGAGCGAGCGACTTCGCTTTCATGAATCCTCCGTGAGAAGACCGCGCGGCTTGCGGCCGACGGCCCAGTGTGCGCAGCGGGTGTGACAGCCGTGTTTATGTTCCGGATGGGTGGGGCCGGCAACGGGGATAACCCCGCCGAATCGAGGCCACTGCCGACCGGCCGCTCGGACCCGTTTGGTAGGATTCGACCTCAAGTGCTGTAACGGGCGCAGCAGCCGCCCGACCTCGATGAACGCACCCACCACCCTGACCGAAATCGCCGGCGCCGCCGACATCACGCAAGGCGCGCCGCGCCTGCGCGAGATCCCGTACAACTACACCTCGTTCTCCGACCGTGAGATCGTCATCCGCCTGCTCGGCGCGCGCGCCTGGGAGGTGCTGAACCGCTTGCGCGAGGAGCGCCAGACGGGCCGCTCGGCGCGCATGCTGTACGAGGTGCTGGGCGACATCTGGGTGGTGCAACGCAACCCGTATCTGCAGGACGACTTGCTCGACAACCCGCGCCGCCGCAAGCTGCTGATCGAGGCGCTGCACCACCGGCTCGCCGAGGTCGAGAAGCGCCGCACGCCCGAGCGCGATGCGTCGCGCGACGCGATCGTCGGCGAGTTGCTGCAGGCTGCGTCGTCGGCGGTCGACGCCTTTGCCGCACAATTCGACGACGTGGCCGAGCTGCGCCGCCGTGCCACCAAGGTGCTGGGCCGCCACACCGCGAAGGACAACATCAAGTTCGATGGCCTGAGCCGCGTCTCGCATGTGACCGACGCGACCGACTGGCGGGTCGAGTACCCCTTCGTCGTGCTCATGCCCGACACCGAGGCCGAGATGGCCGGCCTCGTGGCGGCCTGCATCGAGCTCAAGCTGACGATCATTCCGCGCGGAGGCGGCACCGGCTACACCGGCGGCGCGGTTCCGCTGACCTGGAACAGCGCCGTCATCAACACCGAGAAGCTGGAGGCGATGACCGAGGTCGAGATGATCCGCCTGCCGGGTCTGGATCGCGACGTGGCCACCGTCTGGACCGAGGCCGGCGTGGTGACGCAGCGCGTGGCCGATGCGGCCGAGCGTGCAGGCTTCGTCTTTGCCGTCGATCCGACCTCGGCCGAGGCCTCGTGCATCGGCGGCAACATCGCGATGAACGCCGGCGGCAAGAAGGCCGTGCTGTGGGGCACCGCGCTCGACAATCTGGTGTCGTGGCGCATGGTGACGCCCGACGCCAAGTGGCTGGAGGTGGTGCGGCTGAATCACAACCTCGGCAAGATCCACGACGCCGACGTGGCGAGCTTCGAGCTGCGCTACTTCGACGCGTCGGGCAAGTCGCTGGAACGCAGCGAGCGGCTCGACATCCCGGGCAAGATCTTCCGCAAGGAAGGCCTGGGCAAGGACGTCACCGACAAGTTCCTGGCCGGCCTGCCGGGCGTCCAGAAAGAGGGCTGCGACGGCCTGATCACCAGCGCGCGCTGGGTGGTTCACAAGATGCCGGCGCACATGCGCACGGTGTGCCTGGAGTTCTTCGGCAACGCGAAAGACGCGGTGCCGAGCATCGTCGAGATCAAGGACTTCATGTTCGCCGAGGCGAAGGCCGGCGGCGCGATCCTGGCTGGTCTCGAGCACCTGGACGACCGCTACCTGCGCGCGGTGGGCTACGCGACCAAGAGCAAGCGCGGTGGGTTGCCGAAGATGGTGCTGGTCGGCGACATTGCCGGCAACGACGCCGACGTGGTGGCGCGCGCCACCAGCGAGGTCGTGCGCATCGCCAACAGCCGCGCCGGCGAAGGCTTCGTCGCGGTGAGCGCCGAGGCACGCAAGAAATTCTGGCTCGACCGCAAGCGCACGGCGGCGATCAGCAAGCACACCAACGCCTTCAAGGTCAACGAAGACGTGGTGATCCCGCTGCCGCGCATGGGCGAATACACCGAAGGCATCGAGCGCATCAACATCGAGCTGAGCCTGCGCAACAAGCTGGCGATGGCTGACGCGCTCGACGCGTTCTTCGTGCAGGGCAAGCTGCCGCTGGGCAAGAGCGGCGATGCCGGCGAGGTTGCGTCGGCCGAGCTGCTGGAAGACCGGGTGCAGCAGGCGCTCGTGCTGCTGCGCGAGGTGCGCGAGCTGTGGCAGTGGACGCTGACGAACCTCGACGGCCCGGCTCGCGAAGCCGTCATACCGGCGAACGCCGGTATCCACTCGGTGATCACAGCGGTGCTCGCCAAAGTGGATCCCGGCGTCCGCCGGGATGACGCGGCTACGGTGTTCTCTTTCGTTCAAGACCATCGCCTGCGCGCGTCGTGGAAGACGCAGATCCGCGCGCCGCTGCAGGCCCTGTTCGCCGGCGAGGCCTTGAAGCCCATCGTCGACGAATGCCAGAAGATCCACGACGAGGTGCTGCGCGGGCGCGTCTGGGTGGCGCTGCACATGCACGCCGGCGACGGCAACGTGCACACCAACATCCCGGTCAACAGCGACAACTACGAGATGCTGCAGACCGCGCACGAAGCGGTGGCGCGCATCATGAAGCTGGCGCGCAGCCTCGACGGCGTGATCTCCGGCGAGCACGGCATCGGCATCACCAAGCTCGAATTTCTGACCGAAGACGAGATGGCCGGCTTCACCGCCTACAAGGCGCGCATCGACCCCGAGGGCCGCTTCAACAAGGGCAAGCTGCTGCGCAATGCCGTTTTCAATGGACAGGCGCTGAAGGCCGACCTGACCAATGCCTACACGCCGAGCTTCGGGCTGATGGGGCACGAGTCGCTGATCATGCAGCAGAGCGACATCGGCGACATCGCCAACTCGGTGAAGGACTGCCTACGCTGCGGCAAGTGCAAGCCGGTGTGCGCCACGCACGTGCCGCGCGCCAACCTGCTGTACAGCCCGCGCAACAAGATCCTCGCGACCTCGCTGCTGGTGGAAGCCTTCCTCTACGAAGAGCAGACGCGCCGCGGCGTGTCGATCAAGCACTGGGAAGAGTTCGAGGACGTGGCCGACCACTGCACGGTGTGCCACAAGTGCCTCTCGCCCTGCCCGGTGAAGATCGACTTCGGCGACGTGTCGATGAACATGCGCAACCTGCTGCGCAAGATGGGCAAGAAGAGCTTCCGCCCGGGCAACAAGATGGCGATGTTGATGCTCAACGCCACCAACCCCGAGACGATCAAGCTGCTGCGCAGCGCGATGATCGGCGTCGGGTTCAAGGCGCAGCGCTTGGCCAACGACCTGCTGCGCGGCCTGGCCAACAAGCAGACGGCGGCGCCGCCGTCGAGCGTGGGCACGGCGCCGATCAAGGCGCAGGTGATCCACTTCATCAACAAGAAGCTGCCCGGCGGGCTGCCGAAGAAGACGGCGCGTGCGCTGCTCGACATCGAGGACAAGGAC
>JBGQEX010000055.1:0-22084 GCA_041496605.1 Piscinibacter sp.
GTGAGCGTATGTCTGCAGCTGGCAGAGAACCGAAAGTCAACGCACCCTTTACGGCAGGTCGCACCCGCTCACCTCGTCCACAGCATCCGATCGGAAACTCCAAACCGCTCGTGCATGGTTCCCCAATCTCGATCACCGCGATCTCGATGGGCTCGAAGGACCGCTGGTGAGTGGCCCAACCGGGCAGATCACGCGGGGAACCTGGGGCCAGTTGCCGGATAGCGATCCTTCAACTTCGCGTATCGACCCGAAGTTGACGGTCGACTCAGCGAACTTGGTACCGCGAAGCCGTCATTGCCGTCGGAGGACCGAGCCTCCGCCGGGTTCGAAGCGATGTGGAGCGCTACCGCTGCGTCGTTGCGATTCAGCGCACGTTGATCGGCTCGAGCGCCATATCGGCTCGCGCAAGCTGTGCCACCTGGTCGCGCAATTTCAGGGTCGTTCCGCCGTGCACGATTCCGACGAAATTCGCCATTTCCGGCATCTTCAGCACAGTCATCGTCAGTTGCTGTGCAGGCAGTCCACGGCTGCGCCGCCTATGGCGACGCTTCTGAACCGCGCTCGTGCGCGTCTACGAAATCCTTCGCCACAGCCAACCCATGGCGCTTCGCGTCGGTGCGATGCAAAAAGGCAGCGCTACCGCCAACGTCCAGAAAACGCTGCTGTAGCTTCTCTGGAGGCATGACTGCCACGCTGGGCACGAAGCGCTCTTGCGATGCACCGCTATGCGGCCAAGCGCCAACCGTGACCACGATCGTCCAACCCCTATAAATCTCTTTGCTGTCGCTACCGCTCATTCCTGGTGCTGCCCTTCCTCGGCCTGCATCGTGCTGACAGAATCAACTCTTGAACTCGTCCGGGGCGATCCCGAATTTTCGCAGCTTGTCATGCAGTGTCTGCCTGGCGATCCCGAGTGCGGTGGCCGTGGCGGGCTGATCGCCTCGGTGCCTCCTCAATTCCTCGACGATCACGGCGCGCTCGAAATGCTCGACCTGATGCGGCAATCCAAGCGGCAGCCCGGGCTGTTCATCGGCGCCACGCACTTGCGTCAGCCGGTCGCCGAGCAGACCCAGCACGAAGCGGTCTGCAACGTTGCGCAACTCGCGCACGTTGCCGGGCCACGCGTAGGCCATCAGGTCAGCCAGTTGCGCATTGCTCACGAGCGGCGCCGCGCGCTCGTACCGGCCGGCCGCCATCAGCGTGAAGTGCTCGAACAGCAAGGGGATGTCCTCGCGCCGCTCGCGCAGCGGCGGCAACTCGATGATGGCGACGCCGATGCGGTAGTACAGGTCGGCCCTGAACTTGTGCTGGTCGCTCAGTGACTTGAGATCGTCCTTGCTGGCGGCGACGACGCGGCAATCGAACGGTATGGCCTTGTTGGAACCGATGCGTTCGATGCTGCGCTCCTGCAGGGCGCGCAGCAGCTTGATCTGCACGGCCATCGGCATGCTCTCGATCTCGTCGAGGAACAAGGTGCCGCCGTGTGCATGTTCGAACTTTCCGACCCGCACCCGGTTGGCGCTCGTGAACGCACCCGCCTCGTGGCCGAAGAGCTCGCTCTCGGCCAGCGCTTCGGGCAGGCCGCCGCAATTGAGCGGCACGAAGTGCTGGCGGCGGCGCTCGCTGTGGTCGTGCAGGCAGCGCGCCACGAGCTCCTTGCCGGTCCCCGTCTCGCCGTAGATCAGCACATCGGCCGAAGTTTCGGCGAGCGTCATCACGGTGCGCCGCACCTGCTGCATCTGGGCCGACCGGCCGATCAGCACCGCCTGAATACCGTGCCAGTTGTCCAGTGCATCGCGCAGCACCCGCACCTGCAAGGTCAGATGGCGACGCTCGACGGCATGGCGCACGATGGCGATCAGCCGCTCGGAGGTGAACGGCTTCTCGATGAAATCGTAGGCACCTTCTCGCATCGCCTGCACGGCCATCGCGATGTGGCCATGCCCCGTCACCAGGACGACCGGAATCTCGGGATCGATCTTGCGAATCTCGGGCAGCCAATCGGTGCCGCTCAAGCCCGGCAGGCGAACGTCGCAAACAACGACCGCCGGCAGACCGAAGGCGATCAGCGGCCGCGCCCGTTCGGCACTGGCAAACGATTCGACCTTGAAGCCGTTCAGGGACAGCGCCTGTTCGGTGCTCGAGCGCACGTCGTCGTCGTCTTCGATCAGCAGGACTCGAATCGAAAGGCCTTCATTCACGTTGCGACTGCTCCTGACGGGTGGCGCACGGCAGATCAACGGTGAAGCATGCGCCGCCTTCGTTGCGGTTGCTGGCGCGAAGCGTGCCGCCTGCCGCACGCACCAGTTGTGCCGAAATGACCAGCCCGAGCCCGAGCCCGGCGCCGGCCGGCTTGCTGGTGACGAATGGTTCGAACAGGCGTGCCAGGATGTCGGCGCGGATCCCGGGGCCGGTATCGGTCACGGTCAGGATCGCGCGCGCGCCATGGGCTCGAGCCTCGAGCCGCAGGACGCGCTGCGGTGAGCCGTGCATCGCGTCGATCGCATTTCGCATCAGGTTGCTCAGCAGGCTGCCGACGGTGGCCTCATCGGCCATCACGCTCAGCTCGGCCGGTTGGACGTCGACCTCGACGCGGATGTCGCGCTCCTTCAGCTCGGCGCCGAGCAGCGCCTGGGTGTCGGCGATGCTGCGCACCAGCGCCACCGGCTGCGGCGGCAGGTCGCTCTTGTGCGCGAAGGTCTTCAGCCTCGACGTCAGCCGCGCCAGGCGGTCGACCATGCCGGAGATGCGCTGCAGGTTGCCGCGCACCTCGTCGTGCCGGTCGTGGTCGAGCAGGAGGCCGGCGCTGTCGGACAGCGTGCGCAGCGCCGTCAACGGCTGGTTCAGCTCATGCACCATGCCGGCCGACATCTGCCCGAGCGCCGCCATCTTGCCGGCGTGCACGAGGTCGCTCTGCGCCGCCCGCAACTGCGCGGTGCGTGCGACGACGGTGGATTCGAGACTGTCGTGCGCCGCCTGGAGCGCGGCTTGGCTCGCGAGCTTCTGGCGCACCGCCCGCCGGCGCTGCCACATTGTCACCGCCACCAGCAGCAGCACCGCCATCGCGAGGCTCGCGGTCACGGCGGCGTAGCGCGCCGCGACCCGCACCGGTGCCATGTCGTCGAGTGCGACCAGCCGCCAGGCGGCGCGCCGCAGCGTGCGCGTCGATGCGAGCTGCGCCAGCCCGTCCAGGCTCACGACCTGCGTGTCGGGCGTCAGCGCCTGCAGCGTCGTCCAGCGCAGGGGGTTGAGCGGCGCTTCGCCGTAGGGCCGCGAGCGCTGCACCTCGGCACGCTGCGCCGCGTCGAGCGGCGCGACCGGCCGGTACTTCAACTCGTCGCGCGTGGACAGGATGACGACCCCGCGTTCGTCGATCAGCAACACATGGCCGGGCAGCTTGCGCCATGCGTTCTCGGCTTCTTCGATGTTGATCTTCACGGCCGCCACGCCGCGCACGCCTTCGCCGCGGCGCAGCGCGTACGACAGGTAGTACCCGGGCCTGCGGCTCGTGATGCCGACACCGTAGAAGCGGCCGCGCCCGTTCTTGACGGCGTCGCTTACATACGGCCGGAACGACAGGTCCTGGCCGATGGTGGTGCCGGGTTGGTCCCAGTCCGACGCCGCCACCGAGGTGCCGCTTCGGTCGAGCACATACAGCATCTCGGCGCCGACGGTCGCATTGACGCCGTTCAGGTAGCGGTTGGCGGCGTCGCGCAGTTGCGGGCTGGCCGGCGCTTCGAGCAGCGCCGGCACGACCGGTGTCATTTCGAGCAGCGCAGGCAGGTAGTCGAAGCGGGCCAGGTCGGCGTCGAGGCCGCTCGCGAGCATGTCGAGCCGGTGCTCTGCCGCTTCGCGCAGGCGCGACAGGCCGGTCTGCAACGCGACCTCGTGGCCGACATAGGCAGCCGCCACCACCAGGGCCAGCGCGGCGCACCAGCGCGGCAGGCCGCGCCAGCGCCGCGCACGCTGTGAAGGCAGGTCGAATCGGAGTACCGGCGCGGATGAACTCATGGGCGAGGCATCGTACCGCGCGCCCACCGGCACGGTGTAACCCGGATCCACCGACTCGGCGCTCACGCGTACTTCAACTCGCCGGTCTTGCCGCGGAATACGCGGTACGAAAAGACCGTGTAGCCGGCGATCGCCGGCACCGAGATGCAGGTGCCGACCAGGATCACCTTCAGCGCCTCGGGGCTGCTCGCCGCCTGCCAGATCGTCAACTGGTCGAGCACGACGTAGGGATAGATGCTGTAGGCGAGGCCGAGGAAGCCCAGAACAAACACGATGACCAGCAGCACGAAGGGCAGCCAGCAGACCGGCCCCCGCACATGGCGCGTGCCGAGCAGGCCGCGCACCGCGAGCAGGCTCACGCCGCTCATCAGCGGAATTGCCATCAGCGCGATGATTTCCGGCAGGGCGAACCAGCGCTGGCGAACCGTCGCGCTGACCCACGGCGTGGCCATCGAGATCAGCACCAGGCCGCCGACCATTGGCGTCCACGCAATGCGCGCCCACTGCACCGCGCGTTCCTGCAGTTCGCCTTCGGTCTTCATGATCAGCCAGCTCGCGCCCATCAGCACGTAGGCCATCGGCAGCGCGACGGCGATCGCCGCGGCGAACAGCGGATAGTTCCAGCCGGTGCCGAAGCCGCTGACGTAGCGGCCGAGCATCCAGCCCTGCGACACCGCGGCCAGCGTCGAGCCGGCGAAGAAGAGGCGATCCCAGGTCTTCTTGTGCGTGTCCTTGGCCTTCACGCGAAAGTCGAACGCGACGCCGCGCAGCGTCAGCCCGACCAGCATCAGCGCGACCGGCAGGTAGAGCTCGCCGAGCACCAGGCCGTGGGCCTTCGGGAAGGCAACCAGCAGGATGCCCACGCCGAGCACGAGCCAGGTCTCGTTGGCGTCCCAGAACGGGCCGATCGACGCGATCAGCACATCCTTCTCGGCATCGGTCGCGCGGTGCATCAGCATGCCCACGCCGAGGTCGTAGCCGTCGCTGATCACGTAGACGAGCATGGCCACGCCCATCAGCGCCATGAAGATGACGGGCAGCATCGCATCGAAGCTCATCACGTCCACGCGGCACTCCCGGCGGGCAGCACCGGCGACGTCGCCGCGCCGGCGGGTGTCGCAGCCTGCTCGATCATGTCGAGCTGCAGGAGCTCCTCGGGTTTTTCCGCCATGTACTTCAGCACGCTGACATAGGCGACGATGAGTGCGAGGTAGAGCACGAGATAGAGCGTGAGCGTCAGGCCGATCATCGAAGAGGTCGGCACGGTCGAGGCGACGTCGGCGGTCCGGATCAGTCCATAGACGATGAAGGGCTGGCGGCCGATCTCGGTCACGTACCAGCCCGCCACCGTCGCGACCCAGCCGGAAAAGGTCATGCCGGCGAAGACCCACAGCAGCGCGCGCGGCAGGCGATCGACTCGCCACAGTGCACGCCGGTACAGCCACCAGCCGAGCCAGCTCGTCGCGAGCATCGCGAGGCCCATGCCGACCATCGCGCGGAAGGCCAAGAACAGCGGCAGTGGCGGCGGATGCCGGTCGCGAAATTCGTCGAGGCCCTTGATCTCGCCGTCGAGCTCGTGAGTGAGGATGATGCTCGCGAGCTTGGGGACCTCGAGCACGAAGCGGTTGGTGCGCGTCTGGCTGTCGGGGATCGCGAACAGCAGCAGCGGCGCGCTGCGCTCGGTCTTCCACACGCCTTCCATCGCCGCGATCTTGGCCGGCTGGTGCTGCAGCGTGTTCAGCCCGTGCAGGTCGCCGACGACGATCTGCAGCGGGATCAACAGCACCGCCAACGTCAGCCCGACACGCAGCACGCGCGGCGCCGAGCGCTGCGCCGCGCCACGCAACAGTTGCCATGAGCTCAATCCAGTCAGCAGGAACGCGCAGGTCAGGCCCGACGCCAGCACCATGTGCGTGAAGCGGTACGGGAACGACGGGTTGAAGACGACGTCGAACCAGCTTTTCACGTGGTAGACGCCGTCGACGATCTCGTGGCCCGCAGGGGTCTGCATCCACGAGTTCAGCGCCAGGATCCAGAACGCGCTCAGCGTCGTGCCGAAGGCGACGAAGAAGGTCGACATCAGGTGCACCCGCTCGCTGACCTTGCCGTGGCCGAACAGCATCACGCCGAGGAACCCGGCCTCCAGAAAGAACGCCGTCAGCACTTCGTAGCCCAGCAGCGGCCCGGCGATGTTGCCGACCTTCTGCATGAAGCCCGGCCAGTTGGTGCCGAACTGGAAGCTCATCGTGATGCCGCTGACCACGCCGAGCGCAAACGTCAGCGCAAACACCTTGGTCCAGAAGCGGTAGGCGTCGAGCCAGCCTTGCGCGGCGACCCGGTCTGCGCCGTGGCGCGTCTGCAGTTCGCCGGGCCGTCCCAAGAACGGCAGCCCCCCTCGGGGGGCGCGCGCCGCTTGCGGCGCCCTGGGGGCGCTGTACAACCAGCGCAGCCGGAAGAAAAGCAGCAGCCAGCCCATGCCGATGCTGATCGTCGGGAACAGGATGTGAAAGGTGATGTTGGCCGCGAACTGCATGCGGGCGAGAAGCAGCGCGTCCATCATCACCTTCCTGCTACTTCCTGCGCGACGGGCCCGGCGCCGGCGCAGCGCCCCCGTGCTGGAGCGCGTCTGACATGCCGATCAGCACGCCGCTGACGAGTGTCGAATAGCTGTCGAGCATCGCCTGCGACGCCCGCAGGCCGAGCGCACGGCCTTGGCGCAGGTTGCTCTGCGCGCTGTCCATCAGCTGAGTGATGGTCGCGCTGGCCTGTGCACCGGTGCTGGTGCCCTTGCCCTGCGTCGCCTTCAGGACCTCGGCCCACGGGCCTTCGAGCGATGCCTGAGAGCCGTCGGCCGCCTTGCGCAGCGCCGCGAACAACGTGTCTTCCATCTTCTCGATGTCCGCGAGCGCCTTCTTGACCTGCGTCTCGCGCAGATCGGCCCCTTGGTCGACCATCTGCTGCAGCGCCTTGCGGTTGGCCTGCACCGCCTTCTCGAGCGCCGCGTCCATGCCGGCGACGGCCTTGGCGAGCAGCGTCTCGACGTCGGCCGAAGGCAGCGCACTGCCTGCCGCTCCGGTCGACGCGGCCTTGGCGACGGTGTTGAGAACCTGTCTGATGTTCGCGAGGCTGAGCTCGCGGCCTTGCAGGGCCTTCAAGGTCGTTTCCGTGACCGTCTTGCGAATCGCTTCGCCCTGCTTGGCGGAGGCTTCGGAGAATTTGCTGATCAGGGCTTCCTGATCGATGCCGTGTTTGATCATTGGCGTTCTTTCATTGCATGTGTTGACCGCCGTTGATGGCGATGTTGGCGCCCGTCACGAACGCCGCCTCTTCCGAGGCCAGGTAGATGATCAGGCCGGCCACCTCTTCGGGCTTGCCCAGGCGCCCGACGGGGATGTGCGGCAGGATCTTGCTGTCGAGCACTTCCTTGGGGATTGCCGTGACCATCTTCGTGCCGATGTAGCCTGGCGAGATGGTGTTGACGGTCACGTTCTTCTTCGCGACTTCGAGCGCAAGCGCCTTGGTGAAGCCGTGCACGCCGGCCTTGGCCGCCGAGTAGTTGGTCTGGCCGAAGGCGCCCTTCGAGCCATTGACCGACGAGACGTTGATGATGCGGCCCCAGTTGCGCTCGACCATGCTGTCTGCGACCTGCTTGGTCATGTTGAACAGGCTGTCGAGGTTGGTGCGCAGCACCGCGTCCCAGTTGACCTTGTCCATCTTCTTGAAGGTCATGTCGCGCGTGATGCCGGCGTTGTTGACCAGCACGTCGACCGGGCCGAGCTTTTCCTGAACTTCGGCCACCGCCCGCCCGCATGAATCGAAGTCGGCCACGTCGCAGGGCACCGCGAGGATGGCGTAGCCGTTGGCCGCCATCTGCGCCAGCCAGTCGGCGTGGGTCTTGTTGCCGGGCGAATAGGTCACCGCGACCTTGTAGCCGGCGTCGACCATCTTGGTCGAGATGGTTTCACCCAGGCCACCCATGCCGCCGGTCACCAGCACCACACGTTGTTGAGTCATCGCATTTCTCCTTGGTTGATGAAGAGTCCTTTTCTCACGCGCTGTCAGGCACGCTCGACGGCCAGCGCCACGCCCATGCCGCCGCCGATGCACAGCGAGGCCAGGCCCTTGTTCGCGCCGCGGCGGCGCATCTCGTGCAGCAGCGTGACCAGCACGCGGCAGCCCGATGCGCCGATCGGGTGGCCGATCGCAATCGCACCGCCGTTGACGTTGATGCGGCTCGTGTCCCAGCCCATCTCCTGGTTGACGGCGCAGGCCTGCGCGGCGAACGCCTCGTTGATCTCCATCAGGTCGAGGTCCTGCGCGGACCAGCCGGCCTTCTTCAGGCACAGCTTCGAGGCCGGCACCGGGCCCATGCCCATGATCGACGGGTCGAGCCCGGCGCTTGCATAAGCGCGGATCACCGCGAGCGGCTTCAGGCCGAGCGCGGCGGCGCGCTGAGCCGACATCACGAGCACCGCCGCGGCCCCGTCGTTCAAGCCCGAAGCGTTGCCGGCGGTCACCGAGCCAGCCTTGTCGAACGCCGGGCGCAGACCGGCCAGCGCGTCGGCGCTGGTCTTGCGGTTGACGAACTCGTCGGCCCCAAAGACAACGGGATCGCCTTTCTTCTGCGGGATGGTGAACGGCAGGATCTCGTCGGCGAAGCGCCCTGCTTCCTGCGCGGCGGCCGCCTTCTGCTGCGACGCGAGCGCCAATGCATCCTGCATCTCGCGTGTGACGCCGTACTTCTTCGCGACGTTCTCGGCCGTCGTGCCCATGTGGTACTGGTTGTACACGTCCCACAGGCCGTCGACGATCATCGAGTCGACCAACTTCCACTCGCCCATGCGGTTGCCCTCGCGCGAGTTCAGAAGCACGTGCGGCGAGGCGCTCATGTTTTCCTGGCCGCCGGCGATGACGACCTCGGCGTCACCGCAGCGCACTGCCTGGGCGGCGAGCATCACCGCCTTCAGGCCCGAGCCGCAGACCTTGTTGATCGTCATGCCCGGCACCGACTGCGGCAGGCCTGACTTGATGACGGTCTGGCGCGCCGGGTTCTGCCCGGAGCCGGCTGCCAGCACCTGGCCCATGATGACTTCGGAGATCGCGTCGCCGGGGACACCGGTCTTGGCGAGCAGCCCCCTGATGACATGCGCGCCGAGGTCGGGCGCCGCCGTCTTGGCGAGTGTGCCGCCGAATTTGCCCACTGCGGTGCGTTGGGCGGCCACGATCACGATGTCGGTCATGCGAATCTCCTCAGGTTGAAGGGAATGGGTCGGCGCGCGCTCATTCGGCACGCGCCTTGACGTAGCGGCCGGGTGCCGGCTCGATGACGGCGAAATCGGCGTTGCCGGCCTGGCGCGGTGCGGCGACGAGCGCGCCGGCATGCCGGCCCAGCCACTCGCTCCACGTCGGCCACCAGCTTCCGTCGACACTTTGCGCAGCGTCGAGCCAGGCCTGTGCATCCGGCGCGAGGTCGGCGGTCCAGAAATTGCGCTTGCGCTTTGCCGGGGGGTTGATCACGCCGGCGATGTGGCCGCTGGCACCGAGCACGAAGCGGGTCTCGCCGCGGAGCAGCCGCGTGCTCGCGTAGGCGGTCTGCCACGGCACGATGTGATCCTCGCGCGAGGCGTAGATGAATGCCGGCACCTCGATGCGGGACAGGTCCACCGGAACGCCGCGTTGGACCGTGCCGCCGGGCTCGCGCAGCCGGTTCTCGAGGTAGGTCTGGCGCAGGTACCAGCAGTACATCGGGCCCGGCAGGTTGGTGTCGTCGCTGTTCCAGAACAGCAGGTCGAAGGCGCGCGGCGCCTGCCCCTTGAGGTAGCCGTTGACGACGTAGGGCCAGATGAGGTCGTTCGCGCGCAGGGCGGCGAACACCTGCGCCAATTCGCGTCCGTGCAGCAGGCCGCCCCGGCCGATGCTGGCTTCGCGCGCGGCCACCGCCGCCTCGTCGACCATCAGGCCGAGCTCGCCGGTGTCCGAAAAATCGAGCATCGTCGTCAGCAGCGTGACGCTCGACGCCGGCTGCTCGCCGCGCGCCGCCGCGACGGCCAGCGCACTCGCGAGCAAGGTGCCGCCGACGCAGAAGCCGAGCGTGTCGACCTGGTCCGAGCGGCGGATGCGGCGCGCGACGGACAGCGCCTGCAGCACACCCTGCTCGACGTAGTCATCCCAGGTCAGGTGCCCCTGCGCCGCTCCGACGTTGCGCCACGACAGCAGGAACACGGTGTGTCCGGCAGCCACCGCATGGGCAACGAACGAGTTCTCGGGCTGCAGGTCGAGGATGTAGAACTTGTTGATGCACGGCGGCACGATGACCAGAGCGCGCTTGTGCACCTTGGCCGTGCTCGGCGCGTACTGGATGAGCTGCATCAGCTCGTTCTCGAACACGACGCTGCCCGGGGTCGTGGCGAGGTTGCGGCCGACCTCGAAGGCCTGGTCGTCCGACATCGATATCCGGCCTTTGGCGAGGTCGCCGAGAAACAGGCGTGCCCCTTCGACCAGGCTCGCGCCGCCGCTTTGCAGCGCGAGCTGCAACACCTCGGGGTTGCTTGCCGCGCAGTTCTTCGGGCTCATCGCATCGATCACCTGGCGCAGTGCGAAGCCCCACTGGGCCTTGCTGCGCTCGTCCAGCGAGGCGGCGTCGACGCTGCTGCGCATCAGCGTCGCCAATTGCTGGTGGCCGAGCGCCAGTTGCTCGAACCAGCCGAAGGGGTCGGCGCCCATTTGGGAATCGTTCATGGTGCTCGACCGGTTCAATGCAGCTTGACGTGAGGCTCGGTGCGCCGCGTGATCAGGCGTGCGAGCGTGTCGAGCGCGACCTTGAAGAACCCGTGCAGCGCGAATTCGTGCATCTTGTAGAGCGACACGTACATCACGCGGGCGAAGGCGCCTTCGATCATCAGGCTGCCGCCGATCAGGCCGCCCATCATGTTGCCGACGGTGCTGAACTCGCCGAGCGACACCAGCGAGCCGAAGTCGCGGTAGCGATAAGGTTTCAGCGGCCGGCCCGCCAGGCGCCGGTAGATCTGCGCCGCCATGTGCGATGCCTGCTGGTGCGATGCCTGCGCGCGCGGCGGCACCAAGCCGCCCTTGCCGCCGTTCGCCTGCGGCCAGTCGCAGGCGGCGCAGTCGCCGATCGCGAAGATGTCGTCGTCGCGCGTCGTCTGCAATGTCGGGCGCACGACGATTTGGTTGATGCGGTTGGTCTCGAGGCCGGCAATGTCCTTCAGGAAGTCGGCCGCCTTCACGCCGGCCGCCCACACCACCAGCTCGGCCGGCAAGGTTCGGCCATCGGCCAGGCGCACGCCTTCGGGCAGCACCTCGGCCACCTTGGCGTTGGTGTGGACGGCGACACCCAGCTTGCGCAGCAGCTCGACGGTCGCCTGCGACAGGCGTGGCGGCAGCGCCGGTAGCACACGATCGGCGGCCTCGATGAGGCTGACCTGAATGTCCTTGTCGGCATCGACCCGGTCGAGGCCGTATGCCACCACTTCGCGTGTCGTGCGGTGCAGCTCTGCTGCCAGCTCGACCCCCGTCGCGCCGGCGCCGATGATCGCCACATGCAGTTGTTCCGGCCGCACCGGCGTGGTCTGGGCATGCGCGCGGATGCAGGCGTTGACCATGCGTGCGTGGAAGCGCTGTGCGTCGGCCTTCGACTCGAGCTTGAGGGCGTGCGCCGAGACACCGGGCGTGCCGAAGTCGTTGCTCAGGCTGCCCAGCGCGATCACCAGCGTGTCGTAGCCGAACACACGATCGGGCGTCACCTCCCTGCCTTCGTCGTCCAGATAGGGCGCGACACGCACCTCACGGCGCTCCCGGTCGAGCCCCGTCATCTCGCCGATCCGGAAGCGAAAGTGGTGCCAGTGCGCCTGCGCGAGGTAGTCGACCTCATGGGCGCTCAGGTCCATGCTGCCCGACGCGATCTCGTGCAGCTTCGGCTTCCAGACGTGCGTGCGGTTCTTGTCGATGAGCGTGATGTCGGCCCGGCCGCGCTTGCCCAGCGAATCGCCCAGGCTCGTCGCCAGCTCGAGGCCGCCGGCACCGCCGCCGACGATGACGATGCGATGCCTGGCTTGCGGGTTGCTCATGGTGCGGGTCTCGAAGACAAGGGTCGCACCGGCTCAGCGCGCAGCGGCAGCGCGCACACGCGGCTCGGTCTCAGGCATCCGGGCCTCGGTGGCGTCGTAGACCTCTTCGGGGGCGTCGGCCTCGGCCGCGCTCTCGTGGTCGAGATGGCGCTGCATGCGATCGCTGTCGAGGTCGCCGGTCCACTTGGCGACGACCACCGTCGCGACGCCGTTGCCGATGAGGTTGGTCAGCGCACGTGCTTCGGACATGAAACGGTCGATGCCGAGGATCAGCGCGAGCCCTGCGACCGGCACATGGCCCACTGCCGACAAGGTGGCTGCGAGAACGATGAAGCCGCTGCCCGTCACGCCGGCCGCGCCCTTGGACGTGAGCAGCAGCACCAGCAGCAGCGTGACCTGCTGGCCCAGCGTCATCGGCGTGTTGGTGGCCTGGGCAATGAACACCGCCGCCATCGTCAGGTAGATCGAGGTGCCGTCGAGGTTGAACGAGTAGCCGGTCGGGATCACCAGCCCCACCACCGACTTCTTGGCGCCCAGGTTCTCCATCTTCACCATCATCCGGGGCAGCGCAGCCTCGCTCGACGAGGTGCCCAGCACGATCAGCAGTTCTTCCTTGATGTACTTGATGAACTTCCAGATCGAGAAGCCGCCGGCGAAGCGCGCGATGGCGCCGAGCACGACGAAGATGAAGATCAGGCAGGTGGCATAGAAGGTGGCCATCAGCGCACCCAGCGACACCAGCGAACCGACGCCGTACTTGCCGATCGTGAACGCCATCGCGCCGAACGCGCCGATCGGGGCCACCTTCATGATGTAGCCGACGATGCTGAACAGCACGTGCGAGAACTTCTCGATGAAGTCGAACACCAGCGTGCCGCGCCCGCCGAACTTGTGCAGCGCAAAGCCGAACATCACCGCGAACAGCAGCACCTGCAGAATCTCGCCCTTGGCGAAGGCGTCGACCACGGTGTTCGGGATCACGTTGAGCAGGAAGTCGGTGGTCGAGGCCATCTTGCCCGGGCCGGTGTAGGCCGCGATGCCTTTGGTGTCGAGCGTGCCCGCATCGATGTTCATGCCGGCGCCGGGCTGAACGATGTTGATGACGAGCAGGCCGACGACCAGCGCGATGCTGCTGACGATCTCGAAGTACAAGAGCGCCAGGCCGCCGGTCTTGCCGACCTTCTTCATGTCTTCCATGCCCGCGATGCCGACGACGACGGTGCAGAAGATGATCGGCGCGATGATCATCTTGATCAGCTTGATGAAGCCGTCGCCGAGCGGCTTCATCGCTTCGCCGGTGTGCGGGTAGAAGTGGCCCAGCAGCACACCAATCACGATGGCGGTGATGACCTGGAAATACAGCGACTGGTAGAACGGCTTGGATACGGGCTGGTGGTCCACGGATATCTCCTTGAATTGCGTTGACTGGCTTCAGACACCGGCCGCGCGGGCCTGCTGATCGGCGTGGTAGCTGGAGCGCACGAGCGGCCCGCAGGCCGCGTGCGCGAACCCCATCGCCCGCGCCTGCGTTGCGAACGCTTCGAACTGCTGCGGGTCCACGTAGCGCTGCACCGGCAGGTTGCCGGGGCGCGGCTGCAGGTATTGGCCGACGGTGAGCATGTCCACGCCGTGCCGGCGCAGGTCGCGCATCACGGCTAGCACTTCGTCGTCGGTTTCGCCGAGGCCCAGCATCAGGCCCGACTTGGTCGGCACATCGGGGCGGCGCTGCCGGAACGACTGCAGCAGGCGCAGCGAATGGCTGTAGTCGGCGCCCGGCCGTGCCTGTCGGTACAGGCGCGGCACCGTTTCCAGGTTGTGGTTCATCACGTCGGGCGCATCGGCACTCAGGATGTCCAGCGCGATGTCGGCGCGACCGCGAAAGTCGGGCGTCAACACCTCGATGCGAGTCCCGGGTAATTGGCGACGCACGGCGCGGATGCAGTCGGCGAAATGCGCCGCGCCGCCATCGCGAAGGTCGTCGCGGTCGACGCTGGTGATGACGACGTAGTTCAGGCCGAGCCGGGCGACCGTGTCCGCCAGGTGTTGCGGCTCAAGGGGATCGGGTGGCAACGGCCGGCCGTGCGCGACATCACAGAACGGGCAGCGGCGGGTGCACAGGTCGCCCAGCACCATGAAGGTCGCGGTGCCCTTGCCGAAACATTCGCCGATGTTCGGGCACGAGGCTTCTTCACAAACGGTGTGCAACTGCGCTTCGCGCAGCACGCGCTTGACCTCGCGAAAACTCTCGCTGGGCGACACTCGCACCCGGATCCATTCCGGCTTGGGCAAGGCAGCGGCGGCCTCGACCTTGATGGGGATGCGCGCGGTCTTGGCGCTGCCGCGCTGCGGCCCGGTGACGACGGACTCGTTCATTGCGGGTCAGTCGATCGCGTGGGCAGCCGCGCGCTGCGAAGTCGCGTCGACGACGGCCAGCGCCGTCATGTTGACGATGCGCCGCACCGTCGACGAGGGCGTCAGGATGTGCACCGGCCGGGCGGCACCGAGCAGGATGCCGCCCACCGTGATGCCGTTGCCGGCCGCGACGCGCAGCAGGTTGTAGGAGATGTTGGCCGCATCGACGTTCGGCATCACGAGCACGTTGGCTTCGGTCGTGAGGCTGGAGTCGGGGAACTCGCAGTCGAGGATGGTCTTGGACAGCGCGGCGTCGCCGCGCATCTCGCCTTCGACGGCGAGCTGCGGGTCGTGCGCCTTGATGAGGACCAGCGCTTCGCGCATCTTCACGGCGGAAGCCGCATCGGAGCCGCCGAAGCTCGAATGCGAGAGCAGCGCGACACTCGGCGTCACGCCGAAGCGGCGCACCTCTTCGGCGGCCAGCAGCGTGATCTCGGCCACCTGCTCGGCGCTCGGATCACGGTTGACGTGGGTGTCGAGGATGAAGAGTTGGCGCCCGGGAAGCATCAGCATCTGCATCGCTGCCAGCGTTTGGGTCCCGGGGCGCATTCCGATCACGTCGCGAACATGGCGCAGATGGTCGCCGTAGCCGCCGAAGGTGCCGCACAGCATCGCATCGGCTTTGCCCTGGCGCACCAGCATCGCCGCGAGCAGCGTGGCGCGGCTGCGCATCTCGACGCGTGCCACGGCGCGCGACACGCCTTCGCGGCGCTTGAGCTCGAAGTAGTCGTCGGCCGCGTCGCCATAGATCGCCGGATCGAGCAGGTTGACGATGTCGCAGTCCTTGCCGACCTCGAGCCGCAGGCCGAACTCCGACAGGCGTTGGGCTATCACCTCGGGGCGGCCGAGCAGCAGCGGACGCGCGAGGCCCTCGTCGACGACGACCTGCGCAGCGCGCAGCACCCGCTCGTCCTCGCCTTCGGCATAGACGACACGCTTGGGCGAGCGCTTGGCCGCCGCGAACATCGGCTGCATGCTGCTGCCCGACTGGTAGACGAACTGCGACAGGCGCTGGCGGTAGGCCGGCATGTCGGCGATCGGCCGGGTTGCGACGCCGCTGTCCATCGCGGCCTGGGCAACCGCGGGGGCCACGATCTCGATCAGGCGCGGATCGAAGGGCTTCGGGATCAGGTAGTCGCGCCCGAAGCGCAGGCCGACGACGCCGTAGGCCTGCGCAACGATTTCCGGGATCTCCTGGTGCGTCAGTTCGGCGATCGCCCGAACGGCTGCCAGCTTCATCGCTTCGTTGATCGTCGTGGCGCCAACGTCGAGCGCCCCGCGGAAGATGAACGGGAAACACAGGACGTTGTTGACCTGGTTCGGGTAGTCGGAGCGGCCGGTTCCGATGACCGCGTCGGGCCGCACCGCCAGCGCCTCTTCGGGCATGATCTCCGGCGTCGGGTTGGCCATCGCCAGGATGATCGGATCGCGTGCCATGGTCTTGACCATCTCGGGCGTCAGCACGCCGCCGGCCGAAAGCCCCAGGAAGACGTCGGCGCGCGGGATGATCTCGGCCAGCGTGCGGGCGCTGGTGTCGCGCGCATAACGCGACTTGTTCGGGTCCATGCCGTCGGTGCGGCCGAGGAAGACCACGCCCTTCGCGTCGCTGACGAAGATGTTTTCGCGCTTCAGGCCCAGGCTCACCGCCAGGTCCAGGCAGGCCAGCGCCGCGGCACCCGCGCCCGAGGCGACGAGCTTGACCTCGGCGATGTTCTTGCCCACGTGCTTCAGGGCATTGAGGATCGCCGCCGCTGCGACGATCGCAGTGCCGTGCTGATCGTCGTGAAAGACCGGGATCTTCATCCGCTCGCGCAGCCGGGTCTCGATGTAAAAACACTCGGGAGCCTTGATGTCCTCGAGGTTGATGCCGCCGAAGGTCGGCTCCATTCGCGCGATGGTCTCGATCAGCGCATCGGGGTCGTTCTCGGCGAGTTCGATGTCGAACACGTCGATGCCGGCGAACTTCTTGAACAGGCAGCCCTTGCCTTCCATCACCGGCTTGCTCGCCAGCGGGCCGATGTTGCCGAGGCCGAGCACCGCGGTGCCGTTGGTGATGACGGCCACCAGGTTGCTGCGCGCGGTCAGGTTGCCGGCCTCGCGCGGGTCCTCGACGATGGCCATGCAGGCATCGGCAACGCCCGGCGAATAGGCGAGCGACAGGTCGCGCGCGGTGGCCATCGCCTTGGTCGGCGTGACGGAGATCTTTCCCGGCGTCGGATAGCGGTGGTAGTCGAGTGCGGCTTCGCGAAGGTTCTCGGTCATGTCACTTTCTCCGGTTGTCTTGTCTTGAAGGTTTCAGTGCGGCTGCGCAGCGGCCACAGGCTGCATGTCGTGTTGCAGCACCCGCGTGACGCTGGCCAGAAAGGCCGCGGGCTGGTCGGCATGCACCCAGTGGCCGGCGTCTTCGATGACCTCGACCTCGATGTCGGTGAACATCGGCCGGAACGACGCGCCGTCGTGCTGCGCCACGTAGTCCGAGTTCGCGCCGGCAATCACCCTCAGGGGGCCGGCGAAGCGCGCACCCAGCAGCGCGCTCGGGAAGGTGCACAGCTGAGGCATGGTCGCGCTGATGCCGAGCAGATTCAGCCGCCAGTCGAAGTGGTCGTTGCGCGTCACCAGGTTCTGCATCAGAAACGGCACGACGTCGCGATCGGCCACGCTGTGCAACAGCCGCCGTTGCACCTCGGCGCGGCTCGCGGCAGCGACCACGTTCACGCTTCGCATGGCCTCGGCAAACGGCGTCAACGTGTCGGCGTAGGCCACCGGCGCGATGTCGACGACGACCAGTCGGCCGACCCGCCTCGGGTGGCGCAGTGCAAGCGCCATCGCCGTCTTGCCGCCCATGCTGTGACCCATCACCGTGGGGCGGTCCACGTCCAGCCGCTCGATGAGCTGCAGCACGTCGTCGGCCATCTCGATGTAGTCCATCGAGTCGGCCCATGGCGACGCGCCGTGGTTGCGCAGGTCCACGCTGAACACCGAGTGGGTAGCGGCGAGCTCGCGGGCGACGCCGCGCCAGTTGCCGCTCGAGCCGAAGAGCCCGTGCAGCACCACCAGCGGTGGTCCGCTGCCGACGGTCTCGCAGGTCAGGTTGAGTGCCACGCCGCCGCCCCCTATTTCTTCTTCTGCGGCGGCAGGTCGGTGCAATGGCCTTCGAAGACCTCGGCCGCCATCCCGATCGATTCACCGAGCGTCGGATGCGGGTGGATCGTCTTGCCGATGTCGGCCGGCTCGCAGCCCATCTCGATCGCGAGGCAGACCTCGCTGATCAGGTCGCCGGCATGGGTGCCGACGATGCCTCCGCCGATGATCCGGTGGGTCGCTTCGTCGAACAGCAGTTTCGTGAAGCCCTCGTCGCGGCCGTTGGCGATGGCGCGGCCCGATGCTGCCCACGGGAACACCGCCTTGCCGATCTTGATGCCCTCGGCCTTGCATTGCTCTTCGGTCTTGCCGGCCCAGGCCACCTCGGGGTCGGTATAGGCGACCGACGGGATCTGACGCGCGTCGAAGAAGACCGCCTCGCCGTGCGCCGCTTCGGCCGCGACGTGCGCTTCATGCACCGCCTTGTGGGCCAGCATCGGCTGGCCGACGATGTCGCCGATCGCGAAGATGTGGGGCACGTTGGTGCGCATCTGCTTGTCGACGTTGATGAAGCCGCGGTCGGTGACGGCGACGCCGGCCTTGTCGGCGGCGATGTTCTTGCCGTTGGGGCTGCGTCCCACCGCGACGAGGACCAGGTCGTAGAGCTGCGGCTTGTCGGGGGCCTTCTCGCCCTCGAAGCTGACCTCGATGCCGGCCTTCGTCGCTTTCGCGCCGACGGTCTTGGTCTTGAGCATCACCTTGTCGAAGCGGGTGGCGTTGACCTTCTCCCACACTTTCACGAGGTCGCGGTCGGCGCCTTGCATCAGGCCGTCGAGCATCTCGACCACGTCGATTCGCGTGCCGAGCGTGGAATAAACCGTCGCCATCTCGAGGCCGATGATCCCGCCGCCGACAACGAGCATGCGCTTGGGGATGCCCTTGAGCAGCAGCGCGCCGGTCGAATCGACGACCCGTTCGTCGTCGGGCATGAAGGGCAGCTTCATCGCTTGCGAGCCGGCGGCGATGATGGCTTTGGCGAACTTCACGACCTTCTTGCCACCGTCGGCGGCCACGACCTGGAGGTGGTGCGGATCGAGGAAGCTGCCGACCCCTGTCACGACCTCGACCTTGCGCGCCTTGGCCATGCCGGCCAGGCCGCCGGTGAGCTTCTTGACGACGCCGTCCTTGAAGCCGCGCAGCGCGTTCACGTCGACTTCGGGCGCGGCGTATTTGATGCCGTGGTGGCCGAGCAGCTTCACCTCGTCCATCACGCTGGCGGTGTGCAGCAGGGCCTTCGACGGAATGCAGCCGACGTTCAGGCACACGCCGCCGAGCGTTGCGTAGCGCTCGACGAGGACCGTCTTCATGCCGATGTCGGCGCTGCGGAAAGCGGCGGAGTAGCCGCCGGGTCCCGCGCCGAGCACGAGCATCTCGCATTCGATGTCGGCCTTGCCGGCGAAGCTGCCTTCTTCACTCCCTCTCCCCCTGGGAGAGGGTTGGGGTGAGGGCTGCGGTGCGGCCTTCGGTGACGGGGCTTCGACAGGCTCAGCCCGAACGGAGGTTGATGCCTCGACCACCAGGATCACCGACCCTTCGCTGACCTTGTCCCCAAGCTTGACCTTCAGCTCCTTCACCGTCCCCGCGTGGCTGGCCGGGATCTCCATCGAAGCCTTGTCGGACTCGACCATGATCAGCGCCGTGTCGACCGCGATCACCTCGCCGGGCTTGACCAACAGCTCGATGATCGCGACGTCCTTGAAGTCGCCGATGTCCGGGACCTTCACTTCAACCAGATTTGCCATTGAGAGAGCCCCTTCAGAACAGCACGCGCCGCAGATCGGCGAGCACGTTGGCGAAATGCACGTTGAAGCGCGCCGCGGCGGCGCCGTCGATCACGCGGTGGTCCCACGACAACGACAGCGGCAGGATGAGCCGCGACTGGTACTGCTTGCCGTCGCCGGAGACCTGCTTCCAGTAGCTCTTGCACACGCCCATGATCGAGACCTCGGGCGCATTGATGATCGGCGTGAAGTAGATGCCGCCGATGCCGCCGAGCGACGAGATCGTGAAGGTGCCGCCCTGCATCTGGTCGGGCTTGAGCTTGCCTTCGCGCGCGAGCTTCGCGAGCTCGCCCATTTCCTTGGCGATGTCGGGCACCGTCTTCTTGTCGACATCGCGGATCACCGGCACCATCAGGCCGTTCGGCGTGTCGGCAGCGAAGCCGATGTGCCAGTAGTTCTTCAGCACCAGCGCGTCGCCGTCCAGGCTCGCGTTGAACTCGGGAAACTTCTTCAGTGCCGACACCGCCGCCTTCATCATGAACGGCAGCATGCTGAGCTTGACACCCGACTTCTCCAGTTCCTTGTTCATTTGCACGCGGAACTGCTCGAGCTCGGTGATGTCGGCTTCGTCGTGGGTCGTGACATGCGGGATGACGACCCAGTTGCGATGCAGGTTGGCGCCCGAGATCTTCTTGATGCGCGACATCTCCTTGCGCTCGACCGGGCCGAACTTGGCGAAGTCGACCTTCGGCCAGGGCAGCAGGTCGATGCCGCCGCCGGCCGCCGGCGCCGCTGCGGCCTTCGTGGGTGCTGTTGCTGGCGCACCGCCCTTGGCGAAGGCCTCGACGTCCTCGCGCAGGATGCGGCCGTGGTCGCCGCTGCCCTTGACCTTGCCGAGATCGACCCCCCGCTCGCGCGCCAGCTTGCGCACCGCCGGGCCGGCGTAGGCCAGCGCGAAGCCGGCTTCGTCGACAGTGCCCGCGGCGCTTGCCGCCGATGCGGAGGCCGTCGGCGCGGCCGCAGCGCCTGCGCCAGTCGCTGCTGCGACCGCCGCTGCAGCAGGCGGCGCCGCCGTCGCGTCACCGGTCGCGAGCGACAGGATCACCGACCCCTCGCTGACCTTGTCACCGACCTTGACCTTGATCGCCTTGACGACCCCCGACAGCGGCGCGGGCACATCCATCGTCGCCTTGTCGGATTCGAGCGAGACCAGCGCGTCTTCCGCCTTCACCGTGTCGCCGACCTTGACGAAGATCTCGATGACCGGAACGTCCTTGAAGTCACCGATGTCGGGCACGCGCACGTCGGCCACCCCGGCCGGCGCGCTGACAGCCGACGGCGGCGCGCTGACGCTGGGCTTGGCAGCCTCGGCGGGCGCGGCAGTTGCCGCAGCACTGCCTTCGCCCTCGAAGGCCATGATGACGCTGCCTTCGCTGACCTTGTCGCCGACCTTCACGACGATGGACTTGACCTTGCCGCCGCGCGGCGCGGGCACGTCCATGGTCGCCTTGTCGGACTCCAGCGAGACCAGCGGGTCTTCGGCCTTCACCGTGTCGCCGACCTTGACGAAGACCTCGATGACCGGCACGTCCTTGAAGTCGCCGATGTCGGGCACCTTGATGTCGATTGAATTGCTCATGTCGCGCCTCAGACAGTCCAGGGGGCCGCGCGCTCGGCATCGAGGCCGTACTTGGCGATCGCTTCGGCAACGACAGACGGCTTGATCGCGCCGTCGTCGGCCAGCGCCTTCAGCGCCGCCACCGTGACGTGCCAGCGGTCGACCTCGAAGAAGCGGCGCAGCTTGCGCCGGTAGTCGCTGCGGCCGAACCCGTCGGTGCCGAGCACCGTGTAGCGCCGGCCGGCGGCCTGCACCTGCTCGCGCACCTGGTCGGCATAGTTGCGCATGTAGTCGGTGGCGGCGATGACCGGCCCGTCGTGGCCTTCGAGGCAGGACTCGACATGGCTCTTGCGCGCCGGCTCGGTCGGGTGCAGGCGATTCCAGCGCTCGACCGCCATGCCATCGCGGCGCAATTCGTTGAAGCTGGTGGCGCTCCACACGTCGGCGGTGATGCCGAAGTCGTTCTTCAGCAGCTCGGCCGCGAACATCACCTCGCGCAGGATCGTGCCGCTGCCCATCAGCTGCACCCGCAGGCCTTTCTTCGGCGTCTTGCCGCCATCGCTCAACTGGTACAGGCCCTTGAGGATGCCGGCCTCGCTGCCCTCGGGCATGCCGGGGTGCGGGTAGTTCTCGTTCATCAGCGTGACGTAGTAGTACACGTCCTCCTGCTCGGCGTACATGCGCCGCATGCCATCGCGGATGATCGTGACCACTTCGAAGGCGAAGGTCGGGTCGTACGAGATGCAGTTGGGGATCGTGCCGGCGAGGATGTGGCTGTGGCCGTCCTCGTGCTGCAGGCCTTCGCCGTTCAGCGTCGTGCGCCCGGCAGTGCCTCCCAGCAGGAAGCCGCGGGCGCGGATGTCGCCGGCCAGCCAGGCCAGGTCGCCCACCCGCTGCAGGCCGAACATCGAGTAGTAGATGTAGAACGGGATCATCGGCACGTTGTTCGTGCTGTACGACGTGGCCGCGACGATCCAGCTCGACATCGCGCCGCCTTCGTTGATGCCTTCCTGCAGCACCTGGCCGTCCTTGGACTCGCGGTAGTACATGAGCTGGTCGGCGTCCTGCGGCTTGTAGAGCTGGCCGAGCGATGA
>JBGQEX010000056.1:0-22058 GCA_041496605.1 Piscinibacter sp.
CGACCTGATCAGCTGGGGTGCCATCGGCGCGCGCACGACCGAGAGCCAGGTGCACCGCGAGCTGTCTTCGGGCCTGTCGGCGCCGATCGGCTTCAAGAACGGCACCGACGGCAACATCCGCATCGCCACCGACGCGATCCAGGCCGCGGCACGCCCGCACCACTTCCTGTCGGTGCACAAGAATGGCCAGGTCGCCATCGTCGAGACCAAGGGCAACAAGGATTGCCACGTGATCCTGCGTGGCGGCAAGACGCCGAACTACGACGCCGTGCACGTCGAGGCCGCCTGCAAGGACCTTGAATCCGCCAAGCTTCCAGCAACCTTGATGGTCGACTGCTCGCACGCCAACAGCAGCAAGCAGCATGAGAAGCAAATCGATGTGGCGCGCGACATCGCAGCGCAATTGGCCGGCGGCAGCAAGCGCATCTTCGGCGTGATGGTGGAAAGCCACCTGAACGCCGGCGCGCAGAAGTTCAGCCCCGGCAAGGACAACCCGGCGAAGTTGCACTACGGGCAGAGCATCACCGACGCCTGCATCGGCTGGAGCGATTCATTGACGGTGCTGGAGGTGCTGAGCCAAGCGGTCAAGGCGCGACGCGGCCAGAGCTGATCACCATTTGACGTGAGCAAGCGCCCGCAATCATTGGTAAGCAGGAATGGTGTGGCTGTAAGCCGGGTAAGGCGGCGCAAGAGTGCTGGCGCATGGGGCGTTGCGCGGGTGCAATGGTGATCCGTTCAATCACCCGGAGAAACCAATGTCCGCTCACACCGCCATCGTTCGCAGTTCACTGATCGCCGCCCTGCTGGCCGGCGCCGCGTTTGCCGTGGCAGCGCAGGCGCAGTCCAAGGCGCCGGCCGACCCGTCGGTCAAGGCCAACGCCGCTGCCGAAATGGCGTTCGCCGGCGCCGACAAGAACAACGACGGCAAGCTGTCGAAAGACGAAGCGGCCGCGCTGCCCGGCGTGGCCGCCAAGTTCGACCAGCTGGACAAGAACAAGGACGGCGTCCTGAGCCTCGAGGAGTTCGGCGTCGGCTATATGCCCACGAAGTAGGGCGCCGCAGCGCCGTAACGAAGGCCGCTCATCCGAGCGGCTTTTTCTTGTCCTACGGTGACTTCGCGCACGCTTTCGCCGGGCGCCTGTCGCGAGGGTGCAACAGTGGCCCGGAGCCGCGACACTGCGACGCTACGATGCCGCCCGGCCGCGGAGGTTTTCGGGGCGGCCGCCGTCGTTCACAACCACCAAGGGAATTCATGCAGAAGCTTCTGATTGGCGCCGTCCTGGGCGTGTGCGCAACGTTTTCCGCGCAGGCCGCCGATGCGGCTGCACCGTTCAAGTTCGTTCTCGGCGCCGGCCTGACCTTTGGCGGCGACACCCTGGCCAACGTGACCTACACGGACGGCACCACCGACTCCATCAAAGCGGGCGGCCTGTTCGCCCTTTACGGCGGCGGCGAGTTTCGCGTCGGCGATGCAGTGTCACTGCAGGCCACGATCGGCTACCACGTCGACGACACCAAGGCCGCGTCGAACGGCAGCGTCAAGTTCAGCCGCTATCCGGTGGACTTGCTGGCCTACTACCATCTGAACGACAAGTTTCGTCTGGGCGCCGGCGCACAGTTCGTCAACAGCCCCAAGCTCCATGGAAGTGGCGTGGCGAGCAACATCAACATGAGTTTCGAGTCGACCACCGGCGTCGTGCTCGAAGGCGAGTACCTGTTCAATCCGAAGATGGGGCTGAAGGTCCGCGCCGTGACCGAGAAGTTCAAGCCCACCGGCAGCAGCGTCAGCACGAACGGAAACCACGTCGGGGTCATGTTCAACTTCTACCTCTGACGCCGTCGCGTGCAGAGAAGGAAGGCCCGGCACTGCCGGGCCTTTTTCATGGCTCAGCCGCCGTCGCGCTTGAGCCGCTCGCTTTGCCAGTAGACGTCGTCGCCGCCCTGGCCGTCGAGGTTGGCGCGGTTGAGCACGCGCGCCAGCACGAACAGCAGGTCGCTCAGGCGGTTGAGGTACTGGCGCGGCGCCGCGTTGACCGCCTCGTGCGCCGCCAGCGCCACCAGCGAGCGCTCGGCGCGGCGCGCCACCGTGCGGCACACATGAGCGATCGCTGCGCTGCGCGTGCCGGCGGGCAGAATGAATTCCTTCAGCCGCGGCAGCCCGGCGTTGTGGTGGGCCAGTGCCTCATCGAGGCGCAGCACCGCGTCGGCCTTCAACAGCTCGAAGCCGGGCATCGACAACTCGCCGCCAAGGTTGAACAGCTCGTGCTGGATCACGCTCAGCAGCCCACGCACCTCGTCGGGCAACGGCTCAGCGAGCAACACGCCGAGATGCGAGTTCAGCTCGTCGACGTCGCCCAGGGCCTGCACCCGCAGGTGATGCTTGGGAACCCGCTGGCCGTCGCCGAGGCCGGTGGTACCGTCGTCGCCGGTGCGGGTGGCGATTTGGGTGAGTCGGTTTGCCATGGCCGAATGCTATTCCATGCTGTCGCTGCGTCGCGACACCGTCCCTACAATGAGGATGCCGCGACCGCTGGCCGCTGGAGGCACGCCATGAACGCACCGATCCCCGCCCACCTGGTGCCCAAGCTTGAACCCCGGCCGGTGCCGCCGGCCATGCTGGAAGCCTTGACGGCGCGCTTCGGCCAGCGCTGCTCGAGTGCGTTGGCCGTGCGTGAACAGCATGGCCGCGACGAGTCGCCGTTTGATGTGCCGCCGCCCGAGCTGGTGGTGTATTGCGAGAGCACCGACGAGGTGGCCGCCGTGGTGAAGCTGGCCGATCAGCACACCGTGCCGGTCATCCCCTACGGCGCGGGTTCATCGCTCGAAGGTCATCTGCTGGCGGTGCAGGGCGGCGTCAGCATCGACCTGAGCCGCATGAACCGGATCATTGCCGTACAGCCCGACGACCTGACGGTGACGGTGCAGGCCGGCGTGACACGCATGCAGCTCAACGACGAGATTCGCCACTCGGGCCTGTTCTTTCCGATCGACCCCGGCGCTGACGCGTCGATTGGCGGCATGAGCGCCACCCGCGCCAGCGGGACCAACGCGGTGCGCTACGGGACGATGCGCGAAAACGTGCTCGGACTCACCGTCGTGACGGCGCAGGGCGAGGTCATCCACACCGGCACGCGGGCGCGCAAGTCGTCGGCCGGATACGACCTGACGCGGCTGATGGTCGGCAGCGAAGGCACGCTCGGCGTGATGACCGAGATCACGCTGAAGCTGTACCCACAACCCGAAGCGATGTCGGCGGCGACGTGCACCTTCCCGAGCGTCGACGCGGCGGTGCGCACGACGATCCAGGTGATCCAGATGGGCGTGCCGATTGCGCGCTGCGAGTTGCTCGACGCGAACGCCGTGCGTGCCGTGAACCGTCACGACAAGCTCACGCTGACCGAAGCGCCGATGCTGTTGATGGAGTTCCACGGCAGCGATGCCGCCGTCAAGGAGCAGGCGGCCACCGTGCAGGACATCGCGTCGGAGCTGGGCGGCGAGGGCTTCCACTGGGCCACCACGCCGGAAGAACGCAGCAAACTGTGGACCGCGCGCCATCACGCCTACTTCGCCGCGCTGCAGATGAAGCCGGGCTGCCGCTGCGTCACCACCGACACCTGCGTGCCGATTTCGCGGCTGGCGCAATGCATCAATGAGACGGTGGTCGAGGTCGATGCGTCGGGGCTGCCGTATTTCATCGTCGGCCATGTCGGCGACGGCAACTTCCATGTCGGCTATCTGATCGACCCGAACCTCCCGGAAGAGCGCGACACCGCCGAGCGGCTGAATCTGCAACTCGTCGAGCGTGCGCTGCGCATGGAAGGAACTTGCACCGGTGAACACGGCATCGGCCTGCACAAGATGGACTTTCTCGTCACCGAGGCGGGCGCCGGCGCGGTGGGCATGATGCGCACGCTCAAGCGTGCGCTCGACCCCCACAACATCATGAACCCGGGCAAGATCTTCGCGACGTGATGTCGGATCGGGTCTTCCGCGCTAGTGGGTTGGCGCGCTGACCGACCAGCGCTTGGTCACCGAGCCCGCGCCGTCGGCGCTTTCCAGGTGCACGCCGAAGCCCCACAGCCGGGCCACATGCTTCAGCACTTCCTGTGCGCTCTCGTGCAGCGGGCGGTCGTTGTGCTGCGTGTGGCGCAGCACCAGCGAGCGGTCGCCGCGCGTGTTGACGCTCCAGACCTGGATGTTCGGCTCACGGCTGCCCAGGTCGTACTGGTGCGACAGCGATTCGCGCACACGCCGGTAGCCGGTTTCGTCGTGGATCGCCGCAACCTCGAGTTCGTTGTCCTTCTCATCGTCGACGATCGAGAACAGACGGAACTCGCGCATCATGTTGGGTGACAGGTACTGGCCGACGAAGCTTTCGTCCTTGAAGTTGCGCATCGCGTGATCGATGGTTTCGAGCCAGTCGCGCCCGGCGACGTCGGGGAACCACTGGCGGTCTTCGTCGGTCGGGTGTTCGCAGATGCGCTTGATGTCGGTGTACATCGCGAAACCGAGCGCGTACGGGTTGATGCCGCTGTAGGCTTTGTGCCCCACCGGCGGCTGGTAGATCACATTGGTGTGCGACTTCAGCCATTCGATCATCGCGCCGTCGGTCAGGTGGCCGTCGTCGTACATGGTGTTGAGGAGGTGGTGGTGCCAGAACGTGGCCCAGCCTTCGTTCATCACCTGCGTCTGCCGCTGCGGGTAGAAATACTGCGCCACCTTGCGCACGATGCGCACGACCTCGCGCTGCCACGGCTCGAGCAGCGGGGCATTCTTCTCGATGAAGTACAGCAGGTTCTCCTGCGGTTCCTCGGGGAAGCGCCGCACCTGGGCCTCTTCGACCGCCTTCTCGGCCTTGCGCGGCAGGGTGCGCCACATGTCGTTGATCTGCCGCTGCGCATAGGCTTCGCGCTCGGTGCGGCGCGCCTGTTCCTGCGCGAGCGACAGCTTGCTCGGACGGCGATAGCGGTCCACGCCGTGATTCATCAGCGCATGGCACGAGTCCAGCGTCTCCTCGACGATGTCGAGCCCGTAGCGTTCCTCGCACTCGTTGACGAAGTTCTTCGCGTAGACCAGGTAGTCGATGATCGACGACGCATCGGTCCACATCTTGAACAGGTAGTTGCCCTTGAAGAAGCTGTTATGGCCGTACGCGGCGTGCGCGATCACGAGGGCCTGCATGGCCATCGTGTTCTCCTCCATCAGGTAGCTGATGCAGGGGTTGGAGTTGATGACGATCTCGTAGGCGAGGCCCATGTGGCCGCGCCGGTAGTTCTTCTCGGTGGAGATGAATTCCTTGCCGTAGCTCCAGTGGCGATAGTTCACCGGCATGCCCACCGACGCATAGGCGTCCATCATCTGCTCGGCGGTGATGATCTCGAGCTGGTTCGGGTAGGTGTCGAGGCCGAAGCGCTGCGCCGTCTTGCGGATCACCGTGTGGTATTGGTCGATCAACTCGAACGACCAGTCGCTCGGCGCCGGCAGCGGCTTTTCGGCACGCGGCGGCGTCACGACGTCGGCGGCGCGCGTGACGCGCACTTTCACCTCGGCCACCGGTGTCTCGAACAGGTCGGCCGTCGACTCGGGAATGAAGATGGCTTTGCGCGTCATGTCGTCGCCTCCTCAGCGTACTGCTTCGCCCACCGTCGCGCGGTCGGCGACGCGACGATACTGCGCTGGTCGATCCCCTTGAAAGGGGCCCCTCGCCCTTCGCTTCATGTCGTCGCCCCTTCCTTCTTGAAGAGATCGCGAAACACCGGGTAGATCTGCGATGCCTCGGTCACCTTGCGGATCGCAAAGGCCTTGCTGTCGGCGGCCAGCGTCGAGTACTCGTCCCACAGGTTCTGCTCTTCCTCGGCCACCTGCACGTAGGCGAAGTAGCGGCACAGCGGCAGGATGTTGTGGGCCAGCAGTTCGCGGCAACGCCCGCTGTCGTGGTGCCAGTTGTCGCCGTCGCTCGCCTGCGCGCCGTAGATGTTCCACTCGCTGGTCGGGTAGCGGGCGCGGGCGATCTCTTCCATCAGCACCAGCGCACTCGACACGACCGTGCCACCGGTCTCGGTGGAATGGAAGAAGTTCTCTTCGTCGACCTCCTGCGCCTGCGTGTGGTGGCGGATGAAGACGATGTCGATTTTCTCGTAGTGCCGTGTCAGGAACAGGTACAGCAGGATGAAGAAGCGCTTGGCGAGATCCTTGCGCGCTTCGTCCATCGAGCCCGACACATCCATCAGGCAGAACATCACGGCCTTCGCGGTCGGCACCGGCACGCGGATGCGGCTTCGGTAGCGCAGATCGATCGGGTCGAGGTAGGGAATGCGTTCCAGCCGGGCGCGCAGCGCCTCGATCTCGCGCTCGAGTTCGGGAATTTCGTGCGCGTTCGGGTTCGGATCCGGGTGGCGCTTCAGTGCCGCCAGGTGCTCTTCGAGCCGGCGCAGTTCACGCCGCGAGTCGCTGCCGATGGCAATGCGCCGGCCGATCGCGCCGCGCATCGAGCGCACGACGTGCAGGTTGTTCGGCGTGCCGTCGCTGGAGAAACCGGCACGCTGGGTCTTGAACTCGGGCGTTTCGGCGAGCGTCGTGCGCGCCAGGTTGGGCAGGGCCAGGTCATCGAAGAAGACCTGCATGAACTCTTCTTTGGTGAGGTGGAAGACGAAATCGTCTTCGCCTTCGCCGGAATCGCTCGCCTGCCCCCCGCCGCCTTTGCCGCCGCCGCCCTTGGGCCGCTCGATGCGGTCGCCGCGCACGTAGTCCCGGTTGCCCGGGTGCACCATCTCGCGCTTGCCGCCCTGCCCGTGGCCGAACACCGGTTCACTGATGTCGCGCTTCGGGATATGGATGTCCTCGCCCTGCGCGATGTCGCGGATGCCGCGGCCATCGACTGCGCGCTTGACCGCCTCGCGGATCTGCTCCTTGTGGCGGCGCAGGAAGCGCTCGCGGTTGCCGATGGACTTGTTCTTGCCCGCCAGCCGCCGGTCGATGATCTGCTGCAACATGACTGCCTTCCCGTACTGCGAGGCGCCTTACGAACTCTTGCGCACGCGCAGGTACCACTCGCACAGCAGGCGCACCTGCTTGGGCGTGTAGCCCTTGGCCACCATGCGCGTCACGAAGTCTTCGTGCTTCTTCGCCTCGTCGGCACTGGCCTTGGCGTTGAAGCTGATCACCGGCAACAACTCTTCGGTGTTGGAGAACATCTTCTTCTCGATCACCGTGCGCAGCTTCTCGTAGCTTGTCCAGACCGGGTTGTTGCCGGCGTTGTTGGCGCGCGCGCGCAGCACGAAATTGACGATCTCGTTGCGGAAATCCTTCGGGTTGCTGATGCCCGCCGGCTTTTCGATCTTCTCGAGCTCGGCATTCAACGACGAGCGGTCGAACACCTCGCCGGTGTCGGTGTCGCGGTACTCGTGATCCTGGATCCAGTAGTCGGCGTAGGTCACGTAGCGGTCGAAGATGTTCTGGCCGTACTCGCTGTAGCTCTCGAGGTAGGCAGTCTGGATTTCCTTGCCGATGAACTCGGCATAGCGAACCGCCAGGTGCTCCTTGATGAACGCGAGGTACTTCTGCTCGGTTTCGGGCGGGAACTGCTCGCGCTCGATCTGCTGCTCCAGCACGTACATCAGGTGCACCGGGTTGGCGGCGACTTCGGTGGAGTCGAAGTTGAACACCTTGGAGATGATCTTGAACGCGAAGCGCGTCGAGATGCCGCTCATGCCTTCGTCGACGCCGGCGTAGTCACGGTACTCCTGGAAGCTCTTGGCGCGCGGGTCGGTGTCTTTCAGGCTCTCGCCGTCGTAGACCAGCATCTTCGAATACAGCGACGAGTTCTCCGGCTCCTTCAAGCGCGTGAGGATCCCGAACTGCGACATCATCTTCAGCGTGCCCGGTGCGCAGATTGCGTTGGCGAGCGACGAGCCACGCAGCAACTTCTCGTAGATCTTGACCTCTTCGGACACGCGCAGGCAGTACGGCACCTTGACGATGTAGATGCGGTCGAGGAAGGCCTCGTTGTTCTTGTTGTTGCGAAACGCCTTCCACTCGCTCTCGTTGCTGTGCGCGAGCACGATGCCGTCGAACGGGATCGCGCCGAAACCTTCAGTGCCTTTGTAGTTGCCTTCCTGGGTCGCCGTTAGCAAGGGGTGCAGCACCTTGATCGGCGCCTTGAACATCTCGACGAATTCGAGCAGCCCCTGGTTGGCGAGGCACAAGCCGCCCGAATAGCTGTAGGCGTCGGGGTCGTCCTGTGCATAGGTCTCGAGCTTGCGGATGTCGACCTTGCCGACCAGCGACGAGATGTCCTGGTTGTTCTCGTCGCCCGGCTCGGTCTTGGCGATCGCCACCTGCTTGAGCACCGACGGGTAGCGCTTGACGACCTTGAACTTGCGGATGTCGCCGCCAAACTCCTCCAGACGTTTCACGGCCCAAGGTGACAAGATTCGGTTCAGGTAGCGCCGCGGAATGCCGTATTCCTTCTCGAGGATCGGACCGTCCTCGGCCGCATCGAACAGGCCGAGCGGCGACTCGTTGACCGGCGATCCCTTGATGGCAAATAACGGCACATCCTGCATCAGCTGCTTGAGCCGCTCGGCGATCGACGACTTGCCGCCGCCCACCGGCCCGAGCAAATAGAGGATCTGCTTCCTTTCTTCCAGCCCTTGCGCGCCATGACGGAAGTACGACACCACCTGTTCGATGGAATCTTCCATGCCGTAGAACTCGGCGAACGCAGGGTAGATCTTGATGACCTTGTTGGCGAACAGCCGCGACAGGCGTGGGTCATTGCGCGTGTCGACCGTTTGCGGGTCGCCGATGGCCTTGAGCATGCGCTCGGCGGCCGTGGCATAGGCCACCGGGTTGCGCTTGCACTCGGCGAGGTACTCTTCGAGCGAGAGTTCCTCTTCGCGGGTGCGCTCGAAGCGGGCGGCGAAATGGCTGATCACATCCATGCTGACCTCCTGGACATCAGGCAACAGCGGCCGAGGTGCCACCTCGGTCACCGTCTTGGGAAGTTCTGATGAAGTCCTGACGACACGCTTCGTCGTGGGCTCCATCAGAGCTTTCCTTGCGGATCAGCAAACCACGTGATTCAAGCTTCGCTCATCGCCCGAGGGCTTGAAGGGCGGAGATGCGGCGAAGAAGCGCCACTGTTCGTTCCCTCCAAGCGGTCAACGAGGTCTGAGCAAGACCTGTGCCTTCACGATACTCCAGATGCGGATTCTGTGCTGCATCGGTAATGTACGGAGGCGTCGCAGTGTGCGAAAGTTCCTTCGGGCAAGCGAGGTCATCGCAATGCCGCAGCGCAGCGTTGACGTCGCCGCCGCCCGATGGTCAGCGGCTGGACAGTCCCAGCTTGTCGAGCAGGCCATTGAGCTCTTCGAGCGAGCCGAAATGGATCGCCACCTCGCCTTGCTCACCACGTTTGGTGCGCTTCTTCACACGGATTTCCACCGCCGCGGTCAGCGCGTCGGACAGTTCCTGTTCGATGCGCAGCAGGTCGCGTGGCTTCTCCGTCTTCACGCGCAGCAGCGAGTGCTGGCGCGTGCTGGTCGCCTTGGCCACCAGCCTTTCGGCTTCGCGCACGCTGAGCTTCTTGGCGACGACCTCGCCGGCGCACAAGATCTGCTGCGCGCCGTCCAGCGGCAGCAGTGCGCGCGCGTGACCCATGTCGATGTCGCCTGCCATCAGCATCTGCTGCACCGGCTCCGAAAGATTCAGCAGTCGCAGCAGATTGCTGGCCGCGCTGCGCGAGCGGCCGACGGCCTGTGCCGCCTGCTCGTGGGTGAGCTTGAACTCACTCACCAGCCGCGCGATGCCTTGCGCTTCTTCGAGCGGATTGAGATCTTCGCGCTGGATGTTCTCGATCAGCGCCATGGCGGCGGCGGCCTCGTCCGGAACGTCCTTCACCAGCACCGGCACGGCATCGAGGCCGGCCAGCTTGGCAGCGCGCACACGGCGCTCGCCGGCGATGACCTCGTAGCGGTTCATGCCCACCGGCCGCACGAGCACCGGCTGCATGATGCCTTGTGCCTTGATGCTTTCGGCCAGCTCGTACAGCGAGCCTTCGTCCATGCGCGTGCGCGGCTGATACTTGCCGGGCTGCAATTGCGTGAGCTTGAGCGAATTCGGTGCGGCGGACGCGTCGTGGCCGATGTCGTTGCCGTCGCGCACGCGCGGGCCGAGCAGCGCCTCGAGGCCGAGGCCGAGGCCCTTGGGTTTCTTGGTGACCATGGGGGGCGATTGTCCCCGATCAGTCCGAGCGGGCCGCGAGCTGCTGCAGCAAGGCTTGGCCCTGCGGCCATTCGTGCAGCCCCGAATCGCCGTTGATGTGGCCACGCGGCCCGATCGATACGAGCTCGCTGCCCCAGTCGGCGGCCATCTGAAGCGCGCGATCGTGCTCGCAGTACGGGTCGTCGCTGCTCGTCACCATCAGGCTGGTGAACGGCAGGCGCCGCCGCGCAATGGGGCGCCAGTTGAACAGGTTGGGCGGCATGTCGTCGCGCTCGGTGTCGGGCGGCGCGACCAACAGCGCCGCCTGCACACGCACGGTGTGGCGCGAGTGGGAAGCCCATGCCGCCACCAGTTGGCAACCCAGACTGTGGGCAACGAGCAGCGCGCGTTCGGGTGCTTGCAGCAGCACCTCGTCGAGGCGCGCCATCCAATCGCCCCGGCGCGGCCACAGCCAATCGTCCTGCTCGACCCGCCGGTGACCGTGCAGCGATTCCCAGCGGCTCTGCCAATGCGTCGGGCCCGAATCCTGCCAACCGGGCAGCAGCAGTACGCGTGAAGACCGGGGCGCGGTGTCGATCATGTTGCTGGCTTATCCTTGCGGGTTCGTTGAGCGGAGATTTTCAGATGAAGCATCGGGTGTTTGTCGACGGCCAGGAGGGCACCACGGGCCTGCGCATCCACGAGTATCTCGCGCAGCGTGGCGACATCGAGGTGCTGCGCATTGCTGCCGAACGCCGCAAGGACGCCGCCGAACGCGCGCGCCTGCTCAACGCCGCCGACGTCGCATTCCTGTGCCTGCCCGACGCCGCTGCCAAGGAGGCGGCGGCCTTGGTGACCAACCCCACTACCTGCCTGATCGACGCCAGCACCGCGCACCGCACCGCAGCCGGCTGGGTGTTCGGCCTGCCCGAGCTGGCCGCAGACCAGCGTCAGCGCATCCGCAGCGCCAAGCGCATTGCCAACCCGGGTTGCCATGCGAGCGCCTTCATCCTGCTGCTTCGCCCCTTGGTCGATGCAGGGCTCGTGCCGTCGATGCTGCCGTTATCGGCAACATCGATCACCGGCTATTCGGGGGGTGGCAAGAAGATGATCGAGCAGTACGAAGCCGGCGGGGATGCGCGCCTGAACTCGCCGCGCCCGTATGCCTTGGCGCTGTCGCACAAGCACATTCCGGAGATGACCGCCCACACCGGTCTTAGCGTGAAACCGGTCTTCCAGCCCATTGTCGGCAACTTCTACAAGGGCCTTTCAGTAAGTGTGCCCTTGCATCTTGCGCAATTGGGCGCAGGCACCCGGGCCGAGGACCTGCAGGCCGCATACGAGCGGCGCTATGCAGGCGAACGCTTCATCCGCGTGATGCCGCTGCGCGATGCCGCCACGCTGGAAGACGGCTACTTCGACGTGCAGGCCTGCAACGACACCAACCGTGTGGACGTCTTCGTCTTCGCCAACGACACCCAGGCGATGCTGATGGCGCGGCTGGACAACCTCGGCAAGGGGGCCAGCGGCGCGGCGGTGCAGGCGATGAACGTGCACCTGGGCGTCGACGAGGGGCTCGGCTTGTAGCGTGGCGCAATGCCGCCGCGGCATCTGCGGGCCTTCAAGCGGCAGACAGGTTGCGCGTTCGGTAGTGATATGCGTAACCGTCGACGAAACTCAGCCGTTGGTACACCGCACGCGCAGCGCGGTTGTCGGCATCGACCTGCAGATACGCATGCCCGGCGCCCTGGGAGCGTGCCTGCACCAGCAGGTGACGGCACAGCAGACTGGCGAAACCCTGCCCTCGCGCCGACGCTGCGGTGAACACGTCGTACAAACCCACCAGTTCGGCTTCGAGGGCGAATTGACCACACGCCACCACTTCGCCCTCACGCCGCAAGACGAACGCCGAAAACGTCACCGCGGCGTTGACCAGGCGCTGCCCGTGGGCCTGCCGTTGCGCCAGCGGTGACGCGCGCAGGGCGCCGATGGCCTGGGCAAACGGCTCGAGCGCGATGCGCTGCAAGCTCAAACCCTCGGGCAGCGGCGGCGCAACAACGCCTTGCAGCTCGTTCAACACCATCACCCGCGTGTCGTCGAAGCGTCGCAGGCCCATTTCGTCAAGCGTCGCGTCGAGCTCGATCGGCTGCGTGAACGGCGTGATGCGCACGATCATCGGCAAGTCGGCTTCGGCAAACACGCGCTCGCACAACGCGAGTTTCTGCGGCACCGGCAAACGACCGGTCGCCACCGCGTTGACACAGCGAGCCCGCTTGGCCTTGCCCGGGGAGAAGCGCACCAGCCAGCCATCGACCAGGCGCTGCTGCGGCGGCGCGCTGGCGTTCAGCCCCGCATCCTCGATGCGCGACAGCAGCGTGGGGTCGAACAGCGTGTTCACAGCGATGCGATCCGCTCGACCATCTCTTGCGCGAACTCGATGAACGCTTGCGCGCCTTTGGATGCCGGGTCGAACACCACGCCCGGCAGCCCATAGCTGGGCGCCTCGGCCAGCCGCACATTGCGCGGAATCACGGTGTTGAAGACCTTGTCGCCGAAGTGTGACTTCAGCTGCTCGCTGACCTGCTGCTGCAACGTGATGCGCGGGTCGTACATCACCCGCAGCAGCCCGATGATCTGCAGGTCGGGGTTCAGGTTGGCGTGCACCTGCTTGATGGTATTGACGAGGTCGCTCAGGCCTTCGAGCGCGAAGTACTCGCACTGCATGGGCACGATGACGCCGTGCGCACTGCACAGCCCATTGAGCGTGAGCAGGCTCAGCGACGGCGGGCAATCGACAAGCACGAAGTCGTAGTCTGCGGCCACCGCGGCCAGCGCGGCCTTGAGCCGCTTGTCGCGCCGCTCGAGTTCGACCAGTTCGACCTCCGCGCCGGCCAGTTCGCGGTTGGCTCCGAGCACGTCATAGCCCGCCTTGTCGGCGCGCTGTCTCGCTTCGGCAATCGACGCGCTCTCGAGCAAGACGTCGTAGATGCTCAGCTCGAGCGCGCGCTTGTCGATGCCCGAACCCATGGTCGCGTTACCCTGCGGATCGAGGTCGACCACCAGCACGCGTTGGCCGATTCGGCTCAGTCCCGCGGCGAGGTTGACGGTCGTGGTGGTCTTGCCCACGCCGCCCTTCTGGTTGGCAATGCAGAAAATTCGAGCCATGTTGCTGTTCAATTTATGGGGCGGAGCGAAGTAAAGGATTCAGCGAGCCAAGGCTGAGATTGCGGCGTCGCCCTGTTGCGGGGCGACAGCGGTCGTTGTGCCGCTGACGCATTGTCGAGCCTCGGCGACGAGGCGCAAAGCAATGCGTGCGCAGTGTCAGCGAAGCGCAACCGAACCAGCGCAGTTGCGAGCCTTCACTCACCCATTCCCAGTCCTGGACGGTCATTCATTTGAGTTTCATCCAGACCAGACAACGCTCTGCTGCGAGGCCGGGGACAGCCAGTTGTTCCACGTGAAACACATCAATATTCGCCGGCAGCGCGGCGATCTCCGCGTCGGGGTGCTTGCCTTTCATGGCCATCCAGACCGCGCCCGGAGCAAGGTGACGCTGCGTCAGTCGCACGAAATCGGCCAGCGACGAGAACGCGCGCGACGTGATCAGGTCGAACGGCGGCGCATCGAGATGCTCCACTCGCGCGTGCTCGGCATGCAGGTTGGACAGGCCGAGCTCCACTGCAGCTTGGCGGATGAACGCCGCCTTCTTGCCGACGGTGTCGACGCACTGCACGTCGAGCTGCGAACACAGCGCCGCGATGACCACACCCGGCAGTCCGCCGCCACTCCCGACATCGAGGACTCGCCCCTTGGCGGCAAGCACGCGGCGCAGCGGCACGATCACCGCCAGGCAATCGAACAGGTGCTGGGTCAGCATGTCGCGCGGGTCGCGAATCGCCGTCAGGTTGTAGGTTGCATTCCAGCGCTGCAGCAGATCCAGGTAGCGCAGCAGGCGCTCGGCGCTGCGCGTGTCCAGCATCAGCGACAACTCACTTGCAGCGCCCAGCAGCTCCGCCTGGCGCGGATCGACGACTTCATTCATTCGGGTGAACAACACATGGCAATGGCCAGATCCTGCCACAGCGACCCAGCGGACTGCATGGACGGCGCCGGCGCGACTTTGGGTTTGACCGCCATTCCGCGCGCGGACTGACACTCGCACGCTGTTCAAGCTTTCGGAGCGCAGCAACCAGTCAGACGAGGGCCCTTGGTGAGTGCCCGTAACGTCAGGCGACCGCTTCGCCAATTTGCGTGTCGTTGGCGGCGAACCCCTTGAAGCGCCCTTTCTTCAGGTGGATCAGCAGCAGTGAAATCGCTGCCGGCGTGACGCCTGAAATGCGCGAGGCCTGTCCCAAGGTCTCGGGGCGGTGCGTTGTCAGTTTCTGCCGCACTTCAAAACTCAGCGCACTGACCTGCGAATAGTCCAGCTCCACCGGCAGGCGCAAGTCTTCGAAGTGGGCGGCACGCGCCACTTCTTCATTCTGCTTGTCGATGTAGCCGGCGTATTTGATGCTGACCTCGACCTGCTCGATCACGGCATCGGCCAATTCCTGGCCCAGTTCACAGCGTAGCGTTTCACGTGAAACATGCGCCAGCGGCGCCGCGATCGCCGACACGCCGGCAACGGCGTCGAAATCCACGCCAGGGCGCCGCAGCAGATCGGCGAGCCGGTACTCGTGGTCGATGGCCTTCCCGAGCCAGCGCTCGGCGTCTGCGTCCGGCAAGGTGTCCGGCCGGACCCAGGTGACCTTCATGCGCTCGGCTTCGCGCAAGACGGCATCACGCTTGCGGTTGAATGCACTCCAGCGCAAGTCATCGACCAGGCCCAACTGCCGGCCGACCTCGGTCAGTCGCAGGTCGGCATTGTCTTCGCGCAGCTGCAGCCGGTACTCGGCTCGGCTGGTGAACATGCGGTAGGGCTCGGTGACGCCCTTGGTGATCAGGTCGTCGACCAACACGCCCAGGTAAGCCTGGTCCCGGCGCGGCGTCCATGCGTCGCGGCCACGCGTTTGCAGTGCGGCGTTGAGGCCGGCGAACAGCCCTTGGGCCGCCGCTTCCTCGTAGCCAGTGGTGCCGTTGATCTGGCCCGCAAAGAATAGGCCGGCTATCGATTTGGTCTCGAAGCTGGCCTTCAGCGCGCGTGGATCGTAGTAGTCGTACTCGATCGCATAGCCGGGCCGAAGAATGTGGGCCCGCTCCAGTCCGCGCATCGAATGCACCGCCGCCAGTTGCACGTCGAACGGCAACGAGGTCGAGATGCCGTTCGGATAGACCTCGTGTGTCGTCAGCCCCTCGGGCTCCAGGAAGATCTGGTGCGAGTCCTTGTCGGCAAACCGGTTGACCTTGTCCTCGATGCTTGGGCAGTAGCGCGGCCCCACCCCTTCGATGACGCCGGTGAACATCGGACTGCGGTCGAATCCGGAGCGGATGATCTCGTGCGTCCGCGCGTTCGTGTGGGTGATCCAGCAGGGCACTTGCCGCGGGTGCTGCGAAACATCGCCAATGAAGCTGAACACCGGCACCGGGTCCGAGTCGCCCGGCTGCACGGTCAATACGCTGAAGTCGATGCTGCGCCCGTCGATGCGCGGCGGCGTGCCGGTCTTGAGTCGGCCTTGCGGCAGCTTCAGCTCCTTGAGCCGTGCCGACAGCCTCAGCGCCGGGGGGTCGCCGGCCCGCCCCGCCGAGTGGCTTTCGAGCCCGACATGGATCTTTCCGTCGAGAAAGGTACCCGCCGTTAGCACTACGGCGCTGGCGCGGAAGCGAATGCCAACTTGCGTCACCGCGCCGGTCACGCGATCGCCCTCGACGATCAGGTCGTCGCACGCGCCCTGGAACAGCCACAGCCCAGGCTGGTTCTCCAGCCGCCGACGCATCGCGGCGCGATACAGCACCCGGTCGGCCTGTGCGCGCGTCGCGCGGACCGCCGGACCCTTGGAGCCGTTGAGGATGCGAAACTGGATGCCGGCTTCGTCGGTGGCCGCGGCCATCGCGCCGCCCAGGGCGTCGATCTCCTTCACCAGATGGCCCTTGCCGATGCCGCCGATCGACGGGTTGCAGCTCATCTGGCCCAGCGTCTCGATGTTGTGCGTCAGCAGCAAGGTGGCGCAGCCCATCCGCGCCGCCGCCAGGGCGGCTTCGCTGCCGGCGTGGCCACCACCGACCACAATCACGTCAAACTCCTGAGGGAACCACATCGCGCTGCCTACTTTTTGAGCAATCGACAATTGTAGGCAGCCGAGCTCGGCAAGTCACCGGTCGGGATATCGGTGCAGACCGGCCGCGCCCTTGATCCGCATCGCGCCCGTCCGATAACGTAGCCATCCTTCATTTCTTGCCACAACGATGAATTGCCGTAGCGGCTGTGGCGCGTGCTGCATCGCGCCGTCCATCTCCAGCCCGATTCCGGGCATGCCGTTGGTGGCCGGTGTCAGCAAACCGGCGGGTGTGCGCTGCGTGCAACTGACCGCCGACCAGCGCTGCGCCCTCTTCGGCCGGCCGGAACGCCCCGCCGTGTGCGTGTCATTGCGGCCGAGCGCCGACATGTGCGGCGATAGCCGCGAGCAGGCATTGCAGTGGCTCGGCGCGCTCGAACAACAGACCCTGCCGCCGCCGGCGTCACCACTGCCGAGCGCCTGAGCGCCGGGCACCTCGACGGCGTCAATGCCCGAATGCGCTGGAGCCGCCCGGCACCGTGCGAAGGTCTTGCGTCACGCGCCCGTCGCCGAGCACGATCACCCGGTTCGTCGATGCGATCGTCTCGCTGCGGTGGGCCACGATCACGCGGGTGAGGTCAAGTTGGCGCACCGCCAGATTCACCAGACGCTCGCGCTCGATGTCGAGCGCGCTGGTGGCCTCGTCGAGGAACAGGATCTTCGGCCGCTTGTACAGCGCGCGCGCCAACAGCAGACGCTGCTTCTGCCCACCGGAGATGCTGGTGCCCATGTCGCCGATCAGTGTGTGATAGGCCATCGGCATCGCCTCGATCTCGTCGTGCACCGCGGCCACCTTTGCGCATTGCTCGACCCAGGCCAGATCGGGACGCGCGTCGAAGAAACTGATGTTGTCGATGATCGAGCCGGCGAACAGCTGGTCGTCCTGCATCACCGTGCCGATCATGTCGCGCCAGCCGCGCAGGCCCAGGTGCGCCAGGGGCACGCCGCCGACCCGCACCTCGCCGACCTGCGGCTCGTGGATGCCCAGCATCAGCTTGAGCAAGGTGGTCTTGCCGCAGCCCGACGGGCCGACGATGGCCACCGATTCGCCGGGCTCGATGACGAGGTTCACGCCCTTGAGCACGATCGGCTCGGCATCGGAGTACTTGAACCCGACGCCGCGCAGCTCGAGCCGCGCGCCGACGTCCTGCCGGCGCGGCGGCACGAGCACCTCGGTCTCGGGCGCGGTGAGCACGATGTCGGCCAGCCGCTCGCCCTGCAGCTTGAGCATCTTCAGCTCCACCGCCTTGTCGATGAGCCCACTGACCCGCACCGCAAACTGTTCCTTGTAGGCGAAGAACGCGAACAACATGCCGACCGAGAAGCTGCGGTCCAGCACCAGCAGCGCGCCGACCCAGATGACCGCCACGCGCTCCAGCCCGAACACCAGCTTGTGCAGCACGCCGAACAGCAGGTCGAGCTTGCGGGTGGCGATGTTCGCGTTCATCGCGTCGACCACCAGGTTCATGAAGCGCGCCTGGCGATCTTCCTGCCGGTTGAACAGCTTGATCGACTGCACGCCGCGCAGCGACTCGAGAAAATGGCTGGACTTCTTCGCGTCGTGGATGATCGCTTCTTCGGTGGCGTTGCGCAGCGGGCGGAAGAACGCCCAGCGCAGCACGGCGTAGGCCGCCACGCAGCCGAGCGCGATGGCCGTCAGCGTGCCGCTGTAGACCCACATCATCACGAGCGTCAGCACCACCAGCAGGCCGTCGAGCACCGCCTCGATGAAGCTCGTCGTCAAGGTCTGCTGGATCTGCTGGATCGCGCCGAAGCGCGACATCACGTCGCCGGTGTGGCGCTTTTCGAACCAGCTCACGGGCAGCCGCATCAGGTGCGCGAACACGTTCGAGAGCCACTGAAGATTGAGCGTTGCCGACAGGTACAACACCGCCCATGAGCGGATCGCGCCGGTGACCACCTGAATGAACACCAGCAGTGCGAAGCCGATACCCAGCGTGACGAGCAGGTCGCGGTCGGCGCCGACCAGCACGCTGTCGACCACCCACTGCATGAAGAACGGCGACAGCAACGCAAAACCTTCGAGCGCCAGCGCGAGCGTGAAGATCTGCAGCAGCGAGCGCTTGAGCCCGCTGACGCGCCCGAGCAGCTGCCGCAACGTCACCGACTGCCGCTCGGTGCGCGGCTCGAACTCGGCCGCAGGCGTCAGTTCGAGTACCACGCCGGTGAAGTGTTTCGACACCTCGTCCATCGTCAGCTGGCGCAGCCCGCGCGCCGGATCGTGGATCACCGCCTTGCCGTGGCTGATGTGCGACAGCACGACGAAGTGGTTGAGGTCCCAGTGCAGCACGCACGGCAACTGCAGCTGCGGCAAATGCTCCATCTCGGCACGCAATGCACGCGGGTTCAAGCTCAGCTGGCCGGCGATGCGCGTCAGGTCGACCATCGTCGCGCCCTTCAGCGAGAGCTGGAACCGCTGCCGCAAGGTCGGCATGTCGGTGTGCAGGCCATGGTACGCAGCGACCATCGCCAGACAGGCGAGGCCACATTCGGCGGCCTCGGTCTGAAGCTGCATCGGCACGCGCGGCCGGCCGAAACCGAGCCTCAGGGACGCGAAGAATCCGCTCATTCAGACCCTGCCTGTGACACTGAGCAACGGCTCGAAAATCCACTCGATGAGGCGTCGCCGGTCGAGCAGCACATCGGCCTCCAGCTGCATGCCGGCGGCCAGCGGCTGCGCCTGCCCGTAGGCCTGTACGGCCTGCTGGTCCAGCGTGACGGTGATGCGGTACAGCGGCTCGGCACCCGGGGTGCTCTTGAGCCACTCGGGCAGCGGCAGGCCCGCCAACTCGGCGGCTTGCAGCGGCGTGCGCGACACCTGCAGCACTTGGCCCGCGTGGTGGCCGAACTTCTGGTACGGGAAAGCCTGGTAGCGCAATTGCACCGCCTGGTGCGCCCGCACGAAGCCGACCGCACTCGACGGGGCAAACAGCTGGGCCTGCAGTTTGGCATCGGCCGGAAGCAGGCTGGCCAGCGCCGCCGCCGGCGAAACGCTGTGGCCCGGTTCCGCCAATACGGCAGTCACGATGCCGTCTTGCGGCGCACGAATCACGATGCGCTGCTTGGCTTCCGTTTCGGCCGACTCCTGCGCCAGCGAGGCCAAATCGCGTTCGATCTCGCCAATGGCGGCTTGCGTGCGCAGCGGCAGCTCGCGGCGCTGCGATTCGAGGGTGCCGATCTCGCGCAGATGCGCCGCACGCTGGCGCGACAGTGCCTGCAACTGCGCCTGCACGCCCAGCACTTCTTCGGTCTTGGCCCGCACTTGTGCCGACGAGACGAAGTTGTCGCTCTTCAGTGACTCGAGTTGTGCCAGCGCCTGCTGCACGAGCGTGAGCCGTTGTTGTTGCAGCTGCGCTTCGGCGTCCATCTGCGCCAGCTCGCGATGCATGTCGTCGATCTGTCGATCCAGCGCGCTGCGCTGCGCTTGCTGCAGTTGGGTTTTCTGGCGCGATGCATCCTGCAGGCTGCGCCCACGTGCAGCCAGGCTTGCCTGCACCGCGGCCTGCGTGTCACCGCTCAAGGTGGTGCGGTCCGCCGACAGCACGAACAGGACGTCGCCTCGGCGCACCGCCCGGCCTTCAACCACGTGGCTTTCGATGACGGTGCCGGACTGCGGCGGCAGCAGCCGCAACACGCCGCGATCGGGCACCAAGACTCCGGCGATGTGCGCCTTGCGCGTGTAGCGGCCTTCAACCAGAAAGCCGCCGACGGCGAACGCGGTGATCACGACCAACGCCGTCAGCACCGCAAGCGGAACCGGCCGCACCAGCTGAATGCTGCCCAGCCAGGCCTGCTGTCGTCCTTCGATCACCTCGGGGCGAAACAGGCTGGCCATGGAAGTCCGCTGACGATCAATCGGAGTGCCGACTGATCAGGTTCGACAATGCACCGACGAGCGTCGGGCGAAGAACTCACCAACCGCCGACCGGAAGTGTGCCGCCGGCGACCTGACGCAACAGGTTCGGGTCAATCGGAACCGGTGCGGTCTTCGTGGCAGGCGCCACCGGCGCCGGAGATTGTTGTTGGGGCTTGGCAGCGGCGTGGGTGTGGTCTTGCGACATCTGGGTCTCCTGGGTGTTGGACACGCGGACGATGTGTGCGTGCACAGGAGTGATTCCAGCAGCAGCGAGAACCCTGCGTAACTGTCAACTCTTACAGGTTGCGAAAGCAGAGCCGCCGATTTACCCGGTCGCAGTCAGCGAATCAGTCCGAGGCGCAGCGCCTTCAGAACGGCCTGGTGTTTGTTGACGCAGCCCAACTTGTGCGTCGCGTTGTTCACATGCAGAACAGCGGTTCGCTCGCTGATGCCGAGGATGTTGCCGACCTCCCATGCAGTCTTGCCCTCCATCGTCCAGCGCAGGCTCTCCAGCTCGCGCGGCGTGAGCGCCGGAATGTCTGCCTGGGGGGACGTCGGGACCAACACGCGCAGCGCCGCGTCCTGCGCATGGACCGCGAACAGTTGAAGGTCCGCGACCATGCGCGTGAGCTCGGCCGAACCCGCAGGCAGTGCCTGATCACGATCGACGCCCAGCAAGAAATGCCGCCCTTCCGGAAGATGCAGTGCCAGCGCGATGCCGGTGCGGTAACCGAACGGGGCCTGGGCTTCCCATCGGTCACCTTGCCCGACCGACGTGTAGGTCTCCTGATTCCAGATGATCGGAACACTCTTGCGCTTGCAGTGCTGGGTGACGGGGTCGCGGACCCAGTTGCCGGTGTCCTCGAAGGCCTCACGATACGCGGCCGGCGTGTTGTCGAGCACGATGAACTCCGACTCGCCGCGGAAGTGATCGATGACGGTCGTCGCTGTCACCGTCTCGAATCCGAGCTGCCGCGTGAACCCGACGATCTCCGTGAGGAGTTCATCGCGGCTCGTGGCACGTAGCACCGACGTGAATCCGCCCTGCAGCATGAATGTTGTCAACTCCAGACGACCCGGTGCGCAGTCGTGGGCCCGAAGCTCGCGCACCTGCAAGGTCTTACAGCTGAAAGCTCTTACACCTGAAAGGACTTACAGATGGCAACTCGGCGCGGACGCACCACACTCCCACCAACAAGAACTGCCCGCCACGGCATCACCTCAGGACAAGCACACCGATGACACCCGCCTGGATCGTCTGCGCATGGCCGCCCTTATTGTGGCAGGCTCAGTGCGCGCCGGAACTCCATTTTGTGCATCTTGGCACGCGCGTCTTGACCACGGGCGACGCGGATCAACCATGCTCAGGCCAAACCGTCTGGGGCAATCCGTCGCCCGAACAGGCCGCCGGTGTGGCGTGGGACTGGATCGAGGTGCACCAAGGCGTGGTTGCCATGGCCGACCCGCTGGCGCTGGTGACGAACCTGCAATTGCTCGACGCTCACGGCGACGTCTTGCCAAGCACGCAGGCCGCCCTGCACCTCAACGAAATCGTCCACACGCTGCCGTGGCAGAACGAGGTGCAGCGCGCCTTGCATCGCGCCGCCTGAGCACCTATTTGGTATCTGAGTTCCCCGCGTGGATAGTCAAGCCACCGGCCGCAGCATTTGCGTGTGCGCAATGCCGTCTTCCAGATACGGCTCGCCGACCACCACGAAGCCGGCCTCGCGATAGAAGGCCTCCAGCCTCGACTGGGCCGAGATGCG
>JBGQEX010000057.1:0-21477 GCA_041496605.1 Piscinibacter sp.
AAGCTGCCCGAGCTCGACTGCCAGGGCCGGCCGAAAATGTTCTACAGCCAGCGCATCCACGACAAGTGCTACCGCCGGCCGCACTTCGACGCCGGCCAGTTCGTCGAGAACTGGGACGACGACGGCGCGCGCCGCGGCTACTGCCTCTACAAGATGGGCTGCAAGGGGCCGACCACCTACAACGCGTGTTCGACGACGCGCTGGAACGGCGGCGTGTCCTTCCCGATCCAGTCGGGCCACGGCTGCATCGGCTGCTCGGAAGAGGGCTTCTGGGACAAGGGCTCGTTCTATGACCGGCTCACCAACATCCCGCAGTTCGGCGTCGAGGCCAACGCCGACAAGGTCGGTGGCACGGCCGCCGGTGTGGTCGGCGCGGCGGCGGCCGCACATGCCGCGGTGAGTGCGATCAAGCGCTCGCAAACCAAGACCAACCAGTGACAACCCGAGCGAGGTAGCGCATGGCTGCGTACGAAACCCAGGGCTTCAAGCTCGACAACTCCGGCCGGCGCGTCGTCGTCGATCCGGTCACCCGCATCGAGGGCCACATGCGCGTCGAGGTCAATCTCGACGCGCAGAACGTGATCCGCAACGCGGTCTCCACCGGCACGATGTGGCGCGGGCTGGAGGTGATTCTCAAGGGCCGCGACCCGCGCGATGCATGGGCCTTCACCGAGCGCATCTGCGGCGTGTGCACCGGCACCCATGCGCTGACCTCGGTGCGCGCGGTGGAAGACGCACTCGGGATCCAGATCCCCGACAACGCGAACCTGATCCGCAACATCATGCAGTTGAACCTGCAGGTGCACGACCACCTCGTGCACTTCTATCACCTGCATGCGCTGGACTGGGTCGACGTGGTGTCGGCGCTGAAGGCCGACCCGAAGAAGACCTCCGAGCTGGCGCAAAGCATCTCGTCGTGGCCGCTGTCTTCGCCCGGCTACTTCCGCGACCTGCAGACGCGGCTGAAGAAGTTCGTCGAGAGCGGGCAGCTCGGGCCGTTCATGAACGGCTATTGGGGCAACCCGGCCTACAAGCTGCCGCCCGAGGCCAACCTGATGGCCGTGGCGCACTACCTCGAAGCGCTGGACTTCCAGAAGGACATCGTCAAGGTCCACACGATCTTCGGCGGCAAGAACCCGCACCCGAACTGGCTGGTCGGCGGCGTGCCCTGCGCGATCAACATGGATGGCGTCGGCGGTGTCGGCGCGATCAACATGGAGCGCCTGAACCTGGTCAAGAGCATCATCGACCGAAGCAAGGAATTCATCGAGCAGGTCTACATCCCCGACCTGCTCGCGATCGCTTCGTTCTACAAGGACTGGCTCTACGGCGGCGGCCTGTCGAGCAAGAGCATCCTGTCCTACGGCGATGTGCCCGCGCGCGCCAACGACTACACGGCCGCCAGCCTGATGCTGCCGCGCGGCGCCATCATCAACGGCGACCTGTCCAAGGTCCATGCGGTGGACGTGAAGGACCCCGAGCAGATCCAGGAATTCGTCACCCACTCCTGGTACAAGTACGCCGACGAGACCCAGGGCCTGCACCCGTTCGATGGCGTCACCGAGCCGCACTACGAGCTGGGCAAGGCCACCAAGGGCACGAAGACGCGCATCGAGGAACTCGACGAGGCGGGCAAGTATTCGTGGATCAAGGCGCCGCGCTGGCGCGGCAACGCGATGGAGGTCGGCCCGCTGTCGCGCATGGTGCTCGGTTATGTGCAGCCCAAGCAGTTCCCGTGGATCAAGGAGACGATCGACGGCGTGCTCAAGAAGCTCGACGTGCCGGTGACCGCGCTGTTCTCGACGCTGGGCCGCACCGCGGCGCGCGGCATCGAAGCGCTGTACTGTGCCGACCTGCAGGTCGCGCAGTTCGACCAGCTGATCGGCAACCTCAAGGCCGGCAATAGCGCCACCGCCAACGTCGACAAGTGGGAACCGTCGTCGTGGCCGAAGGAGGCCAAGGGCGCGGGCTTCACCGAGGCGCCGCGCGGCGCGCTTGGCCACTGGGTGCGCATCAAGGACGGCAAGATCGACAACTACCAGTGTGTCGTGCCGACCACGTGGAACGGCAGCCCGCGCGACAGCAAGGGCCAGATCGGCGCCTTCGAGGCCTCGCTGATGAACACGCCGCTGGCCAAGGCCGACGAGCCGCTGGAGATCCTGCGCACCATCCACTCGTTCGACCCCTGCCTGGCGTGCTCCACGCACGTCATCGACGCGAACCAACGCGAACTGACCACCGTCACGGTGCGCTAACGCGCCGCCCGAGGAGAACTCCATGACGAAGATCCCGCTGTCCCGCCTGTGCCGTCCGTCGCGACTGGTGGCGCTGGTCGCCTGCGCATCGGCCGCCGCCGCGCAGGCCCACACCGGGCATGGCACCGAAAGCCTGGCCGCCGGCCTGGCGCACCCGTTCACCGGCCTGGACCACCTGTTGGCGATGGTCGCGGTCGGCCTGTGGTCGGCCGTGGCGCTGCCCGCCGGGCGGCGCGCTTTCGGGCCGCTCGCCTTTGTCGGCGCGATGCTCGCGGGCGCGCTGCTGGCGGTCGGCGGGAACGGTCTGCCGTGGGTCGAACCGGGCATTGCGGCCAGCGTCGTGCTGCTCGGCGCGATGCTGCTGGTGCGCGAGCGCCTCGGCTCGACCTCGGGCCTGCTGCTCGTGGCGGCCAGCGGGTTGCTGCACGGCCATGCCCACGGCGCCGAGTTCGCGCTCGGGACTTCGTTCGCCGCTTATGCCTGCGGCTTCGTGATCGCCACGGCGCTGCTTCATGGCGTCGGCCTGGCAGCCGGCCAGAGGCTCGCGCAGGCCCAAGCCTGGGCCTGGCGAACGCTCGGCGCGCTGGTCGGTTTGGCCGGCCTCGGTCTGATCGCCACGCGCTTCTGACCTGCACTGACAAGGAGGCTTCATGTCCGCCACCCCGGTTTCCGATTTCAGCCAAGCCACCGGCACCGACGAGGGCGCCGTCGCGCACGGCCGCTCGACCAAGTCGGTCTATGTCTACGAAGCGCCGGTGCGTCTGTGGCACTGGATCAACGCGCTCTCGATCACGGTGCTCGCCGTCAGCGGCTACTTCATCGGCTCGCCGCTGCCCACGCTGAGCGGCGAGGCGAGCAGCCATTACCTGATGGGCTATATCCGCTTCGCGCATTTCGCCGCCGGCTATGTGCTGGCGGTCGGCCTGCTCGGGCGCATCTACTGGGCCATCGTCGGCAATCACCATGCACGCGAGCTGTTCACGCTGCCGCTGACGAGCCGCGACTATTGGCGCGAGGTGCGGACCATGTTCAAGTGGTACGCCTTCCTGATCCCGCAGCCGAACCGCTACGTCGGCCACAACCCGATCGCGCGGCTGGCGATGTTCTTCGGCTTCCTGTTCCTCACGCTGTTCATGATCTGCACCGGCTTCGCCCTCTACGGCGAGGGCGCGCAGGCCGGTTCCTGGGCCGACCGCGCGTTCGGCTGGGTGATCCCGCTGTTCGGCCAGTCGCAGGACGTGCACACCTGGCATCACCTCGGCCTGTGGGGCATGGTGATCTTCGTGACGCTTCACGTGTATGCCGCGATCCGCGAAGACATCATGGGCCGCCAGAGCATCGTCAGCACGATGATCTCGGGCCATCGCACGTTCAAAGACTGAGCCCGCCCGGGTCTTCGCGTCCGCTCCGTCATGCCATCCGACACGTCCCGTTACGCCTGCAAGCCTTCGCGTGATGCCGACACCATCGTCGTGCTCGGCATCGGCAACGTGCTGTGGGCCGACGAGGGCTTCGGCGTGCGTTGTGTCGAAGCGCTGCAACGCCGCTTCGACTTCGCGCCGCACGTGAGCTTGATCGACGGCGGCACGCAGGGGCTGATTCTGATCGAGCATGTGCAGGCCGCGCGCCGGCTGCTGATTTTCGACGCCGTCGACTATGGCCTCGCGCCCGGCACCTTGAAGCTGGTCGAGAACGACGAGGTGCCGCGTTTCCTCGGCGCCAAGAAGATGAGCCTGCACCAGACCGGCTTCCAGGAGGTGCTGCTGCTCGCCCAGTTCACCGGCCGCTTCCCCGACGAGGTGCTGCTGGTCGGTTGCCAGCCGGAAGAGCTGGAGGACTACGGCGGCAGCCTGCGCATCAGCGTCAAGGCGGCCCTCGAGGACGCGCTGCAGCTCGCGGTGGAGCGCTTGGCGCAATGGGGCGCCGAGCCGCGTCCGCGCGAGCAGGCGCTGGCGGCTGCCGACGCTGTCACTGCGCCGGTGCTGTCGCTCGACGTCTACGAGTCCGAACGCCCGAGCGCCGAAGCCGCGTGCCGCCTCGGCGATGCGCGCTTCATGCCTGCGGCCGAGAGAAGCTGAGATGAAACTCACTCGTCCTGCGCACGCCACCCCACCCGTTCGGGCTGAGGTCCGACCAGTCCTGAGGTATCGAAGGAAGCCCCTTCCGATCGCCCTGAGGTATCGAAGGGTCGGCATGAGCAGGCCCTTCGATACCTCAGGGCGATCGGAAACGGTGGAGTGCCGAGAGTTCGGTGCACCAGCACGTTTCATGCGTCGCGGGTCGCGCGAAGCCCGGTGGAGCAACTGAGATGTGCATCGCCATCCCCATGCAAGTGATCGAAGCCGCTTCACGCCATGCCCTCGCACAAGGGCGCGGCGAGCGGCGCCGGGTCGACACCGCGCTGGTCGGCCCCTGCGCAGCGGGCGACTGGTTGCTGGTTTTCATGGACAGCGCGCGCGAACGGATCGACGCCGAGCGCGCCGCCGAGATCGACGCTGCGCTCGACCTGCTGCAGGCGGGCCTCGCCGGATCGCACGATGCCGACGCCCCCGCCGATCCGGGTTTCGCGCTGCCGTCGGCGATGCGCGCCGACGAACTGGCCGCGCTGACCGGGCAATCCAGCGCTTGATGGAGTCCACCATGATCCCCGAAGCCACGCCGTCCCCACGCGTCGAGCAACTGGTCCGCAGCCCGGGCGCATGCTGGATCGACGCCGACTCGCTCGACGCCTGGATCGATGCACCGGGTGATCGCGTGCTCTTCTTCAGTGGCGACCCGGTGCGCTTTCCCGAGGGTCTGGACGTCGCCGTCGTGCTGCCGCAGCTGCAGGCCGTGTTCGCCGGCCGTTTCACGGTGGGTGTTGTGCGCCGCGATGGCGAAGAGGCGATCGCGCGGCGCTTCGGCTCGCAGCGCTGGCCGGCGCTGGTGTTCCTGCGCGATGGCCACTACGTGACCACGCTGCACGGCATGCACGACTGGGACGTCTTCGTGCAGCGCGTGGCCGAGGCGCTGGCGCTGCCCGCCTCGCGCGCACCCGGCATCGGGGTTCCGCTTGTCGCCGCGCAAGGCGCCGCGCCGGGTTGCCACTGAACATACCGGCCAAGGAGACCGCATGAACGCGTCACCGATCAAACCCTTTCCGATCCCGGTGGTCGCCGCGCTCGGCCCCGGCAGCCAGCCCGAGGACGAGGCGCTGGACTACCTGCCGATGCCGCAGGGCATGCAGACCTACCGCGCGCCGCAACTGCCCGAGCCCGAGGAACTGGCCGGCCACGACGGCGCACTTGGCGCGCTGCGCGCGACGCTGGCCGCGCTGCACGATGCCGTCGGCGGGCACCCCGCGGCGCCCGTCGATCTCGGTGGCCTGACGCCGCGCGACCGCCAACTGATCAACCAGGTGCTGGGCGAAGGCGAGGTCAGCGCCCAATCGCTGGGCGCCGAGTCGGTGCAGGTGCAGGAGTCGGTCTTCGCCGGTGTGTGGCGCGTGCTGCGCAGCGCGGACGGCTGCGTCGCGAGCGACACGATCGAGGTCGGTGCCATCCCCGAAGTCTTGCGCCGCGCGGCGTGCGACGACGGTCGGGCCACGGGCGTGGGGGCGCTGCCCGAAGTGATGCCCGAGGGCGTGATGAACGTGCCGTCGCTGCTGGCCGAGATCGACGACCAGCAGCGGCGCTGGCGCCGCGGGCAGCCGCCGCACATCATCAACATGACGCTGCTGCCGCTGACGCCGCAGGACATCGTCGTCCTCGACCAGCAACTCGGTGCCGGCCGCGTTCGCGTGCTCTCGCGCGGCTACGGCAACTGCCGCATCACCAACACCTGCGTGCCCAACACCTGGCGCGTCGTCTACTTCAACTCGCAGGATGCGGTGATCCTCGACACCATCGAGGTGTGCGACATGCCCGAGGTCGCCTGCGCCGCCCGCGAAGACCTGGCGGACTCGGCCGAACGCCTGACCGAGGTGCTGGCATGGGTCGAAACGTCATGAACAGCCCGCTCGCTCCGGCCGGCCGTTTCGAGGGGTCGTACCTCGGCGACCGTTCGCGCCTGCCGGCCGGAGCGCGGCTGGAATGCAAGATCTGCTGGTGGGTCTACGACCCCGCGTTGGGCGACCCGGTATGGCAGATCGACGCCGGCACGCCGTTCGCCGAGTTGCCCGCGCACTGGCGCTGCCCGAACTGTGACGGCGCCGCCGATCAGTTCATGGTGCTGGAGGACAGTGCACCGTGAACACTGGGCTCGCCCGTCGTGTGCAGGTACTGGAGGCGGCGTTCCGCGAGATCGCCGCCACGAGGATGGCCGGTGTACCGATCCTGCACCCGGGGCTGAGCGTCGAGGCCATCGGGTTCGAGCCCGAGGGCACGTGGGCACAAGGTGTGCTGGTGACCCCCTGGTTCATGAACCTGCTGCGCTGGCCGCTCGCCGACGACGACGTGCCGCTCGCCCTCGGCGTCTCGGCCGCGCGCACGTGCGGCGCGCAGGCGCTGGAGTTCATCGGCGCCGAGGCGCCGGGCTTCGGCCGTTTCGAGGCCTGCTCGCTGTTTTCGCCGATGCATGAATTCGCCGACCAGCTGGCCGCCGTCGCCACCGCGCGCGAGTTGCTGGCGCTGCTGCGCGCCCCGGCGCCGCCGGCGCCCAGCCCGGCGCGGCGCGGATTCCTGTTCGGCCGCAGCGCGGTCGAAGGGGCGCACTGATGGACGTGAACACGCTCGCCGGACGCCTGCGCTTGTGGCCCGGGCGCGCCGTGCCGACCATCGACAGCACGCGCCCCGATGCCGCTGCGCGCCTCGCGCCCGGCCGGCGCGCATCCGAGTTGCCCGCACTGCTCGGCGCGCTGTTCACGCTGTGCTCGCATGCCCATCGCTTCACGGCGCAACGCGCGGTGGACGCGGCGCTGGGCCGGCCCGCCACGGTGAGCGCCGACGAGCGGCGTGCGCTGCAGGCGGCGACGGCGCGCGACCAGGTGCTGCGACTGACGCACGACTGGCCACGCCAGCTGCCCGGAGCGCGGCCTGCGGAGGACGCCGCGAACGTGCTGCGCTCGTGCCCGCTGTGGCGCGACGACCTGGCCATCGCCGAACGGCTCGACGCCTTGCCGGCCTGGATCGAACACAAATGGCTGGGCATGGCCGCACAGGACTGGATCGCCCACTGGGCGAACAACCCGCTGCAATGGCCGGCACGCTGGTGCAGCGCGGCCGGCGGCCGCATCGCACCCTTGCTGCGCGCGCAGCTGGAAAGGGCGCAACGCCTGCCCACACCCGCCGCGCCGCTGGGTTTGCTCACCGACCCCCAACGCTCGCTGCCGGCGCTGGCGTGCCTGATGGCCGGCACGCCGCGTTTTTGCGCCGAACCCCTTTGGCGGGGCGAGGCGGCAGAAACCGGCCCGTGGACTCGGCATCTCGACCCGGTGCGGCCGCCCGCCCACAATGCGTGGATGCGTCTGGTCTCGCGGGTGGTCGAGGTGGTGCGGCTGGCTCTGCCGGGCGGCGAGCATTGGCTGAGCCACGGCGCGCTGACGCTCGGCGCCCACGAAGGCATCGCCTGGACCGAAATGGCGCGCGGCTTGCTGGTGCACTGGGTGCAGCTCGAGCCCGTGGCCGAGGGCGCGCGGGTGGCGGCTTGCCGCGTGCTCGCCCCCACCGAGTGGAACTTCCACCCGCGCGGCGTGCTGGCGCGCGCGCTCGCCGCCTTGCCCGAAGGCCCGCAGCGCGACGACGACGCACGCTGCCTCGCAGTGGCCTTCGATCCCTGCGTCGAATTCGAGATCGTGCCTGCCACCGCGCCGACGCCGGAGGCCGCCCATGCATGAGCTGAGCCTGGCCGGCGGCATCATGCGCGTGGTGGAGGACGCCGCCGCGCGCGAACACTTCCGGCGTGTCGCCAGCCTGCGACTGGAAGCGGGCGCACTCGCCGGCGTCGAGGTGCGTGCGCTGCGCTTTGCCCTCGACGCGATCGCGCCCGGCACCTGCCTCGAAGGCGCGACGATCGAAATTGAAGAACCGCCGGGCCGAGCCTGGTGCCTGCGCTGCTGCGAGTCGGTGGCGATCGCCTCGCGCGCCGACCCCTGCCCGCAATGCGGCGGCCATCAACTGCAACCCACCGGCGGCACCGAACTGCGCGTGCTCGACCTGGTGGTTCACGATCAATAGGGTCTGTTGAGACTTACGAAATGCATGACAGTCACCACACTCCGTTCGCCCTGAGGTATCGAAGGGCCCGTACATCCTGAGCTTGTCGAAGGGCCTGAGGTATCGAAGGGCTTGCGCCGGCCAACCCTTCGATACCTCAGGGCGATCGGATGGGGCTTCGATACCTCAGCCCGACCCTTCGATACCTCAGGGCGAACGGGCGTTTGTGTTGTCGTGCTTTCGGCAAACATCAATAGGAGAGTTCCATGTGTGTAGTTTGCGGATGCAGCAGCGGCGCCGAAGGTGCGAAGGCCCATGACGGCGACGTGGCAACGAACCCCGTCACCGGCGACCTGCACTACGGCGCCGGCAGCGCCCACGTGTCGGTGCCCGGCATGAGCCAAGCCCGCGCGATCAAGCTCGAGGCCGACGTGCTCGGCGCGAACAAGCACCTTGCCGCGCACAACCGCGCGCACTTCGCGGCGCACGGCGTCACCGCCTACAACCTGGTCTCCAGCCCCGGCTCGGGCAAGACCACGCTGCTGTGCGCGACCATCGCGGCACTGCAGCGCCGCGCGCCGCACCTGCCGCTGGCGGTGATCGAGGGCGACCAGCAGACTTCGAACGACGCCGACCGCATCCGCGCCACCGGCACGCCGGCCATCCAGGTCAACACCGGCAAGGGCTGCCACCTCGACGCGCAAATGGTCAGCGATGCGTTCGCGCGGCTGGATCTGCACGCGCATGGGCACGATCACCCGCATGCGCATGATCACGCCCACGATCACGCGCTGCTGTTCATCGAGAACGTCGGCAACCTGGTCTGTCCGGCGATGTGGGACCTGGGCGAAGCCGCCAAGGTGGCGATCCTGTCGGTCACCGAAGGCGAGGACAAGCCGATCAAGTACCCCGACATGTTTGCCGCCGCGACGCTGATGGTGCTCAACAAGATCGACCTGCTGCCGTACCTGGACTTCGACATACCGAAGTGCATCGAGTACGCACTGCGCGTGAACCCCGGCATCGAGGTGCTGCTGGTCTCGGCCACGCGCGGCGACGGCATGGAGGCCTGGCTGGACTGGCTGCTGCAGGCGCCGGTGGCGCCCGAGCATCCGCATGCGCATGAACACACCCACACCGGCGTACATGCCTGAAGCCCCATGCTCACGGCCCACGTCCTGCCCCAAGCTGCACCGGCGCGCGTGCTGGCCTTCGGCGCGTACCTGAAGAACACCGCCTGCCTGGTCGACGGCGACACCGCGCACTGGTCGCCGCTGCATGGCGACCTCGGCGACGCGGCGAACTGCGAGGCGCTGGACCGTTCGGTCGACGCCTTGCTCGCCCGGGCCGCGGGCCCGCTCGCCGCGGTGGCGCACGACCTGCACCCGGACTACCACAGCACGCGGGTCGCGCTGGCCTGGGCCGAGCGGCTCGGTGTGCCGGCCATCGGCGTTCAGCACCACCATGCCCACATCGCCGTGGTGCAGGCCGAGCACGGCGTGCGCGGCCCGGTGATCGGCCTCGCCCTCGACGGCGTGGGCCTGGGCACCGACGGCAGCGCGTGGGGCGGCGAGTTGCTGCGCGTCGACGATGCCGCGTCGGCGCAGCATTGGCAGCGTCTCGCGCACCTGGGCCCGGTCGCGCTGCCCGGTGGCGACGTCGCGGCACGCGAACCGTGGCGCATGGCGGCCGCCGCGCTGCATGCGATGGGGCGGGGTGGCGAGATCGAACAGCGCTTCGGCAATGTCGTCGGCGCGTCGGCCGCGCGTGTCGTCCACGTGATGCTGCAACGCGGCCTGAACTGCCCGGTGACGACCAGCGCCGGGCGTTGGTTCGATGCCGCGGCCGGCGCGTTGCGCCTGAACGTGCGTCAGGCCTTCGAAGCCGAGGCGGCCATCGCGCTCGAGCAACACGCCCGCGGCTGGCTTTCGAGCCACCCTGGTTTCGACCACCCGCACGGCTCGCTCGACCTGCGGCCGATCTTGGCCGAGCTGTTCGCTCTGGCCGACGCTGGGCCCGAAGCGCAAGCGCAGGGTGCCGCGCTGTTTCATGTCGCGCTGGCCCATGCGCTCGCACAGGCCGCGATCGAGGCCGCGCGGGCGCACGGCATCCACAGCGTGCTGCTGGGCGGCGGCTGCTTCATGAACCGCGTGCTGACCGAGCGCGTCACGGCCGCACTGGAAGCAGCCGGCCTGAGCGTTCAGCTTCCGCAGCGCCTCAGCTGCGGCGACGCCGGCCTCGCACTCGGCCAGGCCTGGGTGGCCGCATGCACGGTGAACGCGTGCTCGCGCGAACCCCATCCCGAACTCCTTGCCCTGGACGCCTGACCATGTGCCTCGCCCTGCCCGCTCGCATCGTCAGCTTGAAGGACTCCGACCAGGCCATCGTCGATCTGGGCGGCGTGCGCAAGGAGATCTCGATCGCGCTGACGCCGCAGGCGCAGGTCGATGACTACGTGATCGTGCACGTGGGCCACGCCATCGGGATGGTCGACACCGACGAAGCCGAACGCACGCTGGCGCTGTTCGGCGAACTGGCGCAATTCTCCGCATCGATGCCGTCATGAAGTACATCGACGAATTCCGCGACGGCGCCGTCGCACGCAGAATCGCCGACCGGCTGGCCGCCGAAGTGCAGCCCGGCCGCCGCTACAGCTTCATGGAGTTCTGCGGCGGCCACACCCACGCGATCTCGCGCTATGGCGTGACCGAGCTGCTGCCGGCCGCGGTGCGCATGATCCACGGGCCGGGCTGCCCGGTGTGCGTGCTGCCGATCGGCCGCATCGACCTCGCGATCCACCTCGCGCTGGAGCGCGGCGTGATGCTGTGCACCTACGGCGACGTGATGCGCGTGCCGGCGTCGGACGGCCTCTCGCTGATGAAGGCCAAGGCACGCGGCGCGGACATCCGCATGGTCTATTCGGCGGCCGATGCCTTGAAGCTTGCGCGCGAGCACCCCGCGCGCGAGGTGGTGTTCCTCGCCATCGGCTTCGAGACGACGACGCCGCCCACCGCACTGGTCATCCAGCGGGCGGCGCGCGACGGCACAACGAATTTCAGCGTGCTCAGCTGCCATGTGCTGACGCCCAGCGCCATCACCCACATCCTCGAATCGGCCGAAGTCCGCCAGTACGGCACGGTGCCGATCGACGGCTTCATCGGCCCCGCGCACGTGAGCATCGTGATCGGCTCCCGGCCCTACGAACACTTCGCCGAGGAATACCGCAAGCCGGTGGTGATCGCCGGCTTCGAGCCGCTCGACGTGATGCAGGCCATCCTCATGCTGGTGCGCCAGGTCAACGAGGGCCGCGCCGAGGTCGAGAACGAGTTCACCCGCGCCGTCACGCGCGACGGCAACGTCGCCGCGCAGACGGCGGTCTCGCAGGTCTTCGAGCTGCGCACCAGCTTCGAATGGCGCGGCCTCGGCGAAGTGCCCTACAGCGCACTGAAGATCCGGCCCGCGTTCGCGCGGTACGACGCGGAGCAGCGCTTCGAGTTGACTTACCAGCCGGTGCCGGACCACAAGCAATGCGAATGCGGGGCGATCCTGCGCGGCGTGAAGCGGCCCACCGATTGCAAGCTGTTCGGCACGGTGTGCACGCCGGAGAACCCGATGGGCTCGTGCATGGTGTCGTCGGAGGGCGCTTGCGCGGCGCACTACTCGTATGGACGGTTTCGCGATATTGCGGTGGTGTCGGTATGAAGAAGGACTACATCCGCCCGCTCGACCTGAAGCACGGGCGCATCGACATGAATCACGGCGCCGGCGGCCGCGCCAGTGCCCAGCTCGTCGACGAGCTGTTCGCCAAGGCCTTCGACAACGACTACCTGCGCCAGGGCAACGACGGCGCACTGCTCGGCGTGCCGCCCGGCCACCGGCTCGTGATGGCCACCGATGCGCACGTGATCTCGCCGCTGTTCTTTCCCGGCGGCGACATCGGCTGCCTCGCGGTGCACGGCACCGTCAACGACGTCGCGATGCTGGGCGCGAGGCCGCTGTACCTCGCGGCCAGCTTCATCCTCGAAGAAGGCTTCGCGCTGGCCGAGCTGAAGCGCATCGTCGACTCGATGGCGGCAGCATCGCGCGAGGCCGGCGTGCCCATCGTCACCGGTGACACCAAGGTGGTCGAGCAGGGCAAGGGCGACGGCGTGTTCATCTCGACCACCGGGCTGGGCGTGGTGCCCGAGGGCCGGGAGATCGGCGGCGCGCAGGCGCGGCCCGGCGATGTGGTGCTGCTGTCGGGAACCATCGGCGAACATGGCGTGGCCGTGCTGTCGCAGCGCGAGTCGCTGGAGTTCGAGACCACGACCCTGTCCGACACCGCCGCGCTGCACACGCTGGTGGCGGCGATGCTGGCCGCGGTGCCCGAAGGCAGCGTGCGCGTGCTGCGCGACCCGACACGCGGCGGGCTGGCCACCACGCTCAACGAGATCGCGCGCCAGTCATCGGTGGGCATGCTGCTGCAGGAGGTGGCGATTCCGATCCTGCCGCAGGTCGACGCGGCGTGCGAACTGCTGGGCCTGGATCCGCTGTACATCGCCAACGAGGGCAAGCTGGTGGCCATCGTCGCGCCCGAGGCGGCCGATGCGGTGCTCGACGCGATGCGCGCCCACCCGCGCGGGCGTGCGGCGGCGCGCATCGGCAGCGTCACCGACGATCCGCACCGCTTCGTGCAGATGAGCACGCGCCTCGGCGGGCGGCGCGTGGTCGACTGGCTGAGCGGGGAGCCCTTGCCCCGCATCTGCTGAAGCGTCGCGCGATGAGGCCGCTGCGCATCCTGCTGCTGGCCCACAGCTTCAACAGCCTGACGCAGCGCCTGTTCGTCGAGCTGCGCGCACTCGGACACACGGTCTCGCTGGAGCTCGACATTGCCGACCCAGTGACCGAGGAAGCGGTGACGCTGTTCGAGCCCGACCTGCTGATCGCACCGTTCCTCAAGCGCCGCATCCCCGAGTCGGTGTGGAGCCGGCGCGTCTGCCTGGTCGTGCACCCGGGCATTGCCGGCGACCGCGGACCCTCGGCGCTGGACTGGGCCGTGTTGCGCGGCGAAGCGCAATGGGGCGTCACCGTGCTGCAGGCGAACGGCGAGTTCGACGCCGGCGAGGTCTGGGCGACGGCATCGTTCACGATGCGCGCCGCGACCAAAGCCAGCCTGTACCGGCGCGAAGTCACGCGCTGCGCCGTGGCCGCCGTCATCGAAGCCTTGTCGCGCTTCGTGCCCGGCCAGCCCTCACCCGCAGCACGACCGGCCCTGCCGGCGCACCCGGGCCGATGGCAGCCGCTGATGCAGCAGAGTGACCGTGCGGTCGACGTGGCAACGGACGACAGCGCCACCGTGCTGCGCAAGATCCGCGCGGCCGACGGGTTTCCCGGCGTGGCCGATGCCTTGTTCGGTCTGCCTTGCCATCTCTTCGATGCGCACGCCGCCAGCGCAGCGGCGTTGTCGGCAGCGCCACCCGGGCCGCCCGGCAGCGTGGTTGCGCGGCGCGGGCCGGCACTGCTGCGTCGCACGGTCGGTGGCGGCGTGTGGATTGGCCACGTGCGCCGCGCCGGCCCCGACGCGCGGACCCCCGCGCTCAAGCTCGCCGCCACGCTGGCCTTCGAGGCCGAAGCCGCCGCGCTGCCCGAACTCGAGGTGCCGCTGATGCGCGACGCGCACGACGAATGGGACGAGCTGCACTACCGCGAGTTCGGCGCGGGCGGTGCGCGCGTCGGCTGGCTCGAGTTCGACTTTCACAACGGCGCGATGAGCACGCGCCAGTGCCTGCGTCTGCGCCACGCGCTGCGATTCGCCCGCGGCCGCGACACCCGGGTGCTGGTGCTCGTCGGCGGCGCGGACTTCTTCTGCAACGGCATTCATCTGCACGACATCGAGGCCGCGGCGCATCGCCCCGGCGACAGCGCGGCCGATGCCTCGTGGCGCAACATCAACGCGATCGACGACGTCGCGCTCGACCTGCTGACGCTCACCGACCGGATCACGGTGGCGGCGCTGCGTGGCAACGCCGGCGCGGGCGGCTGCTTTCTCGCGCTGGCCGCCGACCAGGTGTGGGCCCACGACGGCGTGGTGCTGAACCCGCACTACAAGAACATGGGCAACCTCTATGGCTCCGAGTACTGGACCTATCTGCTGCCGCGCCGCGTCGGCGAAGCGGGTGCCATGGCCATCACCCAGGGCCGGCTGCCGCTTTCGGCGCGGCAGGCGAACGCACTCGGCCTGATCGACGAGCTGCTCGCCGCGGACACGACAGCCTTCGAACTGCAGGTCGAAGCGCACGCGGCGGCGCTGGCGGCGGCCCCCGACATCGCCGCTAGACTGGCCACCAAGCAGCAACGCCGCCAGGCCGACGAGGCCATGAAACCGCTGGCCGCGTACCGCGAAGAGGAACTGCAGCGCATGCAACGCAATTTCTTCGGCTTCGACCCCAGCTACCACGTGGCGCGGCATCACTTCGTTTACCGCAAACCGCAGGCCTGGACACCGCGGCACCTGGCGCTGCATCGCGACCGGGCGGAGCGCTGAATCACGTTAGACGTCACTATTGATGTTTATCAAACGCGCGACAACAGAAACCGTTCGGGCTGAGGTATCGAAGCCCCCGTTCGGCCTGCACGAGCCCTCCCTTCGATACCTCAGGACCGGTCGGACCTCAGGGCGAACGGAGCGTGGTGACTGTCGCGCATTTGGTAATTCTCAATAATGAGTTTCGCCCGCTCAAACCTGGTTCTCCCTTTGCTACTGGTGCTGGCAAGTTCTGCGTGTGTGGCCGGGCAGAATGTCCAAGCCCCAGTTACGGTGTACGTCGCGGGCAACAAACCAACTGTGGTTGCTTTCCTGCCGCCCTCATTCAAAGACCGGCGGGCAATGGTTGCCTCGCAGGCTCAGGAGCGCGTGAGGTCCGCGATGCAGGACACCAAGCTCTGCTTGGGCAAGGGCTACGCTACATACAGAGTGGTATTCGCCGAGCGCATCGTGGTACGTTCGCTGGGACGCAAAGAGACCTTCGAGCTTGGCCGTACGCCGCTCGTGGGTGCCTTGCTCCTTCGGCCGGGGGCAAACGCACGCATCCTCTTCGCCGGGGGTGGACCGGAAGCCTTGGTGCAACTGCTTCCCTCAGCCGCGAGCGAATACTTTGGCAAAGCTTGCAACGGCTAACCCCTCAGTCGAGCGGACGTTAGGCGTCACTACCACCATGACAAACCGAAACAGACGCACACCCACCCCACCACCGCCTTCGCCTGCGCCGATCAAGCTTGGATTCGGCAGCTTGGTTCTGGAATTGCCGAGGTGGCTGTTTGAGAATTTGAGACGCAGCTGGATCCTTTGGATCCTTGCGGCCTTCACGTTCCTCAATCTCTACTTGACCTACACATCGAGAAACGGAGGCGCGGTCTTCGACCCGGCGCCGAGAACAGGGAAGCAGCTCGAACAGAAGGACGCAAAGCATCTCGGAACGACCTTTTCCAAGACCTTCGTGTTTTGGGTTCCCGACTTTGCCTCTCAGACAAAGAGGCTATCCGACCCGGCAGTACTTGAAGTTCAGTTTCACAAGGCGCTGGTCGAAACGTTCGGCGGGTGGACTCGTTGGCGGGCGTCTGGCGAAGGCGCAGGGTCAACCGCTCCAGAAGACGGATGGATCTATCAGGCCTCTCTATCAAAGGACAAGGACCCCGACGACATGTCCGTTCGCGACGTTCAAAAATTGATACGACGGCACTTTCTCGAGTCGAGCATTTACGTCGTTGAGATGCGGCACCAATGAGAACTCTGGCGCCCAACCGTTCCGTCGAGCGGCTATGCAACGGCTGGCGGCGTGGGTTCGCTCTGCAGGCATCAGCGGCGCCGTCGCATGCCGCTCACGTCGAACGATGAACGCGCCCGACCTGCCTCACCCTGCCGGCGCACCGACGGTGCTGCTGGTCGACGACGAGGTGCGCTCGCAGGACGCGATGCGCCGCACGCTGGAGGAGGACTTCCACATCCTCACCGCCAGCGACGCCGACGCAGCGCGCGAGCTGCTGGCGCAGCAGGAGGTCGCGGTGATTCTGTGCGACCAGCGCATGCCCGGGCTCACCGGCGTGGAGTTCCTGAAGGAGGCGCGCGAACGCTGGCCCGACGCGGTGCGCATCGTCATCTCGGGCTACACGGACAGCGAGGACATCATCGCCGGCATCAACGAGGCCGGCATCTATCAGTACATCCTCAAGCCCTGGGTGCCCGACCATCTTTTGCAGACGGTGCGCACCGCCGCCGAGGCGCGCACGTTGCAGCAGGGGCTGTCGCGGCTGGACATCGAGCTGCGCGCCGGCACGCCGCTGCTGCGCGAGCGCAGCCAGCGCAAGCTGTCGCAGGCGCGCGCCGTGTTCGACTTCGACCGCATCGAGCGCGCTCCCGGCAGCCCGCTCGACGCCGTGTGCGGCATGGCCGCGCGGCTGGCGCGTCATGACCTGTCGGTGCTGATCCTCGGCGAATCGGGCACCGGCAAGGAGCTGCTGGGGCGCGCGATCCACTACGCCAGCCCGCGCGCTGCCGGGCCCTTCGTGCTCGAGAACTGCGCCGCGATCCCGGACACGCTGCTGGAGAGCGAACTCTTCGGCCACAAGCGCGGCGCCTTCACCGGCGCCTTCGAAGACCATGTCGGGCTGTTCCAGCGCGCCCATGGCGGCACGGTGTTTCTCGACGAGATCGGCGAGACGTCGCCGGCCTTCCAGGTCAAGCTGTTGCGCGTGCTGCAGGAGGGCGAACTCAGGCCGGTGGGCTCGACCCGCGCGGTGCCGGTGGATGTGCGCGTGGTGGCGGCCACGCACCGCAAGCTGGAAGAGGACGTGGCCGCCGGGCGCTTCCGCGAAGACCTGTACTACCGCATCGCCAGCGTCACGCTGGCGATGCCGCCGCTGCGCGAACGCATTGGCGACATCGAGCCGATCGCGCAGCGCATCCTGCGCGAGGTGGGAGCCGAACTCGGTCGCCCCGGCGCGCACTTCGACGACGCTGCACTCGCGTGCCTGATGGGCTACCCGTGGCCCGGCAACATTCGCGAACTGCGCAATGAAATCGCCCGCGCGGTGGCCTTGAGCGAGGGCGACCGCATCGAGGCGCACTCGCTCTCGCTCAAGGTGCTGCACGGCCAGCCCGGCGTGAGCGCGGCGCGCGGGATCAATGGCACCCCGCACGGCATCCCGTCCAGCGGCACGCTGCAAGAGCGGCTTGACGCGATCGAGGCCATGGTGCTGCGCGAGGTGATGCTGCGCCACCGCTGGAACAAGACGCGGGCCGCGCACGAACTGGGCTTGTCGCGCGTGGGGCTGCGAGCCAAGCTCCTGCGCTTCGCCCTCGAGGAGAAGTGATGATGCTCAACGTGCTCTGGCTGCAATCCGGGGGCTGCGGTGGCTGCAGCATGTCGCTGCTGTGCGCCGACACGGCGGACTTCTCCGGCATGTTGAAGGGCGCGGGGCTGAACCTGCTGTGGCATCCGTCGCTGTCGCTCGAAAGCGGGCAGGAGCTGCTGACGCTGCTGGACGACTGCCTCGCCGGCCGAACGCGCCTCGATGCGCTGTGCGTCGAGGGCGCGCTGCTGCGCGGGCCGAACGGCACGGGGCGCTTTCATGTGCTCGCCGGTTCGGGCGTGCCGATGATTCACTGGGTCGAACGACTCGCCGGCGTGGCCCAGCATGTCGTGGCGGTGGGTTCCTGCGCAGCCTGGGGCGGCATCACGGCCGGCGGTGCCAACCCCACCGATGCCTGCGGGCTGCAGTACGACAACGACCACAAGGGCGGGCTGCTCGGAGCCGACTTCATCGCACGCGGCGGCTTGCCGGTCATCAACATCGCCGGCTGCCCGACCCACCCCGGCTGGGTGTTGGACACGCTGATGGCGCTGGCCGCCGGCCTTGTCGGCGCCGACGATCTCGACCCGCTGCAGCGCCCGCGCTTCTATGCCGACCAGCTGGTGCACCACGGCTGCACGCGCAACGAGTACTACGAGTTCAAGGCCAGCGCCGAGAAGCCGTCGGACCTCGGCTGCCTGATGGAGCACATGGGCTGCAAGGGCACGCAGGCGCATGCCGACTGCAACACGCGCCTGTGGAACGGCGAGGGCTCGTGCACACGCGGCGGCTATGCCTGCATCAGCTGCACCGAACCGGGCTTCCAGGATCCCGGCCACCCGTTCCACCAGACGCCGAAGATCGCCGGTATTCCGATCGGGCTGCCCACCGACATGCCCAAGGCCTGGTTCGTCGCGCTCGCCTCGCTGTCCAAGTCGGCCACGCCGCGCCGCGTGAAGCAGAACGCAACCGCCGACCATGTGGTGGTGGCGCCGGCGGTGCGCAAGACGAGGTTGAAATGAGCCGCCTTGTCGTCGGCCCGTTCAACCGCGTCGAGGGTGATCTCGAGGTGCAGCTCGAGGTCGAAGACGGCCGCGTCGCATCGGCCCGCGTGAACGCCCCGATGTACCGTGGCTTCGAGCAGATCCTCGTCGGCCGCGAGCCGCACGACGCGCTGGTGGTGGTGCCGCGCATCTGCGGCATCTGCTCGGTGTCGCAGTCGGTTGCCGCCGCGCGCGCGCTCGCCGACCTGGCCGGGCTGCGGGCGCCGCCCAACGGCGTGCATGTGACGAATCTGATGCTGGCCTGCGAAAACCTCGCCGACCACCTGACGCACTTCTACCTGTTCTTCATGCCCGACTTCGCACGCGAGGTGTATGCCGCACGGCCCTGGTTCGGCGAGGCGTCGCGGCGCTTCGCCGCGAACGCCGGCGAGCATGCGCGTGCCGCCGTGGCGGCGCGCCAGCGCTGGTTCACGCTGATGGGCACGCTGGGCGGCAAATGGCCGCACACGCAGTCGGTGCAGCCCGGCGGCTCGTCACGCGCCATCGAGGCCGCCGAGCGCATCCGCCTGCTGGCCAAGCTGCGCGAGTTCCGCGCTTTCCTCGAGTCCACCTTGTATGGCGCGCCGCTGGAGGAAGTGGCGGCGCTGGACAGCAGCGCCGCGCTCGATGCCTGGCACGCCCGCGACCCGCTGCGCGGCGACCTGCGCCTGTTCCTCGGCATCGCGGCCGACATCGGTCTCGGGGCGCTGGGCCGCGGCCCGGGGCGCTATCTGAGTCACGGCGCCTACCCGCAGCCCGACGGTCGGCACCTGCTCGCGCGCGGTGTGTGGGATGCCGCGTCGCGCGCTGTGGCGCCGCTGGCCGTCGAGCGCATCAGCGAGGACGCCACCCACGCCTGGATGGCCGAGGGCGACGCAGGCCCCTTGCACCCGCGCAACGGGCTCACGCTGCCGCAGCCCGACAAGCCCGGCGCCTACACCTGGAACAAGGCACCGCGGCTGGCCGGCCAGGTGGTGGAGACCGGCGCCATCGCGCGCCAGCTCGCCAGCGGCCATCCACTCGTGCGCGAGACCGTGGAGCGCTTCGGCGGCACGGTGTACACGCGGGTGCTGGCGCGCCTGATCGAACTTGCACGCGTGGTGCCGATGATGGAGCAATGGTTCGCCGCGCTGGCGCCGCGCGAGCCGTTCTTTGTGCCTGGCCGGATGCCCGACGACGGCGCAGGCGTCGGCCTGAGCGAAGCCGCGCGTGGCGCGCTGGGCCACTGGATCAGCGTGCAGCGCGGGCGCATCGCGAACTACCAGATCGTCGCGCCGACGAGCTGGAACTTTTCGCCGCGCGACGCGGCGGGCACGCCGGGCGCGCTCGAGGCAGCGCTGGTCGGCGCGCCGGTGCTGGCGGGCGAAACCACGCCGGTGGCGGTGCAGCACATCGTGCGGTCGTTCGACCCGTGCATGGTCTGCACGGTGCATTGAATCCGCCCATTGATTCGCGACATTCTCCAACCAACGAGGTCACACCGTGCGTCATGCCAATACGGCCGTCATACCGGCGAACCGCTGCCCCGTGCTCGACACGGGGGCCGGTATCCACTCGTTCGAGGTTCGCGCGCACGGTGAACGCCGACTGGACTTCAAGCAGTGGATCCCGGCGTCCGCCGGGATGACGATCTCTCTGCTCTCTACCTTGCGATGACCGGTCCGCAAGTTGCTCGAGCTGAACTGCGTTGCCAATCAGGATCCGCCAATGAGCACCGAGCGCCACCCGTCACCCTTGACCGACGCCCAGCGTCGCCAGCTCACCCAGGTCGAGGGCGTGGACGAATCCACCTGGGTCGACGTGATCCACAAGATGGACGAGGTGTACTCGCAGCTCGTGCACGACGAGATCGCGCTCGAAGAGAAGAACGCGCAGCTCGAGCAGTCGCAACAGTTCATCTTCAGCCTGCTGACGGCGATGAGCGACGTGCTGGTCGCCTGCGGCAGCGACGGGCTGATCGAGGAGACGAACGCCGCCTTGTGCGATCTGGTCGGGCGCAGCGACGACGTTCTGCGCGGCACGCCGGTGGCCGCGCTGATGGCCGACGCCTCCAGCGCAGCGCGCCTGCGCCACGTGCTGGACACGCCGGCGTTGCAGCGCGGCGGTGCCTCGCTCGAGGTCGAACTCGTCGACGCCCAGGGCCAGCGTGTGCCGGTGGATTTCAACTGCACGCCGCGGCTGGACAGCGCGGGCAGGCGCGTCGGCCACGTGTTCGTCGGCCGCCCGATGGGCGAGATCAAGCGCGCGTACCACCAGCTGCGCGAGGCCCACGAGGCGCTCAAGCTCACCCAACAGCAGCTGCTGCACTCGGAGAAGATGGCCTCGCTCGGGCGGCTCGTGGCGGGCGTCGCGCACGAGCTGAACAACCCGATCAGCTTCGTGCTCGGCAACGTTCACGCGCTGCAGCGCTATGCCGAGCGGCTGCAGGCCTACCTCGGTGCGATCCATGCCGACGCGCCGGCCGCAGAACAGGCCGCGCTGCGCAAGCGGCTGCGCATCGACCACCTGCTGCACGACCTGCCTTCGCTGATGGAAGGCACGCTCGAGGGCGCGCAGCGCACCGCCGACATCGTCAACGGCCTCAAGCGTTTCTCGGCGATCGACCGCGAGGACCGCGCGCCGGTCGATCTGAACGAGGTGATCGAACGGGCGATCCACTGGGTGAAGAAGGGCACCGCACCGGCCTTCGAGGTGCACTGGACACCCGGCCCGCGCGGCCCG
>JBGQEX010000058.1:0-21397 GCA_041496605.1 Piscinibacter sp.
ACATCGTCTACGCCAACCGGAACGTGCCCGGAGCCGTCGTCGCCGTGCCGACGACGGCGTTCGTGCAGTCGCAGGCGGTGTCCAGGGCCGCGGTGAGGGTCAGCCAGGAAACCATCGTGAGTGCTCCGGTGGCGGTGGCTCCGCGCGTGGCTCCCACACAGAAAAGCGTGCATGGCGCCGCCGCTCAGAGCGACAAGCCACCTGCGCGCGTGTTCGAGCGGCCGGTCGTGGCCCACACCGCGCCGCCCGCGACGCACGTCGGTTTCGCGGCGCAGCAGCAGCAATTGACAGCGAAGCCGGGTCAACCGCTGGACGAGGCGGCGCGCAAGGAATTGAAACCTGCGGCGACCGCGCCCGCGCCCGTCGTCAAACTGGTCGCGCCGGCGCCGGAAGCGCCGAAGGCCATGATTGCGCCGCCGGCGCCGGCCGCTGCCAAGCCGGCCACTGCAAGCGCAAAGTCCGATGAACGCGCGGCCCCCGCGGCGCCCGCGACCTCCACCAAGCCGGGCACAGAGACGCATGACGCCGCGCCGTCTCAACGCACGCCGCCCGCAACGGCAGCACAAGCGCCAGAACAACGCGGCAGGCCTGAACAGCGCGAACAGCCCGTTGCGGCACCGATGCCCGTTGCACCGTCGCCAGCGGAACGCGCAAAGCCCGAACAGCGAGGCAAGGCAGAACAGCGTGAACAACCCGTCACCGCGCCGCCGACAACGCCACCGGCCGCGGCACCGCCCAAGCCAGCCCCAGCACCCCCAGTCACTCCGCCCGCACAGCAACCGGCGCAGCGCGTGAGGCCGGAACCCGCCCCTGTCGCAAAGCCAACCGAAGCCCACCCGCCTGCTGCGGCAGCCAGACCAGCGCAGCCGCCATCCTCGCCGCCGCCAAGGTCAGGACAGCGTGGCCAAGAACCGAAACCGGCCGCCAGCGGGCCGACCGGCAAGAAGAAGGACAGTGACGAGCCAAAGCGCGAAGAACCAGACCGTAAGCAAAATCAGTAGGCCATTCCCCGTGTCGCACCATCTGCTTGTCCAGCGTTCACACACCGCGAGTCGTAGCGGGAGCCAGCTCATGGTCAGCCATTCGGGCCGCGTTGGCGCTCTCCCCTACAAAGCCGCCGACCTGTCACTGCGGGCCCCGCCGTGGCGCGAGACCTTGCAAGGCCTGTCGAACACGCGGAGATCGGCGATGAAAAGCATGGGATTCGAATGGCGGCCCGGCGTGCGTGGCTGGTGGCGCCGACTGCCTGTCGCATTGCGCTCACCGGTGTGGCCCGGAATCCTTGTGTCGCTGACCATCCTTGCATTGCTGCTGGCCTTCCATCAGATCGTGCGCGGGGGCGTGCAGCAAGGCGAGATGCGCCGCGTGGCCGTCGCGATGTACGCCGAGGCGCTATGGCGCTGCAAAGCCTTGCGCGGCCCGGGCATGCGCGAGACCTGCCTGGCGCAGCTGAATGAGGCGACCGACATCGACGCGACGCTGCGAGCGCAGGACCTTGCAACGGTCGCGCAGATCAGCCGCTGAGCGGGAGGCGCGCGTGCGGGACGCCTCCTACAGTGCAACCGGCGCGCGCGAGCGTCCTTCGCTCGTGCTGTCCGACATCGATGACGAGCGCAGGCTCGTAGATTCGATGCATGTACTTTTTGAAGGAGTCAAGCATGAACACCTGTCGTATTCAACTTTCGCGCCTCGCGGGTGCCCTGCTCACGCTGGGTATCGCGCTGGGCTCGTCGTCCGCGCTGGCCGCTGACAAGACCGGCGCGCTCGAGCGCTACCAGCAGGAGCGTGCCGCGTGCATGAGCGGCCAATCGAACCAGGATCGCGCCACCTGCCTGACCGAAGCCGTCAACGCGTACAACGAGGCCAAGCGCGGCGGCCTGGACGACGGACTGGTGCAGTACCGGCTCAACGAACAAAAGCGCTGCGAGCGCTTGCCCGACGTGGATCGACGCGACTGTGTGGCGCGCATGCAGGGGCAAGGCACCACCAGCGGCAGCGTCTCTGCCGGCGGCATCTACCGCGAGCTGGTGACGCGCGAGATCGGCGCGCCGACTGCGGCAGAACCCGACAGCCCGGCGCAGGGTGCACCGGCCAAGTGAATCGTCTCCGGCGCGGGCCGTGAAGCGGAGTAAGCCCAGAGGCGGTGCCGCTGTTCGTGCTGCGCGTTCCGGTGCGCCACTACCGGCAACCCCCGGCATACTTTCGCGGCTGGCGTTCGGATGCACCGCCGCACTGGGGTGAGCACTGGGGCAATGGATGGGAGCAACACCGGCGCGGATGGGATCACCGGGATCGCCACGCTGTGCGCGCAGCGGCAACTACCACTACCAGGCGCACGACGCCGACGTGATGCGGCGGCACGACGCACGGGCATCCAAGCAGGGCCATGAGAAGGGCCGCCACAAGGATGAACAGCGAGGCGGGGAACGCGAGCGTTGAGACAGTCTGCGGCGGCTCGCAGAGCCGTTGAGCATGGGTGCGGCGACCGGTGCAATCGGCGTTCCGTAGCCCACGGGCAAAGAAGGACAAAATACCCGCTCAACACTTCGCCGCAGAGACCGCATGAAGCTCGCCACCTGGAACGTCAACTCGCTGGCCGTGCGCCTGCCGCAGGTGCTGGAGTGGCTGGCCGCGCATCAGCCCGACGTGCTGTGTCTGCAGGAAACCAAGCTCACCGACGACAAGTTCACGCAGGCGGAGTTCACGGCCGCCGGCTACCAGGCCCAATGGTTCGGTCAGAAGACGTACAACGGCGTCGCGCTGCTGTCTCGAACGCCGGCGTCCGATGTGGCACGCAACATCGTCGGCTTCACCGACGAACAGGCGCGCGTGATCGCCGGCACCGTCGACGACGTGCGCATCATCGGGGCCTACTTCCCCAACGGCCAGGCGCCCGACAGCGACAAGTTCGCCTACAAGATGCGCTGGATGGAGGCGCTGCGCGAGTGGGTGCGTGCGGAGTTGACGAGGCACCCGAAGCTCGTCCTGCTGGGCGACTTCAACATCGCGCCCGAAGACCGTGACGTCTGCGACCCCGTGGCGTGGGCGGGACAGATCCATTGCACGGACGAAGAACGCGAGCACTTCCAACAGCTGCTCGGCCTCGGTCTGCACGACAGCTTCCGGCTGTTCGAGCAGCCGCCGAAGCTGTACTCGTGGTGGGACTACCGCAACCTCGCGTTCCGCCGCAACCAGGGGCTGCGCATCGACCACATTCTGGTCAGCGACGCCCTCAAGCCCCGGGTGAGCTCCTGCGTGATCGACAAGCTGCCGCGCAAGAACGAGCGGCCGAGCGACCACGCGCCGGTGGTGATGGAGTTGGCCTCGGCTTGACGCCGTCGGCGCGTGCAAGCGCCGTTGCCGGGTTCAGTCGTCCAGGCCGAGGTCCTGGATCTTGCGGGTGATGGTGTTGCGCCCGATGCCGAGCTTCTGCGCCGCTTCGATGCGGCGCCCGCGGGTGATTTCGAGCGCCGTGTGAATCAACTGCGCCTCGAACTTGCGCGTCAGCGTGTCCCACACCTCGGGAGCACCGGCCTGCAACAGGCTGCGTGACTCGCGCTCGAGATCGGCGAGCCATGCCGAAGCGGGGCTGGCGAGCGGCGCCGCGTCGGGCAGCGCGCTTGTCGCCGCCGTCGCGGCCGGCGCGGGCACCACCGCTGCAGCGGCAAGAGGCACCGGAGGCTCCGCGAGCGCGGCCGACTCGGGCGGCGCGCCCGCGGCGACGGTTGGGGCCGCGGCATCGCCAAGCAGCTCGGGCGGCAGGTCCTTGGCTTCTACCACCTGCGCCGGTGCCATCACGGTCAGCCAGTGGCAGATGTTCTCGAGCTGGCGCACATTGCCGGGAAAATCGAATCGCATCAGGCGTGACAAAGCCGCATCGGTGATGCGCTTGGCCTCGACGCCGAGCTCCTTCGCGCTCTTTTGCAGGAAGAAGCGCGTCAGTGCGGGTACGTCTTCGCGGCGCTCCCGCAGCGCCGGCAGGCGCAGCCGAATCACGTTCAGGCGATGGAACAGGTCTTCGCGAAAGGCGCCGAGCTTGACGCGCTCTTCGAGGTTCTGATGCGTGGCCGCGATCACGCGCACGTTGCTGCGCAGCGGGTTGTGACCGCCGACGCGGTAGAACTGGCCGTCGCTCAGGACGCGCAACAGCCGCGTCTGCAGGTCGAATGGCATGTCGCCGATTTCGTCGAGGAACAGCGTGCCGCCGTCGGCTTGCTCGAAGCGGCCGCGGCGCGTGGTCTGCGCGCCGGTGAAGGCACCGCGCTCGTGGCCGAACAGCTCGCTTTCGAGCAGGTCCTTCGGGATCGCCGCGGTGTTGATGGCGACGAAGGGGCCGCTCGCGCGCGGGCTGTGCTTGTGCAACGCGTGCGCCACCAATTCCTTGCCCGAACCCGATTCGCCGGTGATCAGCACGGTGACGATGCTCTGGCTCAGGCGGCCGATGGCGCGAAACACGTCCTGCATCGCGGGCGCCTGGCCGAGCATTTCGGGCATCTGGGCGGCGCGGTCGTCGCGCACGTCCTCGCGCATGCTTTCTTCGACGGCGCGGCGGATCAGCTCCACCGCCTTGGGCACGTCGAAGGGCTTGGGCAGGTATTCGAAGGCACCGCCCTGGAAGGCGCTCACCGCGCTGTCGAGGTCGGAGTACGCGGTCATGATGATGACCGGCAGGCCCGGATGGCGCTCCTTGACCTTGGTCAGCAGTTCGATGCCCGAGCCGCCGGGCATGCGGATGTCGGACACCAGGACCTGCGGCGCGTCGTCTTCGAGCGCGGCCAGTACGTCACGCGGGTTGGTGAAGCTGCGCACCGCGAAGTCTTCGCGCGCCAGCGCCTTCTCCAGCACGAAGCGGATGGATTGGTCGTCGTCAACGATCCAGATAGGTTTCATGCCCTGCCTGTGGTTTTCGCTCCGGCGCCCGCCCCGGCTTGTGGCCGGCCTCTTCGGTCAAGGCAACGGAATCACGATTCTGAAACTTGTCTTGCCCGGCACGCTTTCGCATTCGATCATGCCCTGGTGTTGCTGCACGAAGGTCTGCGCCAACGTCAGCCCCAAGCCCGACCCGCCATCGCGCCCCGACACCAGTGGGTAGAAGATGCGATCTCGAATCGACTCGGGAACGCCCGGGCCGTTGTCCTCGATATGCAATTCCAGTGCCAGACGATAGCGCTGCTTGCCCAGCGTCACCTGGCGCGCGATGCGCGTGCGCAGCGTGATGCAGGCGTCGCCGAGCCCGATGCGTTCGGTCAGGGCCTGCGCCGCGTTGTGCGCGATGTTGAGCACGGCCTGGATGAGCTGCTCACGGTCACCGCGGAAATCTGGGATCGAGATGTCGTAGTCGCGCGCGACCTGCAGGCCGCGCGGGAACTCGGCGATGATCAGCGAGCGCACGCGCTCGCACACCTCGTGGATGTTCACGTCGCTCACCACGTGCGGTTTGCGGTGCGGCGCCAGCAGCCGATCCACCAGCGCCTGCAGGCGATCGGCCTCCTGGATGATGACCTGCGTGTATTCGGTCAGGGCGCGCGACTCGACTTCCATTTCCAGCAGCTGCGCCGCACCGCGAATGCCGCCCAGCGGATTCTTGATCTCGTGAGCCAGGTTGCGGATCAGCTCCTTGTTGGCCTGTGCCTGGTCGAGCGCTCGCTCTTCGCGGTCCTGCCGCGTCTGCTGCTCGATCTCGACCAGCTCGATGATCACGTCGCGCGAACGGTCCATCTGGTTGACGATCACATGCACCGGCAATGCCTCGCCGTGGGCGGCGCTGGGCCGGCGCAGCTGCGCCTCCAGCCGGCTGGTGGAGAACTCGTTGCGCACGACGGCCGCGACGGTGTCGCGCAGCGGCTGCGAATCGACGAACCAGTCGAACAACGAGCCGCGCAGCACGCTGCGCCGCGACAGGCCGAGCACATGCTCGAACGCGGCATTGGCAAACAGGCAGCGCCCGTCGGGGTGAACGATGGCGACCATCGTCGCCAGATGATCGAGCGCGGTGAAGGCGGCCGTTCCCGGTGCCGGTTCGGTGCTCACTGCGGCAGCTTGGCGAGCTCGCGCTTGATGGCGGCGATGTCGCCTTCCTTGCGCACGATGGCCGCCTTCATGTCGGCCACGCGGTCCAGGTACTTCTGGAAGTTGCGCTCCTCACCCAGGCGCTCCGGCGCGCCGTTGTTGTATTCCTTCTGCAACGCGGCCAGCTGCTCCTCTTCGCGTTTCAATTCGCCCTCGAGAATGCGCCGTGCGTCGCTGTCACGCGCGCGCTGATCGCTGGGGTCGACCTTGCCCTCGGTGCCCCGCGCCGCTGCGGACCCCGACGCGCTGGGGCGTGGCTTGACCGCCTGCACGATGGTGATCGGTGCGCCTTCGAGCGTACGGCAGCCCTTGTCGCGGGCTTCCTTGGCCGACAAGGCATCGGTGTAGAGCACCGGGTTGCCGGGGCAGCGATAGACGGTCTTGCCGTCGGTCTGCGACCACGCGAGCGGCGCGGCGGCCAGCCCCAGGGCCAAGGCCCCACACCAACTCGATACGACTTGCTTCATGCCTGTGCTCCTGGGACGAACAACGCGCCGCGCGAGCCGCGCGATGACCACGCCCATTGTGGCCCAAGCCCCCAAAGCGAAGGGGCCGGCAAAGCCGGCCCCGCCTTCCGTCTTGCTACCCCGCAGCCTACAAGCTGTAGTACATGTCGAACTCGACCGGGTGGGTCGTCATGCGGTAGCGCGTGACTTCCTGCATCTTCAGTTCGATGTAGGCGTCAAGGTACGCGTCGGTGAACACGCCGCCCTTGGTCAGGAAGGCGCGGTCCTTGTCGAGGTAGTCGAGCGCCTGATCCAGGCTGTGGCAGACGGTCGGGATCTTCGCGTCCTCTTCCGGCGGCAGGTGGTACAGGTCCTTGGTGGCGGCTTCGCCCGGATGGATCTTGTTCTCCACGCCGTCCAGGCCGGCCATCAGCAAAGCCGAGAAGGCCAGGTACGGGTTGGCCTGGGGATCCGGGAAGCGCGCTTCGATGCGGCGGCCCTTCGGGTTGGCGACATACGGAATGCGGATCGACGCCGAACGGTTGCGTGAGCTGTAGGCCAGCTTCACCGGCGCTTCGAAGCCGGGCACCAGGCGCTTGTACGAATTGGTGCCGGGGTTGGTGATCCCGTTCAGCGCGCGCGCATGCTTGATGATGCCGCCGATGTAGTACAGCGCGAAGTCCGACAGGCCCGCATAGCCGTCGCCGGCGAACAGGTTCTTGCCGTCCTTCCACACCGACTGGTGCACGTGCATGCCCGAGCCGTTGTCGCCGACGATGGGCTTGGGCATGAAGGTCGCGGTCTTGCCGTAGGCGTGGGCGACGTTCTGGATCACGTACTTCTGGATCTGCAGCCAGTCCGCACGCTGCACCAGCGTGCTGAACTTGGTGCCCAGTTCCATCTGGCCGGCGGTGCCCACCTCGTGGTGATGCACTTCCACCGGCACGCCCAGCGATTCGAGGATCAGGCACATCTCGGAGCGCATGTCCTGGAACGAGTCGACCGGCGGCACCGGGAAGTAACCGCCCTTGACGCCGGGACGGTAGCCCGAGTTGCCGTGCTCGTATTCCTTGCTCGAGCTCCACGCGGCCTCTTCGGATTCGATCTTCGAGAACGAACCCGACATGTCGACGCCCCAGCGCACGCTGTCGAACACGAAGAACTCGGGTTCCGGGCCGAAGAACGCGGCGTCGCCGATGCCCGACGATTTCAGGTAGGCCTCGGCACGCTTGGCCAGCGAGCGCGGGTCGCGCTCGTAGGGCTTGCCGTCGCTCGGCTCGAGCACGTCGCAGGTGAGGAGCAGCGTGGGCTCTTCGAAGAAGGGGTCGATGTTGGCCGTGGCCGGGTCCGGCATCAGCAACATGTCGGACGCTTCGATGCCCTTCCAGCCGGCGATCGACGAACCGTCGAAGGCGTGGCCCGACGTGAACTTGTCTTCGTCAAACGCGGACAGGGGCACGGAAACGTGCTGCTCTTTGCCGCGGGTGTCGGTGAAACGGAAGTCGATGAACTTGACTTCGTTTTCCTTCACCATCTTCATCACGTCGGCGACGGTCTTGGCTGCCATCAAAATCTCCTAGCGGGACGCTATGTTGGGTGTTAGGTGTTGAGTGGGTGGAACGACATAGCCAAGGCACGACGCCGTGCCTCAAAAATGCGCACAGGAATGTAGCAGAAAGCATGCCGCGAATCGGTGGCAAAGCGTCCCCGTTTGTCGGCGCTCACGCGAACAGGAGGGCGCAGCGCCCGTAAGCCGACTTGGCCGATCCGGCCACCCCATTCAGGTGCACAAGATGGCACCTCATCGGGGCGCTCTCGTGGCCTCTAACGCACCAATTCAGGGCCTAACTTGACCCCGTGTTCGCGCAGGCCTTGCAGCAACTCGGGGTAGGCAGCATCGAGCCGCGCCGGCTCGCCCTTGACGCCGAGCTCGATGTGGCGCCCCCACTGCGGGTGGTCGACGCTGGGCAGGCTGAATACCTTGACGCCCGGAAAGCGTGCTTCGATCGCCTCCATCAGAGGCGTCAGCGTGGCCTCCATCGAGCCGTAGACGATCACCGATCGCTCCTGCCACGCGTGCCGGTGATGCCACTGCGCGTAGCGGGTGTCGAGCAGGGTTTCGATCATCGGGTGCGCCATCACCGGGAAGCCGGGCACGAAGTGCACCTCGCCGATCGAGAACCCCGGGATCTTGTTGAACGGGTTGGCGATGATCTCGGCGCCTTCGGGAAACACGCCCATCTCCAGACGCCGCAGCGTGTCGGCGTGATCGGGTTCGGCGGCCCAGCCGTGCTCGGCCGCCATCAGCCGCACGCGTTCCATGATGAGCTCGCGGGCCTGCGGGTGCAGCAGCAGCGGCCGACCCAGCGCCTCGGCGGCGCAGCGCCGGGTGTGATCGTCGGGCGTGGCGCCGATGCCGCCGCAGGAGAACACCACGTCGCCGCCCGCGAAGACCTGCCTCAGCTCGGCAGTGATGCGTTGCGGGTCGTCGCCGATGTAGCGGGCCCATGCGAGCGAGAGCCCGCGTGCCGACAGCAGTTCTATGACCTTGGGCATGTGCTTGTCGGCACGTTTGCCGGAGAGGATTTCGTCGCCGATGATGAGCAGGCCGAAGTTCATGCGGATCACATCGGGGGAAGTGGTGGCAACGGCGGCGGCGCGTCGATCGTGACCGCTTCACCGACCGGCCGTGACGGCGTGGCTGCCGCCGACGCATCGCGTTCAGCGCGCAGGCCTTGCAATGCCGACAGTGCGTAGTGGGCGAACCAAAGGGTCGCGAATGCGAACACCAGCGTGTAGACCCAGATGGCCAGCGGCACCAGCACCGGTGCCAGCACGACGGCCATCGCACCCGACGCCCAGACCAGCGACGGCGCCGCGCCCAGGTAGCCGGTGACCACGCCGATGCCGAACAGCGGCCCGCGATGGCGGCGGATCAGCTCGCGCCGCTCCTCGCGGCTGGCGTGTTCGGCAAGCACGTCGTAGCTCAGCACGCGGTAGGCGAGCCAGCCCCAGATCAGCGGCGGCACGATCAGCACCAGCGGCGGCACGAACCACAGCGGCACCGACACGAACAACGCGAGCAACGCCGCCACCGTGGCCCACAGCGACCCAAACGCGCTGCCGAGCATCGAGCCGCCGCGCTCGCGTTGGAGGCTCGGGAACCGGCGTGCGGCGACCAGTGCGACGATGGCCGGCGTCATCAGCACAGCCACCACCAGCAGCGCCACGACGACGATGATCGGGGTAGAGATGAACACCACCACCAGGGGCGCCAGCGCCGCCCTCAATCCGGCCAGCCCGATGCCCTCGAGCCAGGCGACGAGCGTGGACATCAGCTCCCATGACGCGATGGCGGCGTTCACTGCGTCGAGCGCCGGTTCCCAGAAGAAGTAGCCGAGCGCAAGCGCGCTGCCGGCCATCAACACCAGCGGCAGCACCGACAACATGATCACGCGCGGATGCAGGCAGTACGCGGCGGCACGCCAGAACGAGTCAAGCAGCAAGTTCATGCGGCGACGCGACGCGAGAGACGAATCAGGCACGGAGCTCACTCGTCATCGCCGCCGAGCACGCCGCCCAACAGCCCCCCGGCCCCGAAGCCGCCGAGCAGCGAACCCTCTTCGCGCGACCCGCCCCGCTGCGGCGCTGCGGCGAACACCCGCGACGCCAGGCGCGAGAACGGCAGGCTTTGCAGCCACACCGTGCCCGGGCCGGTGACCTTGGCGAAGAACAAACCCTCGCCGCCGAACAGCGCCGTCTTGACCTTGCCGACATACTGGATCTCGAAGTTGACGTCGGGCGTGAAGGCGACGATGCACCCGGTGTCGATCAACAGCGTCTGGCCGGGCTGCAGTTCGCGCCTGACCACCGTGCCGCCGGCATGCACGAAGGCGAGCCCATCGCCGTCGAGCCTTTGCATGATGAAACCTTCACCACCGAAGAAGCCGACCGACATCTTCTGCTGGAAGTAGATGCCGAGCGAAACGCCGCGCGCAGCGCACAGGAAGGCGTCCTTCTGGCAGATCAGCGTGCCGCCGAGCTGGCGCAGGTCCATCGGAAGGATCTTGCCGGGGTACGGCGCCGCAAAGGCCACGCGCAGCTTGGTCGACGCCTGGTTCGTATAGAGGGTGATGAACAGCGACTCGCCGGTCACGAGCCGCTTGCCCGCGCTGAGCAGCTTGCCGAGCAATCCGCTTTGAGCGCCCGAGGCGTCACCGAACACCGTGTCCATCTGGATGCCGGCGTCCATGAACATCATGCTGCCGGCTTCGCCGATGGCGGCCTCGCCCGGGTCGAGTTCGACCTCGACGAACTGCATCTCGGCACCCTTGATTTCGAAATCCACCACGTCCATCGCCATGTGACCTGCCCCTGTCTTGAAGTCGCGCAAGATGTTAGCGTCAAGGCCGTGTGCGCGGCGTGTGGGCACCCGATGTGCGGTTGATACAATTTTCCACGCCATGGCGTAGCCCAGGGATGGCCAGGTGTCGATCCAGGGCACAGCAGGGGGGCGGCAGTCGAAGCGCTCGTGAACAAGAACACTTGACTGCCGCGCGGCCTCGCGTGCCGCGTTCGCCACATGACACTGCACCTCGCGACGCTGAACTTCGTTTCGATCGTCATGCTGGCAGTGTCGGCGGCCGTCATGTGCCTGTTCGGAGCCAGCAGTCGGGTCTATCGCGGCTACTGGTGGTGGACCGGCGCGCAATCACTGCTGGCATTCGGACTCCTTGCCTACGCGTTGCGAGAGACCTACCCGCTGCTGCTGCCGGTGGCCAACCTGCTGCTGCTGCAATGGCCCATCGTCGTGCTGGCCGGCATGCGGCGCTTCTACGTTCGCCACGCATGGCGCGTCCCCGCCGTGGCCGACTGGCTGGCGTTGGGCGCTGCGTTCGGCGTCTGGCTGGCAACCTGGCTCGCTCAGGGCTCGATCGCTGCGCGCGTGGCCGCGTTCTCTGCCGGCTCGTGTGGGCTCCACCTCTACGCTGCCGCGCTGTTGGCCCGGCTGCCCGACTTTCGCAGCAGCTCGGCGCTGAAGGCCCTGGTCTTCGTCGAAGCCGCTGCTGCCGCCGTGCAGGCCTTGCGCGTGGTGCAGGCGCAGGCGGGCCCGTTCGGCCTGCTGTTGCGCGACGAGGAGCTGATCGCTACCGGGTTGGTGGTCGTCGTGTCGGCGCTCGGCATGGTGTACCTCGGCCTGCGGCTGACCAGCGAGCGCGTGGAAGCCAACCTGCGCCTGACCCAACGCAAGCTGCGTGTGCTGGCCAACATGGACCCGCTGACACGCGTGTGCAACCGGCGGCGATTCCACGAGCTGGCCGCGCGAACGCTGGTCAGTATCGATGCCTCGCGCGCCACGCTGATGACCTTCGACATCGACCACTTCAAGCAGATCAACGATCTGCTCGGCCACGCGGTGGGCGACGAGGCGTTGCGCCAGATTGGCCGCTGCACGCGCGACACCTTGCGCGAGCTCGATGTCGCCGGTCGCCTGGGCGGCGACGAGTTTGCCGTGCTGTTGCCGCAGACCTCGGTCGCGGACGCGATGTCGGTCGCTTCGCGCATCGTCGCCCGGCTCGAGCACCGGCAGGTCGCGCCGCGCATCGCGCCGCTGAGCCTGAGCTTCGGCGTGGTGCAGCTGCGCAGCAGCGAAACCATCGCCGATGCGCTGCGGCGCGCCGATCAGGCGCTGTACGAAGCCAAGCGCCAGGGGCGCGGTTGCGCCGTGTCGGCCAGTGGCGCCGAAGACCAGCCGGTGTTCGGCGAGAGCCGCCGGCTCGGGCTCACCTCGCTGTAGGGCCGGTGCCTGGCAGGCCACGGGGTGAACAGGCCGCTGCGTGCTGGCGATAGACTGGCACGCATGCACGTCGCCAATACCAGCGTTTCCGCGGAGCCCGCCGCGGCATCCTCGGCGCCCGCGTCACCGCGCCCGGGTGACGGCTACGTCCAGTCGTTTGCGCGCGGCCTGCAGGTGATTCGCTCGTTCAGCGCCAGTGCGCCGCAGCAGACCTTGTCGGAGGTCGCCCAACGCGCCGGCCTCACACGCGCCGGCGCGCGACGCATCCTGCTCACGCTCGAGAGCCTGGGCTATGTGCAGTGCGAAGGCCGCCAGTTCAGCCTGACGCCGCGCATCCTCGACCTCGGCTTCGCCTACTTGTCGTCGCTGCCGCTGTGGAACCTGGCCGAGCCGGTGATGGAGCGGCTGGTCGAAGAGGTGAAGGAGTCATGCTCGGCCGCGGTGCTCGAAGGGTCGGACGTGGTCTACGTGCTGCGCGTTCCAACGCACAAGATCATGAGCATCAACCTCGGCATCGGCAGCCGCCTGCCCGCGTACTGCACTTCGATGGGCCGCACGCTGCTGGCCGAACTCGACGATGCGGCACTCATGCGGCTGCTGCGTGCGCACCCGCCGGTGCGGCGCACCGAACGCACGATCACCGACATCACGCAGTTGAAGACCGAACTGGCGGCAGTGCACCAGCAGGGCTGGTGCCTGGTGAACCAGGAGCTGGAAGAAGGCCTGGTGTCGCTGTCGGCACCGATTCGCGACCGCGCGGGGCGTGCCATCGCCGCGATGAACATCAGTGGCCAGGCGAATCGAACCTCGCCGGCCCACATGCTGGAGCATTTCCTGCCGAAACTGCTGCGCGCGGCGGCGGAAATCTCGCAGCTGGTGCAGCGCAAGGCCTGAGGAGCCTTCGCCCCCAGTCGCTTCGCTCCTGCCCCCAAGGGGCACCACCTTGATCAGCCCATCCCCAAGGCCGCCTCGGCCGTCACCACCGGCAAGTTCAAGGCCTGCGCGACCGGCGCACAGGTCACCCGCCCGCGGTGGATGTTGAGCCCGCGGCGCAGGTGCACGTCGTTGACCAGCGCACGCTCGCCGTGTTCCGCGAGCGCCAGGCCGAACGGCAGCGTCGCGTGGTTGAGCGCATGGCTCGATGTCTGCGGCACCGCGCCGGGCATGTTGGCCACGCAGTAGTGGATGATGTCGTCGACCTCGTAGGTCGGCGCGTCGTGCGTCGTGGCGTGCGAGGTCTCGAAGCAGCCGCCCTGGTCGATCGACACGTCGACCAGCACGCTGCGCGGCAGCATCTGCTTGAGCATCGCGCGCGTGACGACCCGCGGCGCGCTGGCACCGGGGACCAGCACCGCGCCGACCACCACGTCGGCCGCGAAGACCTCGTCCTCGATCGTGGCCACGCTCGAAAAGCGCGTCCGCACGCGGCCCTGGAACAGTTCATCGAGCTGGCGCAGGCGCGGCAGCGAACGGTCGAGCACCGTGACCTCGGCCCCCAGCCCCACCGCCATGCGCGCGGCATGCGTGCCGACCACGCCGCCGCCGATCACCACCACCCGCGCCGGTTGCACGCCCGGCACGCCGCCGAGCAGCAGGCCCTTGCCGCCGACCGGCTTGCGCAGCGAGAAGGCCGCCGCCTCGATCGCGAGGCGCCCGGCCACTTCGCTCATCGGCGCCAGCAGCGGCAGGCCGCCCTTGGCGTCGGTCACCGTCTCGTAGGCCACCGCGATGCAGCCGGATTCGAGCAGCCCATGCGCCTGCTCGGGGTCGGGCGCGAGGTGCAGGTAGGTGAACAGGATCTGGCCCTTGCGCAGCATCTTCCACTCGACCGCTTGCGGCTCCTTGACCTTGACGATCATGTCGGCGCCGGCAAACACCTCGGCCGCGCTGTTCGCGATGCGCGCGCCGGCGGCCACGTAGGCCGCATCGCCGGCGCCAATGCCGGCGCCGGCGCCCGTCTGCACCAGCACCTCATGGCCGGCTGTCGTGTATTCGCGCACCGCCATCGGCGTGAGCCCGACTCGATGTTCCTGAACCTTGATTTCCGTGGGGACGCCGACACGCATGATTTGCCTCGCTTGGGGGGGATTGGCTGATTCCGCCAGTGTAGGAATCGCTGCCCTTGATTTGATGCGGTTCGTGCGGCGCTTCGCTGCACTTTCATGCGGTTCGCATGCCCGCCGCGGGTCAGGCACGCCGCAAATGCCAAGCCCGGGGCCGCGTGAAGGTCTGGATGCCATAGGTCGACAGCGTCAGGCCGACACCCGAATCGCCGTGACCCGACCACGGCAGGCGCGGGCTCACGCGGTCGCAGCAGTTCCAGTACACCGAGCCGGCCTTGACGCGCGCGAGCAAGGCGCGGGCACGCGCCTCGTCGGGCGTGTAGACGCCTGCCGTCAGGCCGTAGCGGGTGTCGTTCATCAGTGCGAGCGCTTCGGCGTCGCCGCCCACCTTCTGGATGCCGATGATCGGGCCGAAGCTTTCCTCGCGCATCAACTCCATCGTGTGGTTCACCTCGGTGAAGACGGTCGGCTCGAACCAGTTGCCGGCGCGCGCGATGCGTTTGCCGCCACAACGCAGCGTCGCACCCTTGGCGACGGCATCGGCCACTTGCGCTTCGAGCACCGCGAGCTGCGGCGCGCGGGTGATGGCGCCGATGGTGGTCGTCTCGTCCATCGGGTCGCCGATGCGCATGCCGCGCACGACATCGACGAAGGCCTCGACGAACGCGTCGTGGAGCCGCTCGTGCACATAGATGCGCTCCACCGAGCAGCAGCTCTGGCCGGTGTTGTACATCGCGCCGTCGGCCAGCGATTCGGCGGCGCTCTTCGCGTCGGCGTCGTCGCAGACATAGCTCGGGTCCTTGCCGCCGAGTTCGAGCTGCAGCTTGATCAGGCGCGGGCCGACGGCGGCGGCAATGCGTGCGCCGGTGGCGTGCGAGCCGGTGAAGAAAACACCGTCGACCGCCTGCGCGATCAGCGCCGCACCGACATCGCCGGCGCCGATCAAGGGCACGAACACGTCGGCGGGCACACCCGCTTCGTGCAGCAGCCGCGCCACGTGCAGGCCCGTCTGCGCCGCAAACTCCGACGGCTTGTAGAGCACGGCGTTGCCGGTCAGCAGCGCTGGCACGAACACGTTGCCGCCGACGAAGTACGGGTAGTTCCAAGCCGAGATGTTGGCCACCACGCCCAAGGGATCGTGGGTGATGACCTCGGTCATCGCGCCGTCGCCGAACACGGTTTCATTGGCCGTGGCGGCGGCCACATGGTCGACGAAGAAGTCGATGCGCCCGAGCAGGCCGTTGATCTCGTTGCGCGACTGGCGCAGGGGCTTGCCGACCTCGCCGCTCAGCGTGGCCGCGAGCGTCTCGACGTGTTGGCCCAGCAGCGCGCGAAAGCGGCGCAGCGTCGCGATGCGTTCAGCCAGCGGCACCTGCGCCCACGCGGGCTGCGCGGCGCGCGCCTGCGAAAACTTGAGCGCAACCGAAGCCGCGGTGTCGGATGGCAACGCACAGATCACGTCGCCGGTGGCGGGGTTGTGGATGGTCAGCATGGTCGATCGGCCTGTCGTCACATCGCCTGGCGGAACAGGCGTTCGAAGTCGCTGGCCGTGCACGGCCGCGGGTTGGTCTGGTGGCAGATGTCGGCCGTGGCAATCTCCACCAGGCGCGGCAGCTGCGCTGCGGTGACGCCGCGCTGCGCCAGGCCGCCGGTGATGCCGACGGCCGCCTTGAGTTCGCGCAGCCACGGCACGAAAGCCGCGCCGCCGCCGCTCACGCCCGCCACGTGCGCCAGCTCGTCGAACTTTGCCGGCACGGCCTCGACGTTCCACGCCAGCACGGTATCGATCATCAGCGCGTTCGCCAGGCCATGGTGCAGGTCGCACACCGTGCCCAGCGCGTGCGCGCAGGAGTGCACCGCGCCGAGGTCCTTCTGGAATGCGATGGCACCCATCATCGAACTCATCAGCATGTCGCTGCGCGCCTGCAGATTCGTCGGCTCGCGCACCGCCGTGGCGAGCGCTCGCGCGGCGATGCGCGTGCCTTCGAGCGCAATGCCGTCGCACAGCGGGTGGTAGGCCGGCGACAGATAGCTCTCGACGTTGTGCGTCAGCGCGTCCATGCCGGTGGCGGCAGTCACGGCGCTGGGCAAGCCGAACGTCAGTTCCGGGTCGGCGAACACCGCCTTGGCGAGGATCTGCGGCGAGAAGATGATCCGCTTGACGTGCGTCGCGTCGTCGCTGATGACGCTGCTGCGCCCCACTTCGCTGCCGGTGCCCGCGGTCGTCGGCAGCGCGACGAAGTGCGGCAGCGGCATTGTGATGGGACGCACCTGCGGGTGGTCCCAGGCGTACTCGAGCACGTCGCCCGGGTGGGTCGCGAGCAGTCCCACGACCTTGGCGACGTCGAGCGCCGCGCCGCCGCCGAAGCCGATCACGCTGTCGGCGCCATGCGCCTTGAACGCGGCGGCGCCGGCCATCACCTGGCTCGCGAGCGGGTTGCCGAACACGCCGTCGAACACGGCGACGTCGAGCCCGCTCAGATGGCCGCGAAACTCGGCCAGCACCGGCAACGCGGCAAGCGCCTTGTCGGTGACCATCAGCGGGCGGCGGCAACCGGCCTCGCGCAAATGGTCGGCCACCCGCGTGCGCGCGCCGGCGCCGAAGTGGATCGTGGTGGGGAACGAGAAGCGGGTGATGCTCATGAGCGCTCGGGCCTCGCAGGCAGTGGAGTCAACGCATCTGGACCCAGCGCAGCTCGATGGCGTCGCTGGGCCATTGCACCGCGCGCACCGACTTGGCGCTAGCCCAGGTCAGTGTGCGCCGGTACAGCGGGATGTAGGGCAGGTCGTCACGGATCAGCCGCAGCGCCACGCCGATCATCGCGCGGCGGCGTGTCAGGTCGGGCTCGACGCGGATGTTGTCGATCAGCGTGTCGAGCGCCGGGTTCGAATAGCGGCCGGCGTTGAAGGTGCCGGCACCCGACGGATCCCAGCTGTGGAACAGCGCATTCAGCGAGGCCCAGGCGTCGGTCGGCGGCGTCCAGCCGAACTCGATGAAGCTCGCGCTGGCCTGGCTCAGCTTCGGGAAGAACTGGTTGGTCGCCGACGAGCGCAGCGAGGTGCGGATGCCCACCTGCGCGAGCATCGCGGTGGCGGCCTGGCAGACGTTTTCGCGGTAGGCGATGTTGACGCAGTCGAGCGTCACCGCGAAGCCGTTCGGATAGCCGGCCTGCGCCAGCAGCGCGCGCGCCTTGGCCGGGTCGTAGGGCAGGCGCTGGTCGAGTTCGGGCGGCACACCGTCGACGCGCGTCGACAGGAATCCGCCGGTCGGCACGCCCTGGCCGCGCAGCACCTTCTTGACGATCAGGTCGACGTTGATCGCCTGGTACACGGCCTGGCGCACCCGTCGATCCTTGAACGGGTTGCGGTCCTTCAGGTCGCCGTTCAACAGCTCATTGCGCGCCTGGTCGAAGGTGAAGTACTGCTGGCCGAGGTCGGCAATCTGCAACAGCGTCAGGCGCGGATCGGTCTTCAGCCGCTCGACGTCCTGGAACGGCGGGTCGAGCACCAGGTCGATCTCGCCCGACGCCAGCGCGGCCAGCCGAGTGGCGTCGGAGCGGATGGCCACGAAGCTGACCTCGTCGACGTTGCCGGTGCGCTTGTCGGCGCGGCCCCACCAGGCGGGGTTGGCCTTCAACACCGTCTTCACGTCGGGCTCGAAGCGTTCGAGGCGGAAGGGCCCGGTGCCGTTGGCGTTGCGCACCGCAAAGGTTTCCTGCTTGCCGTTGAAGTCTTGCGCGCGCTCCACGCCGTGCTTGAGCGCCCAGGCCTTGCTCATCATCGCGAGAAGGAAGAACTTCTCGGGCAGCACCGCATCCGGAGTCGCCAGCGAGACGTCGATGGTGAGATCGTCGACCTTCTTCGCGCCGGTCACGCCCTTCAGCTGGAACGCGCGCTGCGACGGCGGCGCGAGGATGCGTTCGATCGAGAACACCGCGTCGTCGGCGCTGAACGGCGTGCCGTCGTGAAACTTCACGCCGGGGCGCAGCTTGAAGCGCCAGGTCTTCGCGTCGAGCGCCTGCCACGACAGCGCAAGCCCCGGCTCCAGCCGGTACTGCTCGTCGCGCCAGACCAGGCATTCGTAGATCTGCGTGACGACGCGCGTGTGGTAGAGCAGCGCGAGCGCGTGCGGGTCCATGGTCTGCGGGTCGAAGCCGCTGGCAATGCGCAGCGTGGCCGCGCTCCCCGGCAGCGCGGCGCCGCAGGCCAGGCCGAGCAGGATCGTTCGCAGCCAACGGGTCACGGTCGTCTCCGATTCAAATGATCTCGAAATAGCGCTTCAATTCCCAGTCGGTCACGCCGTCGAGCCACTGCCGCCATTCCCATTCGCGGGTGGCGGCGAAGTGGTCGACGAAGTCGTCGCCCAGCCAGTCGCGCGCGATCACCGACTGCCTGAAGTTGCGCGTGGTCTCGATCAGCGTACGCGGTGCGCGCGGGATGTTCTCTGCGCCCTGGTTGGTGCCGGTGATCGGCGGCACGGTGAGCTTCAGGCCCTTCTCCACGCCGTACAGGCCCGCGGCCAGCACCGCGGCCATCGCGAGGTAGGGGTTGATGTCGGCGCCCGGGCAGCGCGTTTCCAGCCGCGTGGCCTTCGGGCTGCCGGCGATGACGCGAAAGCTTGCCGTGCGGTTGTCCATGCCCCAGGTCGGCTTGACCGGCGCCCAGAAACCGTCGACCAGGCGCTTGTAGCTGTTGATCGTGGGCCAGAACATCGGTGCGAATTCCATCAGGCACGCGACCTGGCCGGCAAGGTAGCTCTCGAACAGCTTGCTCATCTTGCGCGGCGACTTGGCGTCGTAGAACAGGTTCGCCTTGCCATCCGACAGGCTCTGGTGGATGTGCCCGCTGCAGCCCGGGTACTGCTGGCTCCACTTGGCCATGAAGCTGGGCATCACGCCGAAGCGCGAACCGATCTCCTTGGTGCCGGTCTTGAACAGGATCGCGCGGTCGGCCGCCTCCAACGCCTCGCTGAACAGGATCGCCACTTCGTAGACACCGGGCCCGGTCTCGGTGTGCAGGCCTTCGATCGGAATGCCGAAGGCCGGCATCTCGTCCATCAGTGCGTTGAAGAACTCGCGCTTGTGGTTCATGCGCAGCAGCGAGTAGCCGAACATGCCGGGCGTGATCGGCTCGGGGCCGACACCTTTCTTGGCGGCCCAGCTCTGCGGCGTCTCGGCGAAGTTGAACCACTCGAACTCCACGCCGCACATCGGCAGCACGCCGAGCGCTTCGGCACGCTTGAGCACACGCTTGAGTGTTTGCCGCGGGCAGATCGGATAGGGGCTGCCGTCGGGCCGGATGAACTCGCCGAGGAAGAACGGCACGCCGCCGTCCCAGGGCACGCGGCGGTAGGTATCGAGATCGAGCCGCGCGGTGGCGTCGGGAAAACCGTGCTGCCAGCCGGTCAGCGTGGCGTTGTCGTAGCAGCTGTCGCTCGAGTCCCAGCCGAACACGACGTCGCAGAAGCCGAAGCCGCCGCCGGGGCCAGGCTCCGCCGCGCCGAGGAACTTGTCGAGGTGCAGGTACTTGCCGCGCAACACGCCGTCGATGTCGCTCGCCGCCACCTTGACCTTGCCGGTGCCGCTTTTGAGCACCGCCTCGATCGCCGGGTGCTGCTTCGCCTTGCTTGCCATGGCCTTCTCCGTGTCAACGATTCGTGATGCCCATCTCGCGCAGCGCATCGGCCACCGCGTTCACCGCTTGCGTGATCTCGTTGCGGCCGATGGCGCCGATGCAGCCGACGCGAAAGGTGTCGAGCTGCGTCAGCTTGCCGGGGTAGAGGATGAAGCCGCGGCGCTTCACCGCCAGATAAAAGGTCTGGAAGTCGTAGCTCGGGTGCGCCGGCGCGTGGAAGGTCACGATGATCGGCGCTTGCCAGGCGGGGTTCAGAAACGGCTGGAGACCGAGCTGGGCCATGCCGTCGATCAGCACGCGGCAGTTGTCGGCGTAGCGCGCCAGCCGGGCCGGCTGCCCGCCCTCTTCGTTGAACTGGCGGATCGCCTCGGCCAGCGCCGCCACCACGTGGGTGGGCGGCGTGAAGCGCCACTGGCCGGTCCTCTCCATGTAGGCATGCTGGTCGTGCAGGTCCATCGCCAGCGATTGGGAGTTGCCGGCACACGCATCGAGCACTTCCTTGCGGATCAGCACGAAGCCCATGCCCGGCACGCCTTCGAGGCACTTGCCGCTGGCCGCGACGAGCGCGTCGAACCGCAATTCGCGCGCGTCGATAGGCAGCGCGCCGAACGAACTCATCGCGTCGACGATCAGCCCCTTGCCGTGGCGCGCGCACACCTCGCTCACGGCGCGCAGCGGATTCAGCACGCCGGTGCCGGTTTCGCAATGGATGAGCCCGACATGGGTGATGCTCGTGTCGCCGCGCAGGCGCGCATCGAGTTCGTCGGCCGACACCGGCTCGTCCTCGGGACGAGCCACGATCGTCGTGCGCCGCCCCATCAGCGTGGCGAGCCGCCCGAGCCGCTTGCAGTAGGCACCGTTGTCGAGCACCAGGAGGTGGCCGTCGCGGGGCACCAGCGTGGCGACGGCGGCTTCGACCGAGAACGTGCCGCTGCCCTGCAGCGGCACCACGACATGCGAGTCCTGTGCATGCGCGATCGCAAGCAGCTGGCGCCGCACTTCGGCGGTCAGCTCGTTGAAATCGGCGTCCCACGAACCCCAGTCGCGCAGCATCGCAAGCTTGGTGCGCAGCGTGGTGGTCAGCGGGCCGGGGGTCAGCAGGACGGCGTCGCGATCCATGAGGTGCCTCGCTTCAGCGCGCCACTGGTTGGCGCCAGGCTTGCGTGCGGCGATCCACCCAGCGGCCGAGCGCCATGAACAGCAGCGTGACGATCGTCGACGCGGCGGCAATCAGCACCGCGCAGGCTGCGGCGGCGCCGATCTCGCCGGCTTCGTCGAGGTTGAGGATCGCGATCGCGGCGACCTTGGTGTCGGGCGAGTAGAGGAACACCACCGCCGAGATCGTCGTCATCGCATTGATGAAGAAATAGCGCGCGATGTCCACCAGC
>JBGQEX010000059.1:0-21323 GCA_041496605.1 Piscinibacter sp.
GAAGGACATCATCATCACCGCCGGCGGCAAGAACATCACGCCCAGCGAGCTGGAGAACGACCTCAAGTTCTCGCCCTACATCACCGACGCCGTGGTGGTCGGCGACCGCCGCGCCTACCTGACGGTGATCGTGATGGTCGACCAGGAGAACGTCGAAAAGTACGCGCAGGAACACGACATCCCGTTCTCCAACTACGCGAGCCTGACCCGGGCCAAGGAAGTGCAGGACCTGATCTGGAGCGAGATCGACCGCGTCAACAAGAAATTCGCGCGCGTCGAGCAGATCAAGAAGTTCTTCCTGCTCGACACGCAGCTCACCGCCGAAGACGAAGAACTCACGCCGACGATGAAGCTCAAACGCAGACTCGTCGAGAAGAAATACGCCGACCGCATCGAAGCGATGTACCACTGAAGGAGACAAGGTGATGAAACGCAAGACCTCTGTGATGTTCGCGCTGCTGTTCGCGGCCGCGCTTGCCCACGCCCAGCCGACCCAGGGCGTCAGCAAGAACGAGATCGTGATCGGTTCGATCCAGGACCTGTCGGGACCGATCGCCGGTTTCGGCAAGCAGGTGCGCTTGGGCATGCTGTTGCGCGTCGACGAGATCAACGAGCAGGGCGGCGTGAACGGCCGCAAGATCAAACTGCTGATCGAGGACGACGCCTACGACCCGAAGAAGTCGGTGCTCGCCGCGCAGAAGCTCGTCAACCAGGACAAGATCTTCGCGATGGTGGCGCACATCGGCACGGCGCAAAACAACGCGGCGATGCCGGTGCAGTTCGAGAAGAACGTCATCAACTTCTTTCCGGTGACGGCAGCGCGCGAGATGTACGAGCCGTTCCACCGCCTCAAGTTCTCCTTCGCCGCCACCTACTTCGACCAGATGCGCACCGCGCTGCCTGCGGTGGTGAAGGACAAGAACGCCAAGAAGGTGTGCACGCTGTACCAGGACGACGACTTCGGCCTCGAGGTGCTGCGCGGCGCCGAAGCGGGCCTGAAGTCGTTGGGCATGGAACTGGTCGAGAAGACCTCGTACAAGCGCGGCGCGACCGACTTTTCGTCGCAGGTGGCGCGCATGAAGGCGGCGGAGTGCGACATGGTCGTGCTGGGCACCATCATCCGCGAGACCATCGGCACCATCGGCGAATCGCGCAAGACCGGCTTCAACCCGACCTTCCTCGGCTCCAGCGCCACCTACACCGACCTGATCCACAAGCTCGGCGGCAAGGCGATGGACGGTCTGTACGCCACCCACACGGTGCAGCATCCGTACCTCGACGAGGCGTCGCAGCCGATCCGCTTCTGGGCCACGAAGTACAAGACCAAGTTCAACGAAGACCCGACGGTGTTCTCGGTCTACGGCTACAACGCGATCGACGCGTTCATCCGCGCCGCGCAGAAGGCCGGTGCGACCCTGACGACCGACAGCTTCATCAAGGCGATGGACACGATGACGATCCCGGCCGACATGTTCGGCGGCCCGGAGGCCACGTTCACCGCGAAGAAGCGTCTGGGCAGCGACCTGTCGCGGCTGTCGCAGTTGCAGGACGGGCGCTGGAAGGTGGTGTCGGACTACGTGAAGCCTTGAGACGGTCGCGCCGAGGGTCGGGCCAACACCGGCGTCATCCCGGCGAACGCCGGGATCCATTGGTTTGGGGTCGGCATTCTCAGTCGACGCTCGTAATCGTTTCAGCGGTGGATCCCGGCGTTCGCCGAGATGACCATTTCGCCTGCAACTCGTGCAATCCCGCGCATTCTCGAGCGCATGTCCAGGCGGGTTCGGTGGTGTAATTCACGGCGCAACCGTGCGTTTCTCCGCACAAGACCGGCCGTCGCTATATCGTGGCGGGACCCTTGCCTGAACTACTCGCCGACCACGGCTCGTCATGCCCGTCATTGCAGTCGTCAATCGCAAAGGGGGAAGCGGCAAGAGCACGCTGGCCACCCACCTTGCTGCTTACTGCGCCAACAGCGGCATCGCGGTGATGCTGGGCGACGTGGATCGCCAGCAGTCCACTCAGACATGGCTGCGGCTGCGCGTCGCGCAGCGGCGCCCGGCGATTCTGGGTTGGGCCGTCGATCCGAAGAACGTGTTGCGCTCCCCCGCCGGCATCAGCCATGTCATTCTGGACACGCCGGGTGGCCTGCGCGGGTTGGATCTGGCACGGGTGGTGATGTCCGCCGACGCGATCCTGATGCCGGTGTGCAATTCGGTGTTCGACCGGGCATCCGCCGCCGAGTGCTACACCGAGTTGATGACGCTGCCACGGGTTGCCAGTGGGCGCTGCACGGTGGCAGCCGTGGGCATGAGGCTGGACGGCCGCACCAAGGCGGGCGAGGTGCTCAAGGAATGGGCAGCCGGGCTCGGGCTGCCGTTCATCGGCGTGCTGCGCGAAACGCAGGCGTATGTTCGTTGCGTCGAGCAAGGCTTGACGCTGTTCGACCTGCCGGCCGCGCAGGCGCAGGCCGACATCGCCCAGTGGCAGCCGATCCTGCAATGGCTCGGTCCGCAGCTGCAACGAACGCAGCAGGCGGCGGACCCCGTCAGGCGTCCGACGCAGCCGTCAGCGAAGCCGAGCACGCCGCGCGTCAACGGCGTCAAACCGGTTCAGGGGTCGGTGTCGAATGCCGCGCGGCCGGCTACGCAACGCAAGAACGCGTTGGCGGCGCTGGCCGAGCCCCCTGGCCGACCCAGCATCGCGGTGCGCATCGGCAACCTGCTCAACTCGCTTCGGATGCCCCGGTTCCGGCAGCGCAATTCGTAGGACGGCCGCGCTCAGTCGGCCGGCCACGGCATCGACTTCGGCATCGTCATCGCCGCCGGTTCGGGCAGCACCTCGCCGCGCTCGGGCGTGTCGACGGCGCGCCACCACGGCGTGAGCGCGTGCCCATGCGCAGGCTCGACGGGCTCGCCCAGGCGAGGCATCAGCAGCTGCGCGCCTTTCTGGGGCCCAAGCGACAGCAGCGTTTCCGCGGGCTCGTCCCACGCGTGCATCGCCAGGGCAAACGTGCCCCAATGCACCGGCAGGAACGCGCCGCCGCCCAGCAGTGCCAGCGCTTCGAGGGCGTTCGCGGGCCCAAGGTGGATGTCACCCCACGACGGATGAAACGCTCCCACCTCCAGCATCACCAGATCGAAGGGTCCGAGCCGTTCGCGGATGGCGGCGTATTCGGTCGTCAGCCCGGTGTCGCCGCTGAAGAACACCGAATGCCGTGGCGAGCGGATGACGAGCGATGACCACAGCGTCGAGTTGCGGTCCTTGAGCCCGCGGCCGGAGAAATGCTGCGACGGCGCGGCCGTCACCGTCAGCTCGGCGTTCGGCAGCGTGCGGGACTCCCACCAGTCGAGCTCGGTGATGCGCTGCGCCGGCACGCCCCAGGCTTCCAGGTGCGCGCCGACGCCGAGCGAGGTGACGAAGGGCACGTCGTGGCGCGCCAACTCGCGAATCGTCGGGTAGTCCAGGTGGTCGTAGTGATCGTGAGACACGAGCACCAGGTCGATGGGCGGCAGCGCTCGCAACGCCACCGGCACCGGCTGGAAGCGCTTCGGGCCCGCCAGCCGCGACGGCGATGCGCGCGGGCCCCAGACGGGGTCGGTCAACACGCGAACACCATCGATCTCGATCAACACCGTGGAGTGTCCGAGCCAGGTGGCGCGCAGCCCGGTGCCGGGCGCCTTGGACCAGGCCTCGCTCGGATTCAATGACGGCAGCGGCCCGCGCGGCACGCGCCGGTTGCCGCCACAAAGAAACTCGCTCAAGGTCGGGCGCGCGGTGCCCAGGTCGCGCAAGCCAGGCAGCACCGGGTGGATGTTGCGAAATGCCTCACCGGCCCAAAGCAGCGAAGCCTTCATGCGCTCGAGCCGCAACCCGTCGGGCTTCTTGCCGAATGACTTCATGGGACCCTCGTGCGTGTCTACGCCCGAACCTTACTCCGCAACTGCGTTCGACTGCACGCCTGGCGACTTGCGAGGCCCACGCGGCAGCGGCTCAGCTGACGATGTAGGCCGCCGCCCCGCTCGCCAGCAGCGTGCCGTCGGCGCCCAGGAACTCCATGCGCGTGGACGCCACGCGCGAGCCCAGGCGCATCACCTGCGCGCGCAACTCGAAACGTTCGCCGATGCCGGGGCGCAGATAGTCGATGCGCAGGTCGATGGTGCCGAGCTTGGCGAAGCGCTGCAGGCGCTGCAAGGGCGGTTCGTCCATGTGGCGCGCGCCGATCGCGGCCATCACCGCCAGCCCGCCCATCGCGTCGAGCCCGGCGCTGATCACGCCGCCGTGCAGGCGCTGGTGGGTGTAGTGTCCGATCAGCTCACGGCGCATCTCGATGCGGCCGCTGACGCCGCCCGGCGCCAGCGTGTCGACCTTCAGGCCGAGCACCTGGTTGAACAGGATCCGCTCTTCGAACATGGCCTTCAGGCTGGCCACGAATTCGGGCTCGAAAACGGCAAGGGGTTCGGGTTTGTTCATCACAGCTCCAGCTGGCGCGCGGCCAGCTCCTTCATGATCTCTTGCGCGCCGCCACCGATCATCATCACCTTCACTTCGCGATAGATGCGCTCGCTGCGGGTGCCGCGCATGAAGCCCATGCCGCCGAGGATCTGCACGGCCTGGTCGGCGCAAAACTGCATCGTCTGCGTGGCATGGTTCTTCAGCATGCACACCTGCGCCACCCAGTCGGGCGAAGGGTCGGCAGCGTCGGCACGTTCACCCAGCGCATCGACCCACGCCTGTGTCGAGTCGATGCCCATGCGCATGTCGACCAGCTTGTGGCGGATCACCTGGCGTTCGATCAGCGGCGCGCCGAAGGTCTGGCGCTGGCGCGCCCAGGCCAGGGCCTCGTCGAAACAGGTTTGCGCAAAACCGAGCGCCGCGGCGGCCAGCGCCAGCCGCTCGCCGTTGAAGTTGTCCATGATCGCCTTGAAGCCCGCGCCCTCTTCGCCGATCAGGTTGGCCGCCGGCACGCGCACATCGTCGAAGTGGATCTGCGCGGTGTCCGAGCACCACCAGCCCATCTTCGCGAGCGGCGTGCGCCGCAAGCCCGGCACGTCGCCGGGCACCACGATCATCGACAGGCCGCGGGCGCCGGCCTCGCCAGTGCGCACCGCCACGGTGAGGAAGTCGGCGCGCACGCCCGACGTGATGAAGACCTTTTCGCCATGGATGCGGAAGTGATCGCCGTCGCGCGTGGCGAGCGTGCGAAGGCGCGCCACGTCCGAGCCGCCGCCCGGCTCGGTGATGGCCAGCGCGGCGATCTTCTCTCCGCGCAACACCGGCGGGATGACTCGTTGTTGCAGCTCGCGCGAGCCGAGCGCGAGGATCGGCGGCAGCCCGATGTTGTGCGAGAACAGGCTGGCGAGCACACCGCCGCTCGCGCCGTGGCGCGCGATGGCCTGCGACAGGGCCAGGCGCAGCATCCATGGCGCCGGCGTGCCGCCGACGTCCTCGGGGTAGCCCAGGCCCAGCAGGCCGAACGCGGCGGCTCGGGCGTACAGGCTGCGCGGAAACTCGCCGGCCTGGTCCCAGGCGTCGACATGGGGCGCGATCTCGCGCTCGGCGAAGCGCGCCACGCTGTCGGCGAGCGCGCTGCGTTGTTCGATCAGCTCGGCGTTCATGCGAATGCGACGAGCAGCTGGTGGGTCGCCACTTGCTGGCCGACGACGACGGCGACGCTGGCGACGGTGCCGGCACGTGGCGCGACGACGGCGTGTTCGAGCTTCATCGATTCGATGACCACCAGCGTTTCGCCGAGTGTGATTCCTTGATCCGGCACGGCATGAAGCGCGACGACGCGACCGTTGAACGGCGCACGAAGTTCCTTGCTGCCCGCGCCGGCATTGCCGTTTGCTGCCGCTTGCCACGACGCGTCGGCAACGAACGCATCGCTGTCGTCGATTTGCACATGCCACCGGTTGGCATCGAGCGCGGCAACATGAACGAGATGCTCGGCGCCGTCGAGCGCGAGGCGCACCGCCGTCGGGTCGAATGCGGTGGCCGGGAGCACACGCAGCGTCGACGTGTCGGACGCCACGCTGATGCGCAGCGCGTCGGGGGGCAGTTCGCGCAGCCGGGTGTCGATGATGCGGTCGTGCACGCGCAGCCGCAGCGGCCGCTCGAAGGGCGACGCGAGTACGGGCGGCGTTCGCTGGCGGGCGCTGGCGACCCACAGTGCCGCCGCCAGCAGCGCAGGGTGGCGAGTCTCGCGCGCGGCGAGAGCGTCGCGGATCGCGTCGCCACGTTCGGCGAGGAACGCGATGCTCGCCTGGCCGCGGCGAAACGCCGGGTCGCGCAGGCATTCGGCCAACAGCGTGCGGTTGGTCGGCAGGCCGAGCACGGTGGTGGATTGCAGCGCGGCAATCAGCCGGTCCAGGGCCTGCTGGCGCGTGGGGGCGTGCGCGATCAGCTTGCCGAGCATCGAGTCGTAATAGGGCGCCACGGCGGCGCCGTCGCACAGCGCGTGGTCGAAGCGCACGCCGGCCGGTGCGATGAAACGCTGAATGACGCCGCTGTGGGGTGCGAACTGCTCGTCTTCGGCGCACAGGCGCACCTCGATCGCATGGCCGTGCCACGCCACCTCGCCCTGCGCCGCCGGCAAGGGCTCGCCGCGCGCCACGCGAAGCTGCCACTCGACGAGGTCGAAACCGGTGAGCGCCTCCGTCACCGGGTGCTCGACCTGCAGCCGCGTGTTCATCTCCATCAGGAAGAACTCGCCACCGGCCAGCAGGAATTCGACGGTGCCCGCGCCGACGTAGCCGGCGGCGTGCGCGAGGCGCGTGGCGCACTCGCCCATTCTTGCGCGCAGCGCAGCATCGACAGCGGGGCTGGGCGACTCCTCGATGATCTTCTGATGCCGCCGCTGCACCGAGCAGTCGCGTTCGCCAAGGTGGATGCAGTGGCCCAGGCTGTCGGCGAAGACCTGGATCTCGACATGCCGCGGCGCGAGCAGCGCGCGTTCGAGCAGCAGTTCGCCATCGCCGAAGGCGGACGTGGCCTCCGAACGCGCACTGCGCAGGGCGGCCAACAGCTCGCGCGGGCTGTGCACCAGCCGCATGCCACGGCCGCCCCCACCGGCAGCCGCCTTGATCATCAGCGGGAAGCCGATGCGCGTGGACTCGAGGGCAAAACGTTCGTCGGATTGATCGTCGCCGGCATAGCCCGGCAGACACGGCACATCCAGCTCCGCGGCGAGCTGCTTGAGGCCCGACTTGCTGCCCAGCGCACGAATCGCCGCCGGCGGCGGGCCGACCCACGTGAGCCCGGCATCGATCACCGCCTGCGCGAAGTCGGCGTTCTCGCTGAGAAAGCCGTAGCCCGGGTGCACGGCGTCGGCGTGCGTGGCACGCGCAGCGGCGAGCAGCGCATCGATACGCAGGTAGGACTCGGCGGCGGTGTTGCCGCCCAACGCGAACGCCAGCGTGGCCTCGCCCACGTGCATCGCGAGCGCGTCGGCGTCGGAATGCACCGCCACCGTCTCGATGCCCATCGCATGGGCGCTGCGGATGATGCGCCGCGCGATCTCGCCGCGATTGGCAATCAGCAAGCGCTTCATGCGGCCCACCCCGGCTTGCGCTTGTCTCGAAAGGCAGTGATGCCTTCGAGCGCTTCCGGGCCGCGCAGCGACGCCGAGAACGCCTCGGCGGCCGGCAGGCGCAGGTCCGGCGGATCGAGCCGGTTCAGCAGACGCTTCGTCGCCGCGACGGCGGCGGGCGGGGCTGCGGCGAGGCTTGCGAGGACCGCGTCGGTGGCGGCGGACAACTCGTCCACGACCTCGTCGACCAGTCCGAGGCGCTGTGCCTCGACGGCGTTGAACGTGCGCCCACGCAACATGCATTGCCGCGCCGCGCGGTCGCCGAGCCGGCGCCAGACGAACGGCGCGATCTGCGCCGGCACGATGCCCAGCGTGATCTCGGGCGTCGCGAAGCTGGAGCGCCCGGTGGCGAGGCAGAAGTCGGCGCAGCAGGCGAGGCCGAAGCCACCGCCCATCGCCGGGCCGTCGACGGCGGCGATCAGCAGCTGCGGCAGCGCGCACAGCGCATGCAGCAGGTCGCCGAAGCGCGCGTTCATCGCGATCAGCGGGTCGGTGTCGCCGGCCGGCAGCGGCTGGCCGATCAGCTTGGCGAAGCCACCGAGGCTGCCGCCGGCGCAGAACGAGCCGCCGGCGCCGCCGAGCACGACGAAACGCAGCGACGCATCGGCCGACGCGTCGGCGCAGGCCGCGAGCAGCGCTTCGACGATCTCGTTGGTGAGCGCGTTGCGGCTGGCCGGGTCGTTGAGCGTCCAGCGCTCAATGGCACCCTGGCGTTCGCGCAGCAGCTTGTCCGACATTGCCGCGCTCATTGCGGCAACGGCCGCTTCGCGATGCCCATGATCTTCGCGATGATGCCCATCATTACCTCGTCGGCGCCGCCGCCGATCGAGCCGAGCCGGCCATCGCGGTACATGCGCGAGACCTTGTTCTCGAGCGTGTAGCCCATGCCGCCCCAGAACTGCAGGCAGCCGTCGGGCACCGCGCGCAGCAGCCGGCCGGCCTTCAGCTTGGCCATCGACGCCAGTTCGGTCACGTCGTTGCCGGCCACGTACAGGTCGCAGGCGCGGTAGGTGAGTGCGCGCAGGCACTCGACCTCGGTCTTCAGCTCGGCGAGCTTGAACTGCACCCACTGCTGGTCGGCGAGCTGGGCGCCGAACAGCTTGCGCTGCTGCGCCCATTCCACGGTCCACTCGATGCAGTTGCTCAGGCCCTGAATCGCGTTCGCCGCGGCCCACAGCCGCTCCTCCTGGAACTGCATCATCTGGTAGATGAAGCCCTGGCCCTCGGCGCCGATGCGATAGTGCTGCGGCACGCGCACCTCGTCGAAGTAGATGAGACCGGTGTCGCTCGCGTTCATGCCGATCTTGCGGATCTTCTTCGCCTTCTCGATGCCCTTGCTGTCCATCGGCACCATCACCAGGCTCTTGTTCTTGTGCGCGGGGCCGTCGCCGGTGTTGACCAGCATGCACATCCAGTCGGCCTGCAGGCTGTTGGTGATCCACATCTTCTGGCCGCTGATGACGTAGTCGTCGCCGTCCTTGCGGGCGTGGCTCTTGATCGAAGCGACGTCGGAGCCCGCACCGGGCTCGGAGACGCCGATGCAGCCGACCTGGTCGCCGGCAATCGCCGGGGCCAGGAACTCGCGCTTCAGTTCGTCGCTGCCGAAGCGGGCGAGGGCGGGGGTGCACATGTCGGTCTGCACACCGATCGCCATCGGAATGCCACCGCACGCGACGTGGCCGAGCGTCTCGGCCATCACCACCGCGTACGAGTAGTCGAGCGCGGAGCCGCCGTAGGCCTCGGGCTTGGTGAGGCCGAGCAGTCCCAGGCTGCCGAGCTTCTTGAACAGCTCGTGGGCGGGGAAGATCTCGGCGGCTTCCCATTCGTCGACGTGCGGGTTGATCTCGTCGTCGATGAAGCGCTTCAGCGTGCGCTGCAGTTCTTCGTGCTCGTGGCTGAGTTGCATGGCTGTCTCCTATTGCTGGCGCGTCATCCCGGCGAACGCCGGGATCCACGCCGTGAGATTGCGCAGACCTTCACGCGGTGGATCCCGGCGTTCGCCGGGATGACGGGCGCGGGGGGTGTGCGTCATGGCCGCGCCACTCCGAACTGCATCGGCCTCAAGTGCCGCCCGTCCGCTTCGCGGCACATCTGCAGGCACTGCGCCAGCACGGCGCGCGTGTCGCGTGGGTCGATCACGCCGTCGTCGAGCAGCAGGCCCGAGGTGTAGAAGGCATCGGCCTGGCGCTCGAACACCTCGACGATCTTCGCGCTCTGCGCATCGAGCAGCGCGGCGTCGGGAGCGGTGCCTTTGCGCGCAGCGGCTGCCTCGGCGACGATGCGCATCGTCTGCGCTGCCTGTTCGCCGCCCATCACCGCGGTCTTCGCCTGCGGCCAGCTGAACAGGAAGCGCGGCGCGTAGCCGCGGCCGCACATGCCGTAGTTGCCGGCGCCGAACGACGCGCCGCATTGAATGGTGATCTGCGGCACGCCGGCGTTCGTGACCGCCTGGATCATCTTCGAACCGTGCTTGATCATGCCGCCCTGCTCGGCCTCGCGGCCCACCATGTAGCCGGTGGTGTTCTGCAGGTAGATGATGGGCTGGCCGAGCTGATCGCAGCGCTGGATAAAGTGCGTGGCCTTGTTGGCGCCGGGCACGTCGATCGGTCCGTTGTTGCTGATGATGCCGATCTCGTGGCCTTCGATGCGCGCCTGAACGCACAGCGTCTGCGGCCCGTAGAGCGCCTTGAACTCCAGCAGCTCGGAGTCGTCGACCAAGCGCGCGATCACCTCACGCATGTCGACGGGCTGGCGCAGGTCGACGGGCATCAGGGTGAGCAATTCGTCGGCATCGAAGCGCGGCGACGCGAAGCCCGTCGCGGCGGGCGATGCCGCCCAGCCCAGGTGTGACACCACCTCGCGCGCGATGCCCAGTGCATGGCGGTCGTCTTCGGCGAGGTACTCGCCGAGGCCCGACACCACGCTGTGCATTTCGGCGCCGCCCAGTTCTTCTTCGGTCGCGACCTCGCCGGTCGCGGCCTTCAGCAACGGCGGCCCGGCAAGGAAGGCGCGCGAGCGGCCGCGCACCATGATCACCACGTCGCTCAAGCCCGGCATGTAGGCGCCGCCTGCGGTGCCCGAGCCGTGCTGCACGGTGACCACCGGAATGCCAGCCGCCGACAGGCGCGCGAGGTTGCGGAACAAGGCCCCGCCATGGATGAAACCCTCGACGCGATAACGCATCAGGTTGGCGCCGGCACTTTCGACAAGATGCACGAACGGCAGCCTGTTCTGCAGCGCCAACTCCTGTACGCGCAGGATCTTGTCCAGGCCCATCGGCTGGATGGCGCCGGCGTCGATGCCGGAGTCGCTCGCCACCACCATGCAGCGCACGCCCGAAACGAAGCCGATGCCGGCGACGATGCCGCCACCGGGCACCGACTTGTCGGCGTCCGGCGTGTCCTGCAGCCAGCCGGCGAGGCTGCACAGCGGCAGGTAGGGGGTGCCGGGGTCGAGCAACAGCGCCACGCGGTCGCGCGGCAGCAGCTGGCCGCGCTTGTCGAAGACCGGCTTGGATTTCGCCGACACGTCACTGGCACGCTGCTCCAGCTCACGCAGTGCATCGATGCGCGCGAGCATGGCGGCCCGCCGCGCCAACGCGGTGGCGCTTTGCGGGTTCCACGCCGAGGCGAACGCGCTCACGACGAAAACACCTTCGGTGTCTGGGCACGATGGAAGCCGTCGAACGGCTTCACCGCGCCATGGGCGGCCGCTTCGGCGTCGGGCATTCCCATGGGCCAGCCCATGCGAACCTGCGGCCGTGCGCCGTCGACGCGCAGCACCGTGCCGCTGATGAAGCTGGCCGCGGGGCTCAACAGGAAGACGATCGCCGCCGAGGTTTCCGCCTCGGTGCCGAAGCGCCCGAGCGGCACCGTCTTGCGCATCTCGCGCAGCATGCCGGCCGCCTCGGGCGGGTAGTGGTCCATGCCGCTCGACGCGATATAGCCCGGCGCCACCGCGTTCACGCGCACGCCGTTCGCGGCCCACTCGACGGCGGCGGTCTCGGTGAAGCTCACCATGCCCGCGCGTGCCGCACCGCTGTGGCCCATGCCGGGCATCGAGCCCCAGATGTCGGCCACGATGTTGACGATGGCGCCGCCGTGCGCCTTCATCGCCTGCGTGTAGCACTCGCGCGCCATCAGGAAGCCGCCGGTCAGGTTGGTCGCGACGACGGCGTCCCAACCCTTCGCGCTGATGCTGTCCAGCGGCGCAATGTACTGGCCGCCGGCGTTGTTCACCAGCGCGTCGATGCGACCGTGCCGGGCCACGATGGAGGCGACGGCGCGCTTCACCGCCGCCTCGTCGCGGATGTCGCAGGCGGCCACGGCGGCCTGCCCGCCGTCATCGGCGATCTCGCCGGCCACCGTCTGCAGCTTTGCCTCGCTGCGCCCGACGAGCACCGGCGTGGCGCCCAGCGCGGCGAGTTCATGCGCGGTGCAACGGCCGATGCCCGAGCCGCCGCCGGTGACGACGATCACCTGGCCCTTGAACAGGTCGGGTGCGAACACGGATTGGTAGCGTTGCGCCGGATCACTCATGTCGATTCCCCATGGACAAACAGCGCCATCGCTGCGTCGGTCAAGTCGTCCAGCGACGCGCTCTTCTTCGAATCGAACCACTGCACCGACCAGTTCAGCGCGCCGAAGATCAGCAGCCGCGCCAGATTCACGTCGGCCCGCAGCAGGCCAGCAGCGGCCAGCGCATGCAGCACCGGCATCCACGCCGCCTCGTACTCGCGCTGCAGCTTGTTGATGCCGGCCCGCTGCCGCGCGGTGAGCGAGCGCGATTCATAGAGCATCACCGGGATGAAATCGCGCCCCGGCCCGAGCAGCGTGTCGAAATGCGAGCGGATCAAGCGGCGCAGCGCCTGCGCCGGATCGTCCAGCGGCTGCAGCACGCTGGTCTGGCGCAGCGTCGCCGCCCGCATGCCTTCTTCCATCACCGCGCAGAGCAGCGCGCCCTTGCTCTTGAAGTGATAGAAGGGCGAGCCCGAGTGCATGCCGGTGGCCGCGGCGATGTCGCGCGTGCTGGTGGCGTCGAAGCCCTTGCGGCGGAACAGCCGCGCCGCGACCTTGATCAGCTGTTGGCGGCGGTTGCCTTCGTCGCGCTCGTCCAGCGTCTTGCGCGGACGCCCACGTGGGCGCTTGGCCAGAGGAGCTTCCAGTGCAAGCACGGCGGCCATGCTTCAGCGCGCCGCCAAACCCATGGCCCGCGCGATCACTTCCTTCATGATCTCGTTGGTGCCGCCGTAGATGCGCTGCACCCGCGCATCGGCATAGGCGCGCGCGATTGCGTATTCCCACATGTAGCCGTAGCCGCCGTGCAGCTGCACGCACTCGTCCATCACCTTGCACTGCAGGTCGGTGGTCCAGTACTTGGCCATCGATGCGGTGGCGGTGTCGAGTTCGTCCTTCAGCATCAATTCGATGCAGCGGTCGACGAACACCCGCGCGACCTGCACCTCGGTCTGCAGCTCGGCGAGCGTGAAGCGGGTGTTCTGGAACGCGGCCACGGTCTGTCCGAAGGCCTTGCGGTCCTTCACGTAGGCCAGCGTCCAGTCGATTGCCGCCTGCGCGCTGGCCACTGCGGTGACGGCGATCTGCAGCCGCTCCCACGGCAGCTGCTGCATCAGGCTGACGAAGCCGCTGTTCTCGGCGCCGAGCAGGTTGCCGAGCGGCACTTTCACGTCGTTGAAGAACAGCTCGGATGTGTCTTGCGCTTTCATCCCGACCTTCTTCAGGCGCTGCCCCGTCTCGAAGCCCGGCATGCCGCGCTCGACCAGCAGCAGGCTCGTGCCCTTGGCGCCGGCATCGGGCTGGGTCTTGGCGACGACGATCACCAGGTCGGCATGCCAGCCGTTGGTGATGAAGGTCTTGGAGCCGTTGAGCAGGTAGTGGTCGCCGCGGTGCAGGGCCGTGCTCTTGATGCCTTGCAGGTCGGAGCCGGCGGCCGGCTCGCTCATCGCGATCGCGCCCACCATCTCGCCGCTCGCCAACTTGGGCAGGTACTTCGCCTTCTGTGCCTCGCTGCCGTAGTGAAGGATGTAGGGCGCGACGATTTCCGAGTGCAGGCTGTAGCCGATGCCGCTGAAGCCGCCGCGCGCCAGCGCCTCCATCTGCACGATAGCGAACAGCTTGTCGGCGCCCGCGCCGCCGTACTCCTCGGGCATCGTCATGCAGAGGAAGCCGTTGGCGCCGGCCTTGTTCCAAACCGCGCGATCAACGTAGCCCTGGTCTTCCCACTGAGCATGGAAGGGCGCGATCTCGCGCTCCATGAAGCGCTGAAAACTATCGCGGAACGCTTCGTGGTCGGCAGAGAAGAGGGTACGTGCAATCATGGGGCCTCTATTTATGCAAAGCGATCGCTTTGCATAAAGTTTATACTGATTTCCTGACCTTGAAGCAGGAGTTCCCGATGACCGAGGCCTTTGTGTTCGATGCCATCCGCACACCGCGCGGCAAGGGCAAACCCGACGGCAGCCTGCATGAAGTGAAACCGGTCGACTTGGCTGCAGGCGTGCTGAGCGAGCTGCAGCGCCGCAACGGCTTCGACACGGCGCAAGTCGACGACGTGGTGATGGGCTGCGTCTCGCCGGTCGGCGAACAGGGCGCGTGCATCGCCAAGACCGCGGTGATCAAGGCCGGCTGGGACGTGCGCTGCGCCGGTGTGCAGATCAACCGCTTCTGCGCCTCCGGCCTGGAAGCGGTGAACCTCGCCGCGCAAAAGGTGCGCTCGGGCTGGGAAGACCTGGTGGTGGCCGGCGGCGTGGAGAGCATGTCGCGCGTGCCCATCGGCTCCGACGGCGGCGCCTGGGCGCAGGACCCCGAAACGAACATGGCCACCGATTTCGTGCCGCAAGGCATCGGTGCCGACCTGATCGCCACGCTCGAAGGCTTTGGCCGCGGCGACGTCGACGCCTTCGCGCTCGAATCGCAGCGCCGCGCCGCGAAGGCCAGTGCCGACGGCTTCTTCGCCCGCTCGCTGGTGCCGGTGAAAGACTTCCTCGGCCAGACCCTGCTCGACCACGACGAGTTCATCAAGCCGCGCAGCACGCTCGAGGGCTTGAGCGCGTTGAAGCCCGCGTTCGAGCAGCTCGGTGCGATGGGCTTCGACGCGGTGGCCATCAAGCACTACCCGCAGGTCGAGCGCATCGAGCATGTGCACCATGCCGGCAACTCGTCGGGCATCGTCGACGGGGCGGCGGCGGTGCTCATCGGCTCCGAGGCCAAGGGCCGCGAGTTCGGCCTCACGCCACGCGCGCGCATCGTGGCCACCGCGCTGTCGGGCGCCGACCCGACGATCATGCTGACCGGCCCGATGCCGGCCACGCGCAAGGCGCTCGCCAAGGCCGGACTCGGCATCGAGCAGATCGATTTGTTCGAGGTCAATGAGGCCTTCGCCGCGGTCGTGATGCGCTTCATGAAGGAGCTGGGCGTGCCGCACGAGAAGGTGAACGTCAACGGCGGCGCCATCGCAATGGGCCATCCGCTCGGCGCCACCGGCGCGATGATCCTCGGCACGCTGATCGATGAACTGCACCGGCGCAAGCTGCGCTACGGCCTGGCCACCTTGTGCGTCGGCGGCGGCATGGGCATTGCCACCATTGTCGAAAGAATCTGAGCATGCAGACCCTGCACTACCAACTCGATGCCGACGGCGTTGCCACGATCACCTTCGACGCGGCCGGCTCGCCGGTCAACACGATGTCGCTGGCCTGGCAGGACGACCTGTCCGACGTCGTCGCCACGGTCGTCGGCGACGTCGCGCGCATCAAGGGCATCGTGCTCGCGTCGGCCAAGAGCACCTTCTTTGCCGGCGCCGACCTGAAAGGACTGATGCGCCTCACGGCGGCCGACGCGCCACGCATGTTCACCGAGATCGAACGCATCAAGCGCAACTTCCGCACGCTTGAAACGCTGGGCAAACCGGTCGTCGCCTGCCTCAACGGCACCGCACTCGGCGGCGGCTGGGAGGTGGCGCTGGCCGCCCACCACCGCGTCGCGGTCGACGACGGTCGCGCGCAATTCGGCTTGCCGGAAGTCACGCTGGGGCTGATCCCCGGCGCGTCCGGCGTGACCAAGATGACGCGCCTGCTCGGGCTGATGGGCGCGCAGCCGTATGTGCTCGAAGGCAAGACCTTCGGCGCGCGCGAAGCGCTCGAACTCGGGCTCGTGCACGAATTGGTGGCCGACGCCTCCCAGTTGCGCGAACGCGCGCTCGCGTGGATCGCCGAACACCCGAGCGCCCAGCAACCGTGGGACGACAAGAACTACAAGATGCCCGGCGGCACGCCGGCCAACCCAAAGGTCGCGGCGGCGCTGACGGTGGCACCGGCCATGCTGCGCAAGACCACGCGCGGCCTGTACCCGGCGCCCGAAGCGGCGCTGGCGGTGATGGCCGAAGGCGCACTGGTCGACTTCGACACGGCGCTGCGCATCGAGAGCCGCGCACTGGCGCGCCTGGCCTGCGGCGTGAACGCACGTTCGATGATCAGCGCCTTCTTCTTCGATCTGAACGCCATCAAGTCGGGCCAGTCGCGGCCCAAGGACGTGCCGCGCAGCCAGCCGCTGAAGGTCGGCGTGCTGGGCGCCGGCATGATGGGTGCGGGCATCGCCTGGGCCAACGCGTCGCGCGGCATCGCGACGGTGTTGAAGGACGTGAGCCTGGCCAAGGCCGAAGCCGGCAAGGCGCTCAGCCGGCAACTCGCCGCGGCACGCGTGGCCAAGGGCCGCATGAGCGTCGCCGAGCAAGACGCCGTGCTCGCGCGCATCACGCCGAGCGAGCGCGACGCCGACCTGCGGGGCTGCGACCTGATCATCGAGGCGGTGTTCGAGTCGCGCGAGCTGAAGGCCCGCGTCACGCGGGACGCCGAGACCATGCTTGCCGCAGCCGACGGCTTCGCCACCGGCGTGTTCGCCTCCAACACCTCGACGCTGCCGATCAGCGGTCTCGCGGGCGCGAGTGCGCGGCCCGAGAAGTTCATCGGCATCCATTTCTTCTCGCCGGTCGACAAGATGAAGCTGGTCGAGATCATTCGCGGCCGGCAGACCGACGATGAAACCGTGGCGCGGGCGTTCGACTACGTGCAGGCGATCGGCAAGGTGCCGATCGTCGTCAACGACTCGCGCGGCTTCTTCACCAGCCGCGTGTTCGGCAGCTTCGTGATGGAGGGCGCGGCGATGCTCGCCGAGGGTGTTCCCGCCGCGGTGATCGAGAACGCCGGCATCCAGGCCGGCATGCCGGTCGGCCCGTTGGCGGTGCTCGACGAGACGGCGCTCAGCCTGTCGGTGCACGTGCTCGAGCAGACGCGCGCCGACTTCGCCGCCGACGGCAAGAGCTACGTCGCCGGCCCCGGCGAGTTGCTGGTCGAGCTGATGGTCAAGGAACACAAGCGCGCGGGCCGCGCGGCCGGTGGCGGTTTCTATGACTACCCGGCGAGCGGCAAAAAGCACCTGTGGCCGCAACTGAAGCCGCTGTTCGAGCGCCCGACGCTGGCGTGGGACATCGCCGAGCTCAAGGACCGCTTGCTCTACCGGCAGGCCATCGAGACCGCGCGCTGCCTGCACGAAGGCGTGGTGACGACGGTGCACGACGCCAACATCGGATCGATCTTCGGCATCGGCTTTCCGGCGTGGACCGGCGGTGCGCTGCAGTTCATTTATGGCATGGGCATCGATGCCTTCGCGGCGCGCGCGGCGCAGTTGGCGGCAACGCACGGCGCGGGCTTCGCATTGAACGATGCCGTGCTGCAAACGCTACGACACCGCCAGCCGCACTACTGAGCCCCCAGCCCCGCACGCGGATTGGGCGTTCGCGAAGAAACCGAGTTCCGTTCGCCCTGAGGTATCGAAGGGTGAGCGGCGCGGGCAACGAGTGGGGCTTCGATACCTCAGCCCGAACGGGTTTGTTTCTTGAGAGCCGCCGACCGAACCGGGAGAACCACCGTGATGCAAGTGTCCTACCAACGCAGCGGCCGCGTCGCCGTGGTGACCATCGACAGCCCGCAACGTCGCAATGCCGTCGACGCCGCCACGGCCGGCGCGCTGGCCGATGCCTTTCGGCGCTTCGAGGCCGATGACGACGCCTTCGTCGCGATCCTGCAGGGCGCCGGCCAGACCTTCTGCGCCGGCGCCGACCTGAACGCCTTCGGCGCAGGCGAAACCGACCGTGTGCGCGAGCACGGCGACGCCCCGATGGGCCCGACGCGCATGCGCTTGCGCAAACCGGTCATCGCCGCCATCGAAGGCCATGCGGTGGCCGGCGGCATGGAGCTCGCGCTGTGGTGCGATCTGCGCGTGATGGCGGACAACGCGGTGCTCGGCATCTTCTGTCGCCGCTTCGGCGTGCCGCTGGTCGACGGCGGCACGGTGCGGCTCGCACGCTTGATCGGCCAGTCACGCGCGCTCGATCTGATCCTCACCGGGCGCCCGGTGCCCGCCGCGGAAGCACTGGCCATGGGACTGGCCAACCGCGTCGCGCCACCCGGCCAGGCGCTCGCGGTGGCGACGACGCTGGCCGAGGAGATGGCCGCGTTCCCGCAGACCTGCCTGCGCCATGACCGCCTGTCGGTGCTGGAGCAGTGGGGTCTGACTGAAGACGCGGCGATGCGCAACGAGCTGAGGCATGGCCTGGAAACCCTCGCGTCCGGCGAGACACAGGTGGGCGCCGCACGCTTCGCGCAAGGCGCCGGGCGCCACGGCAGTTTCGAGTGATGGCCGCGCCGGCGATTCGAAGCCGCTCAGCCGTTCGCGTCGCTGCCCAGCGACAGCCCGTAGCGAAGCAGCATCCAGTGCCATTTCGTGACCGGCCGGAACGGCAGCGCGAGGCTGGCCGCATCGGGCACCGGGCTGCCATGCGCCATCGCGCGTGTGACGGCGCGCGCGGCGTCGGCGCTGGGCCTGCACGACCAGTTGCGGCCGTCGTCCACCGTGCAGTCGGTGAACTTGCCCGACGGCTCGGTGGACCCCACCGTCCAGAACACCACCTCGCGATGCGGCTGCAATGCGCGGAAGCGGTAGCGCTGCGCCGCCACCATCGTGCCGGTGCAATGCATGCCTTGCCACGCGCCGCGCTCGCAGCCGGCGGTGTACACGGTGCGCTCGCCTTGCAGCGTGACCACGTCGTTGGCCCACGCGATGGCCACCAGGCCCAACACGGTCGCCGAGAAGAACAACCAAACGCGCACCACTGTCTTGTCTCCTGCCAACTTGCACGACGCGAGCGGGACGGATTATCGGTCGTCCGATGCGGTGCCAGGCATGCACCAGATCAAAGGAGAGCCAACGCATGAACAGCTTCACCAGCTTGCGCATCGAGAACGACGGCGCGGTGCACAGCATCGTGCTGGCCCGCCCCGAGCAGTTCAACACCATCACGGTCGCGTGCGCCAAAGCGGTCGGCTGGCGCAACGCGGTGCGCGAGCGCGACGCGCCGTTCGGCGACTACGGCGAGCGCAAGCGCGGTGCTGATCAGTGACGAGTGCGGGCTCAATGCATTTGCAGCCCGCGAACACCCTCACCCCAGCCCTCTCCCGCAAGCGGGAGAGGGAGCGTTTCGGCCCCCTCTCCCCCGTACTCGGGGGAGAGGGTTGGGGTGAGGGGGCGCAGCGTCAATCGCCCCGCGGGTGTTCGGCGAAGAAGCGCAGCATCTCGCGTGACGCATCGGGCCCGCTCGGGTCGGTGTACGAGCCGCTCGCGCTGCCGCCCGACCAGGCGTGGCCGGAGCCGTGAACGAGCCAGTGTTCGGCGTCGCAGCGGCCCGCGGCGTCACGGTGGATCGTGCGCGTGAAGGCATGTCCGCCCGGCACCTGGCCCTGTTCGACGATGACGTCGCCGCTGGCCGCATCGGCGCCGTCGGCGGCGTCGCTCCAGGAGGAGCGCGCCTGTTCGATCACGTCGTCGCCATTGCTCGGGTGCACGGTGGTGTCGCGGTCGCCGTGGAACACGATGGTCGGCACGGCACGCTGCTCCGGGATGGCCCCGCTCGGCCCGAAACGCACCGACGGCCCCCGCCGCATGGCGGTGAGCGCGGAGATGAGATCGTGGGCGGCGGCGTGCGGCAAGCCGGAATGGATGCCCGCGGCCGCGTAGAGCTCGGGATAGGCGTTGGTCATGATCGACGCCATGGCCGCGCCCGCCGACAGGCCGGCAACATAGACGCGCCGCGGGTCGACGGCGCAGGTCGCGATGATGTGGCGCGTCATGCCGGCGATGATCGACGGCTCGCCGCGCTCGCGCCGCTGGTCGTGGTGGCGAAACCAGTTCCAGCAGCGCCATTTGTTGGCCGCCGCGTCCTGCGCCGGGTAAAGCACGACGCACGGCTGCTCTTGCGCCAACAGGTTCATGCGCGTGCCGGCGGCGAAGTCGTCGGGGTTCTGCTTGCAACCGTGCAGCATGACCAGCAGCGGCAGCGGTGCCGCGCCGGGCACGCCGGGAATGAAGAGCTTGTAGTCGCGCGTCCCGGCATCGTTGGTGAACCTGCCGGCCAGGAACACGCTGGCGCGGACGCCTTCGGTTGTCGCCACGGGCGCCGCGTCGAACCGGCGTGGCGCATCGACCTGGAGTTGCGGCGGCAACGGTTCGACCGCGCCGGCACTCGGGCCGGCGGCTGCCGTCGGCGTGGGCGACACGTCGTGCCGCCAAAGTCGCCGCCATGCATGCCGGATCGCCTCGCGCAGCCGCGCGAGGCCCTGCCGCACGCTGCGCCACAGCGTGCTCATGGCAGCACTCTCGGGGAAGACGGGGACACAGGTGTCATTGCGAACTCGATCGAGTGTCGGTGGATCCCGATTCTGACGAAACGCAATCTCCCCACTGCTGGTTCAAGGATGTCCTAAACGTGGTAGCGCGCCGCGCCCTCACTTCTGCGCGGCCACGACGTCCCACGCCGTGGTGCTCGGCACGCTCGCGGGCGCCAGCACCGCGAGCCGCACTGCGACCTGGTGCCGCTTGCCGTCGTCCACCAGCGGCACGTCCATGCCGGCCTGTTCCATGCCGTCCAGCGTCACGCCGGGCACGGCTGCGTTCTGAACCACCTCGATGCGGTAGGGGGTATCGCGGAAGCGGTAGTCGAGGGTGAAGCCCGGCCAGTCGGCCGGCAGGCACGGCGTGATGTGCAGCCGCGCGCCGTCTTGCGTCGTCTCCAACTGCACGCCGAGCAGCGATTCGAGGATCAGCCGGTACATCCAGCCCGCCGATCCGGTGTACCAGCTCCAGCCGCCGCGGCCCGTGTGCGGCGGCACGCTGTAGACGTCGGCCGAGACGACATAAGGTTCGACCTTGTAGACATCGACCTCGCCCGCGGTGCGCCAATGGTGCAGCGGGTTGATGATGTCCATCAGCTGCCACGCACGCTCGCGGTCGCCGAGCGCGGCGAAGGCCATCGTGGCCCAGATCGCACTGTGGGTGTACTGGCCGCCGTTCTCGCGCACGCCCGGCACATAACCGCTGATGTAGCCCGGGTTGGGGCCGAGCCGGTCGAACGGCGGGTCGAGCAATTGCACCAGGCCCGGCTCGCTGCGCACCAGCCGCGTCGCCAGCGCATCCATTGCGCGCGTTGCGCGCTCGGGCTCGGCCACACCCGACAGCACCGACCAGCTCTGCGCGATCGAGTCGATCTGGCACTCGATGTTGCGCGCCGATCCGAGCGGCGTGCCGTCGTCGAAGTAGGCGCGGCGGTACCAGTCGCCGTCCCATCCGTGCGCTTCGAGGCGCTCGCGCAGCTGGCCTCGCTCCAC
>JBGQEX010000060.1:0-21292 GCA_041496605.1 Piscinibacter sp.
CCGATCGTCGTGCCGCAGACGATCGTGCAGTTGGCTCCCAAGGTCGCGCCGCGCTTGACCCGCGTGCGCCGGTACTCGCTCTTGCGCGGCACCGCGGCGCGCGGGTTGAACACATTGGTGAACACCATACTCGGGCCGCAGAACACGTCGTCTTCGAGCGTCACCGCGTCGTAGACCGACACATTGTTCTGGATGCGCACGTTGTCGCCGATCAGCACGTCGTTGCCGACGAACACGTTCTGACCGAGCGCGCAGCGTGCACCGATGGTTGCGCCCGCCGAGACATGGCAGAAGTGCCAGACCTTGGTGCCCTCGCCGAGCTGCGCACCGTCGTCGACGATGGCGCTGGCGTGTGCCCAGTAGCCCATGCTCAGAACACCAGCGGCAGGCCGACGCGCTGCCCGTCACGCGCCGAACGGTAGGCCGCGATCAGCACTTCGAGCGAGCGCAGGCCCTCGTAGCCGTCGACCTCGGCGTGCGCCTCGCCGCGCAAGGTGTTGATCACGTTGTCGTAGTACAGCGGGTGACCGGGGCCGTAGACGCTCTCGGTGCCGTAGCTGGCGCCGGCGACCTTCGCATCGTCTTCGTGCGGCGTGTCGAACTCCCAATGCTCGATCTTGTTGACCGCCGTGCCGCCGATGCGCACCGTGCCGCGCTCGCCGAGGATCGTGATGCTGCCTTCCATGTTCTTCGGGTAGGTGAGCATCGTCACGTTGATCGAGCCGAGGCCGCCGTGGCGCAGCCGCACGCTCATCACGCCGGTGTCTTCGGCCTCGATGTCGCGCGCCAGCGTGGCGGTGTAGGCATGCACGCTGTCGACCGGACCGACCAGCCAGTCGAGCAGGTCGACGTAGTGGCTGGCCTGGTTCATGAACGCGCCACCATCCAGGTCCCAGCGGCCGCGCCAGCGGGCGGCATCGTAGTAGCTTTGCGGGCGGGTCCAGAACACGTTGACGGTGCTGAGGTAGATGCGCCCGAAGCGGCCCTGGTCGATCGCACGCTTGACCAGCTGGACGGTTGCGTTCAGGCGGTTCTGCTTGACGACGAAGAGCTTCACGCCGGCGTCGCGGCACGCGCGCACCATCGCCTGGCCTTCCTCGAACTTGGTCGCCATCGGCTTCTCGCTGAGCACATGGCGGCCGGCGCGTGCCGCCTCGACGGCCTGTTGCGAGTGCAGCCCGCTCGGCGTGGCGAGCACCACCACGTCAGCGTCGCTGTGCGCCAGCAGCTCCTGCAGCGAAGCAAAGCCGCGCGCACCGGTGGCCGCCACCGCGCCGGCGAGCGCTGTGGCGTCGGTGTCGCACACCGCCACCAGTTCAGCCCGCTCGCCATGCTTGCCGAGCGACTGGAAGTGGTTCTTCGAGATGCGGCCGCAGCCAACCACCGCAAAGCGGATCTTGCGGCCGACGACGGGCCACGGGGCGGGGGCGGCAATGGGATTCATGCAGGGAGGCGGCGGGGGCGCTGCGGCTGGCAAAGCGGTCGATTTTAGCGGCGCGCCCTGCCGGCGCGGGGCGGGCCCGACCTGACCGCCTAAAATTGCATCAAACATCACCGTCCAGACACCCCTTCATGTCCGACTCTGCACAGACCGCGCCCGCCACCGACGACAACCAGCTCATCGCCGAACGCCGCGAGAAACTCGCCGCGATCCGGCTGCAAGGCGTGGCCTTTCCGAACGATTTCAAGCCGAAACACCGTGCGGTCGACCTGATCCGCCAGCATGGCGATGAGTCGAACGAGGAACTCGAACCGCAGGCGGTGAACGTCGTCGTGGCCGGCCGCATGATGCTCAAGCGCGTGATGGGCAAGGCCAGCTTCGGCACGCTGCAGGACGCGACCGGGCGCATTCAGCTCTTCGTCACCAAGGACGCGCTCGGCGACGCGGCGTACGACGCCTTCAAGCACTGGGACCTCGGCGACATCATCGGTGCCGAAGGGCTGCTGTTCAAGACCAAGACCGGCGAGCTGTCGGTGCGCGTGACCACGCTGCGGCTGCTGACCAAGAGCCTGCGGCCGCTGCCGGAGAAGTTCCACGGGCTTACCGACCAGGAGCAGAAGTACCGCCAGCGCTACGTCGACCTGATGACCGACGAAGACTCGCGCACCCGCTTCATCGCACGCAGCAAGGCCGTCAGCTCGATCCGCAACTTCATGGTCGAGCACGGTTTCCTCGAGGTCGAGACGCCGATGCTGCACCCGATTCCGGGTGGTGCGAACGCCAAGCCCTTCGTCACGCACCACAACGCGCTCGACCAGCAGATGTTCCTGCGCATCGCGCCCGAGCTGTACCTGAAGCGCCTGATCGTCGGCGGCTTCGAGCGCGTGTTCGAGATCAACCGCAGCTTCCGCAACGAAGGCATCTCGGTTCGGCACAACCCCGAATTCACGATGATGGAGTTCTACGCCGCGTACTGGAACCACCACGACCTGATGGACTTCACCGAGAGCGTGCTGCGCCACGCGGCACGCATGGCCACCGGGTCGGCGACGCTCAGCTACGCCGGCAAGACGGTCGATCTGGACCGGCCGTTCGCGCGCCTGTCGGTACGCGACGCGCTGGTCGTGCACGCGGGCCTGAGTGAAGTCGAAGCCGGCGACGCCCATGCGCTGCGCGAGCGGCTGAAGGCGCTGGGCGAGGAAGCGCCGGCGCACTGGAGTCTGCCCGAACTGCAGTTCGGGTTGTTCGAGGCGGCGGTCGAAGCCAAGCTCTGGCAGCCCACCTTCATCATCGACTATCCCGTCGAGGTGTCGCCGCTGGCCCGCGCATCGGACAGCAACCCGGCGATCACGGAACGCTTCGAGCTCTTCATCACCGGGCGCGAATACGCCAACGGCTTCTCCGAGTTGAACGACGCCGAAGACCAGGCGGCGCGCCTCATGTCGCAGGTCGCCAACAAGAATGCCGGCGACGAGGAAGCGATGTACTACGACGCCGACTTCATCCGCGCGCTCGAGTACGGCATGCCGCCCACCGGCGGCTGCGGCATCGGCATCGACCGGCTGATCATGCTGCTGACCGACAGCCCCAGCATCCGCGACGTGATCCTGTTCCCGTCGCTTCGCAAGGAGAGTTGAATGTTGGCCCCCACGTCGCTTCGCTCCTGCCCCCCGAAGGGGGCGCCTCCCGTTGGCCCGGGAGACCCGGGCTTTGGGAGTGGCTTGATGGGTCGCGTTCGCTTCGCTCCGTGCTCCCAACATCGGTGCCGACTGAAATGACCGAGAGGCTCACATCGCTCGAGGCGATCGAAGCCGCGATCTGGCGTGAGCTCGAAAGCGCCGTCGTCAAGCCCGATCACGCCTGGCGCACCGCCACGCTCGCCACCCAGGGTGACGGCTACGCCGATGCCCGCACCGTCGTGCTGCGCGAGCTCGACGTGGCACGCCGCGAGCTGCTGATCTACACCGATGCGCGCTCGGCCAAGGTGGCGCAGATTGCGGCCTGCCCGCAGGCCACGCTGGTGCTGTGGTCGCCGGTGCTCGAGTGGCAACTGCGCTGCCGCGCCACGCTGTCGGTCGAGACCTCGGGCCTGGCGCTGTCGTCGCGCTGGGCGCGCATCAAGCTCACGCCGGGTGCACGCGACTACTTGTCGCCATTGCCGCCCGGCACCCCGCTGACCGTGCCCGCGCACGATCTGGTGCCGCTGGTCCAGTTCGCGGTCATCACGGCCACACTCGACACGCTCGACTGGCTGGAACTCGGCGCTGAGGGCCACCGCCGCGCGATCTTCGGCCACGGCCCGGCGCATTGGGTGCAGCCCTGACGGGTTCGGCGAACGCTGGCGAGCCTTCGGGCAGTGGATCCCGGCGTTCGCCGGGATGACAAACTGGGTTCGGGTCCGTCATCCCGGCGAACGCCGGGATCCACGCGTTGCACACTCACTCCCATGACCAAAGCGTTTTGCGTCTACATCATGGCCAGCGGGCGCAATGGCACGCTCTACATCGGCGCCACAAGCGAACTTGTCAAGCGTGTCTACCAACACAAGGTGGGTGCGGTCGCCGGCTTCACACTCAGGTACGGCGTCGATCAATTGGTCTGGTTCGAGCAACACGAAAGCGCCCAAGCCATGGTCACGCGGGAGAGGCAGCTCAAGGAGTGGAAACGCGCGTGGAAGGTTGAGCTGATCGAGTCCGTCAATCCGGATTGGCGCGACTTGTATGGCGACATTCTGGGCAGCGGGTAGCAGTGGATACCGGCGTTCGCCGGTATGACAGCAACGGTGGGACTTGTCATACCGGCGCACGCCGGTATCCACTGGTGGCGAGCATTGGAAGCGTGGGTACCGGCGTTCGCCGGTACGACATGGCGTGAGCTGATCAGCGCTGCTTGAACATCGGTTTGCGCTTGGCGACAAACGCCTCCATGCCTTCCTTCTGGTCCTCGGTCGCGAACAGCGAATGGAACATGCGGCGCTCGAACTGGATGCCCTCGGCGAGTGGACCTTCGTAGGCACGGTTGACGCATTCCTTGGCCATCATCACGCTCGGCCCGCTGAACTCGCAGATGGTCTGGGCCGCGGTGAGCGCCACGTCGAGCAACTCGGCGGCGCCGACCACGCGTGACACCAGGCCGGCACGCTCGGCCTCGGCGGCGTCCATCATGCGGCTGGTCAGCACCAGGTCCATCGCCTTGGCCTTGCTGATCGCGCGCGGCAGGCGCTGCGTGCCGCCGGCGCCGGGAATGATGCCGAGCTTGATCTCGGGCTGGCCGAAGCGTGCCGTGTCGGCGGCAATGATGAAATCGCACATCAGCGCCAGTTCACAGCCGCCGCCGAGCGCAAATCCCGCCACCGCGGCGATCACCGGCTTGCGTATCGAGCGGATGGTCTCCCAGTTGCGCGTGATGTAGTCGCTCTTGTAGACATCCATGTAGCTCCAGCTGGCCATCGCGCCGATGTCGGCACCGGCGGCGAAGGCCTTTTCGCTGCCGGTGATGACGATGCAGCCGATGCCCTCGTCGGCGTCGAACGCCTTCATCGCGTCGCCCAGTTCGTTCATCAGGCTGTCGTTCAGCGCATTGAGCTGCTTGGGCCGGTTCAGCGTGATCAGGCCCGTCTTGCGTTCGGCACTGCCGCGCACTTCGGTGAGAATGAATTCGTAGCTCATGGCCGCCTCCGGTGAAATATAGTTGGCAACTATACGATTGGGTCGCTGTAGATTCGGGTGCACACCCAGTTCGCAAACCCGCTTGAATCGCTATGCTTCAACGCTGAACAAAGGAACCCGGCCGGGAACGCCATGCCATCCGTCTATCGCAAGACCGAAAAGGGTCTCGCCGAAATCGAGACGCGGGCCCATCACCTGGCGCCCCGCCTGCGCAGCGCGCTGATCATGGTCGACGGCAAGCGCAACGACGATGACCTGCGCAAGTTGATTCAGACTGAGCCGGAAGCCGCGTTGAAGTCGCTGCTCGACGACGGCTACATCGAAGCCATCTCCATCACGCCGGCACGCCCGGCCACACCGGCGCCGCAGGCACCGGCCGCCGCGGCCCAAGCCGCCGCCGCCGGCCAGCGCGCGCTCGACGACGTGCGGCGCAAGGCCATCCGCATGCTGACCGAGGCGGTGGGGCCGGTGGCCGAGGCGGTGTCCATACGCATGGAGAAGGCGCACACGTGGGAAGAGCTGCGCCACTCGCTGGAGATCGCCCGCGAAATTCTGCGCAACACGCGCGGCAATGCCGTCGCCGACGATTTCAGCGAACGCTTCCTGCCGCCGGGCACCTGACCGGCCCCGTCTACTTCGGCGCCGCCAGCTGCGGCCGGCGTTTGATCATCAAGTCGATGAAGGTCTCGGCGTCCTGCTGGATGCGGATGCGCACCGGCAGGTAATGCAGGCTGGGGGCGAACCAGATCTCCGCCGTCAGGTCGCCGCCGCGCTGCGCCACGCGGCGCGGCTTCAGGTGCACGCCGTCCAGCGGACCGAAGGGCGTGTACAGCGTTTCGCTGTCGAGCACGTCGTAGACCCAGCGGTCCACGTTGCGCGGCAGGGCGAGCGGCACATCGATCGTGGCGCCCGGCGCGAGCAGCTGCGGCTGCGTGGTGAACAGGTAGGTCAGTTGCACGAACTGGCTCGCGGTGTCTTGCACGCCCGGCCAGCGTTCGCGCCGCTGGCCGTTGGGCAGCACAACCGCGTCGGGCTCGAAGAACATCGTCAGCCGGCGCCGCTCGCCGAAGCCGATCTTGCTGTCCTCGTCATAGCGCTGCGGCACCAGCCCCGCCGGCGTGAGCTCGCCTTCGCTCGTCATGTGGCGCGACAGCAGCGGCAGGAACGGCAGGCCGACGATCACGTCCAGGTGCACCTGGTAGCGCATGCCGACGCGCACCCATTCGACCTCGCCGCTGCCGTGGATCTCGCCCCGGTAGTTGCCGGTGAGCACGTAGCTCAACCGCGTCGACACGGGCCACTCGAACTCGTCTTTCGGCGCCGACGCCGCGGCCTCGGGGGCGGCCGGCGGCGACTCGACGGCGCTGGCGGGGGCCGATGCCGCGGTCGGCGCGGGCTTGGGCGGCAGATCCAGCAGCGCCTCGCTCACCGGCTCGGCAAGCGGCACGTCCTGCACCGGGGCGGAGGCCGCCGGCGAGACCGCAGGTGCCGCCGCCGGGGCACGCCGCTTCGGCGTACGCGCGGGCCGGGGCGGGGTTGCTGCCACGGCCGGCGGCGCGCTCGGCTGCATCTCGCGCACGTAGGCGACCGCTATGCGCGGCGGCATGGCGTGAACCTCGCCGAACTCGGCAATCAGCTCGGCAACGCGGTTGGCGATGCAGCCATGCACGGCGATCACGGCGAGCACCAGCGCTGCCGCGCCCGCGTCGCGCAGGCTCAGCCGGTGAGCCATGCCTTGCGCAGTGCGGCGGCCGTACGCGACGGCTTGGCCTCGACGCTGAGCAACACGCTGCCCACCGCGGCGTCACCCTTGGGGCAAGCGAGCGGCACCGTCATCAGGCGCTGGTCGCGCGACAGCAGCAGCGGCGCCGTCGAGCCGGGCTTCAACAGGCGCTGCGCGTCGTCGACGCGGCGAATGCGCCAGCCGTCCACCGCCAGCAGTTCATCGCCGGTGGACACGCCGGCCTGTTCCGCCGCGCCGCCGCGCAGCACGTTCGTCACCTTCACGCCGGTGAGCGCACTCTCGCTCACGCGCAGGCCCAGGCGCTGCGCCAGCGTGGGCGCTTGCGCCTGCCACTGCACCGCAAAGCGCTCAAGCAGCGGTTGCAGCGGCAGATCGTCGGTGCCGTGCACCCAGTCGCGCAGCTCGGCGGCGAACGAACGGCCGGCCACGTCGTGCAGCACCTGCGCGATGTCGGCCTCGGTGATGGGGCCACCGGCGCTGCGCGCCCACAGTGCACGCATCACCTCGTCGAGCGAGCCGTTCTCGGCGCGCAGCGTGAGGTCCAGCGCCAGCGCCACCAACGCGCCCTTGGTGTAGTAGCTGACCGTGGCGTTGGGCGTGTTCTCGTCGCCGCGGTAGTACTTCACCCAGGCGTCGAAGCTCGCCTGCGCCACGTTTTGCACCTTGCGCCCGGGAGTGCCCTGCACCCCGGTGATCGTCTTGGCCAGCAGCTTGAGGTAGCGCGCGTTGTCGATCAGGCCTGCGCGCAGCAGCAGCAGGTCGTCGTAGTAGGAGGTGAAGCCCTCGAAGAACCACAGCAACTCGGTGTAGTTCTCACGGGCGTAGTCGTAGCGCTCGAAGTCGCGCGGCTTCAGGCGCTTGACGTTCCAGGTGTGGAAGTACTCATGGCTGATCAGCCCGAGCAAGGTGACATAGGCGTCGCTGCTGTCGCTCTTGCCACGCTGCGGGAGGTCGCGGCGCGCCGCGATCAGCGCGGTGCTGGCGCGGTGTTCCAGGCCGCCGTAGCCGTCGTCGACGGCATTCAATATGAACAGATAGCGATCGAACGGCGCGCGCTTGCTGTCGTGCCAGAACGCGACCGCCGTTTCGCAAATACGTTGCGCATCGGCCAGCAGGCGATCGCCATCGAAGTCCGGCAGCGCACCGGCCACCACCAGTTCGTGCGGCACGCCGTGCGCCTTGAACCGGCCCCGCCAGAAGCGGCCCAGTTCCACCGGGTGATCGACCAGCTCGTCGTAGTTCGCCGCTTCGAACGCCCAGCGGCCCGCGGCATCGGGCTCGACCGGGTGCATCGCCGTCACCACCTGCCAGCCGCGCGGCAGCTCGCGCATTTCGAGTCGATGCGATTCGGCCTCACGCCCTTCGACGCGCAGGCACAGGCTGGTGCCGTTGAAGAAGCCGCGCTGGGCGTCGAGGAATGCCGTTCGCACCGAGCTGTCGAAGGCATAGACAAGGCAGCTCACCGCAAGCGCCGCGCGCCCCGTGCACTCGGCCTCCCACGTCGCCTTGTCGATCTGCACCAGCGGCACCGCTCGCGCTCCCTGCCTGGCCTCCAGCGCCGACAGATGGCGTGCGAACTCGCGCACCAGGTAGCTGCCGGGAATCCAGACCGGAAGACTGACGCGCTGCCGGGCAGCGGGTTGCGGGATCGTCAGCGTGACGCGAAACAGGTGGGCGTTCGCGTCGGCAATGTCAATGCGGTAGGAAATCATCGGGCAGCGGCGTCGTCGGGGGCAACGCGATTGTCGCCTTGCCCGCCCCACCCGCGATTGCTGCCCTGCAGCGTGCTTAACTAGCCTTGCGGCTCACGAGCAACTGCTTCTCGATCTGTTCGACGCTCATCGCGCCGGGCACGCGCCGCCCGTCTTCGAACACCAGCGCCGGCGTGCCGTTGACCTTGTGCTTTTGTCCCAACAACACATTGCGCCGCAGCGCCGACGCATCGCACTGCCCCATCAGGCGCGGCGGCGCCGCGCCATCGAGCATCCAATCGCGCCAGGCCTTGGTGCTGTCCTTGGCGCACCAGATGTTGCGCGCCTTGTCGGGCGAATCGCCGCCGAGGATGGGGAACAGGAAGGTGTAGACCGTCACGTCCTTCACCTGCTGCAATTCGCGCTCGAACTTCTTGCAGTAGCCGCAGTTCGGATCGGCGAACACGGCGATCTTGCGGGCGCCGGTGCCTTGCTTCCAGACGATGGCGTCCTGCAGCGGCAGCGACGAGAAGTCGATCGCGGTGAGCTTGGCGACACGCGCCTCGGTGAGGTTTTGGCGGGTCTTGGTGTCGATCAGCTGCCCTTCGATCAGGTGATTGCCCAGCTCATCGGTGTAGAACACGTCGGTGCCGATGCGGATCTCGTACAGGCCGGGGACCGGGGTCTTGCTGATCTCGTCGATCTTCGGGAAATCGGGCAGGCGCTCGGCGATGTTCTTGCGGATGGCGGCATCGTCGGCGAAGGCGCCCTGGGTCAAGGCGGCGGCGCACAGCGCAAGGGCCCAATGGCGAAAACGGTACTGCGGGAATGCCATGGTGGCCTTTCAGGAATCCAGCGCGCGGGAGGTGAGCCACCGCTTCACGGGGCTGAGATGGTTAACCAGAGTCAGCCCGCGGTTGCGAAGTTCCCGCAGCGCCGGCAGATCGTGTGCAAAAAGCCCCAACAACCCCTCGGTCAGTTCACCCATCGCCCAAGTCGGCACAAGCCGCGCCCGGGCGTAGCGGCGCAGCAGCTTCTCGTCACCCAGCTCGCGCCAGGGTTCGCGCTCGGCGATCACGCGCGTGAGCGCCGTCACGTCGGCCAGGCCCAGGTTGAGCCCCTGCCCGGCCAGCGGATGCACCACGTGCGCGGCGTCGCCGAGCAGCACCCAGCCGGGCCCGCACCAGGCGCTCGCCTGGGCACGCATCAACGGCCAGGCGGCGCGCGGCGAGGCGAGCTCGAGTTCGCCGGCAGCGCCCGCCGTCGCGTCCATCAGGGCCTGCTCGAACGCCCGCTCGTCCATCGCCAGCAAGGCGTCGGCGCGCTCGTTCGGCAGCGACCAGACCAGCGCATACGAGGCCTGCGGCTGCGGCGTGTCGAACGGCAGCAGCGCCAGCACGTCGGGCGAGCGAAACCACTGGCGCGCGATGTTCTGGTGCGGCCGGTTCGCAGTCAGGCGCGCGGCGATCGCCCGGTGCCCGTAGTCCTTGCGTTCGAAGCGCACGCCCAAAGCCTCGCGCGAGGCCGAAGCCTTGCCTTCGCACAGCGCCGTCAGCGTTGCCTGCACCTGCGCCGTGGTCACCGTGACATGCGGCGCGAACTGGATGGCCGACGCGAGCTGGCGTTCCAGCACCGCGGCGTCGACGATCCAGGCCAGTTCGCCGACACGCTGCTCCCAGGCGGAGAAGTCGAGCGCCGCCCCTGGCGCGTCGCCTTCGATGTGCATGTCGTGCACCGCGGTGGCGGCGTGCGGCGGCAGAGCGTCCCACACCTTCAGGCCACGCAGCAGCGCCACCGAGGCCGCGTTGAGCGCGTAGGCCCGCACGTCGGGCGAGCCCACGCTGTGCAGTGGGTCGGGCCGCAGCGCCACCTGTGCTCCGGCGCGCGCCAGCGACAACGCGAGGCTCTGGCCGACGATGCCCGAGCCGCGCACCAGCACATCGAAGTGTTTTGGTTTCATTGGCTTTCATTGTAGGCAGCGCGGATTCCCCGCTGCGCACGAGCAAGGGCACAATTTCGCCCTTCACATGGAGTCATCGAATGCCTGTTTGGGTGCGTCGCCTGTTATTCGCTCTGATCGGCCTGCTGCTGGTGCTGGTCGCCGCCGCCACCTGGCTGGTCATGACCTTCGACGCCAACCGCTACAAGGGCGTGGCGGTGGACTGGATGAAGACGCACCGCGACCGCTCGCTGGTCATCGACGGCCCGATCGAGCTGTCGGTGTTTCCGCGCCTGGCGGTCAAGCTGTCGCGCATCCGCTTGAGCGAAGTCGGCAAACCCGATGAATTCGCCGCGCTCGACGAGGCCGCGCTGGCCGCCGACGTGCTACCGCTGCTGCGTGGCGAACTGGTGATCGGTCGCGTCCAGGCCAAAGGGGTGCGGGTCGCCTACCTGCGCGACGCCAAGGGCAAGAGCAACATCGATGACCTGGTGCAGCCCGCGCCCGCCGAACCAAGCGGCGGCAAGCCGGTTCGCTTCGACGTCAGCGGCATCGAACTCGCCGACGTGCGCGCCCGCGTGAAGGACGACATGGGGCAGGTCAACGGCGAGCTGTTGCTGAAGTCCCTCAGCACCGGGCGGCTGGCCAACAAGGTGGAGGCCAAGGTCGCGCTGGAAGCGCAGTTCGACTTCAAGTCGCCGGTCCTGAAGGGCGCATTGAGCGGCGACACACGCCTGACCCTGGACATGGACACGGCATCGGCGGCGCTGCGCGACATGAACCTCGCCTTCAAGGGCGACGTTCCCGGTGCGAGCGCAGTCGACGCCGCGTTCAAGGGCAGCCTGGCCTGGGACGGCAGCAAGAGCGCCGTCGACGCGCAGTCGCTCGACATCCGGCTCGCCGCCAACGCCGGCGGCGTGAAGCTCGCCGGCAGCACGCTCGCGATCGAGCGTTTCGCCTTCGACGCGCGTGCCAAGGCGCTGACGCTGCGCAAGCTGCAGGCCCGCATCAAGGGCACGCAAGGCGGCCAGCCGCTGGCACTCGAGCTCGACTGGCCCGAGCTGAGCGTGAGCGGCGAGCGCCTGGGCGGCAGTGCGTTCAGCGGCAAGCTCACGCTGGGCGGCGAGATGCCGCTCGAGGCGAACTTCAAGAGCAGCGCGCCGAGCGGCAATTTCGACGCCGTGCGCCTGCCCGGCTTCGAGGCGCGGGTCACGAGCAACGCCGCGCACCGCAAGATCGACGGCACGCTGCGCGCCGACCTCACGCTCACGCCGGCACCGGCAGCACTCGGCCTGGACAAGCTGGAGCTTCATGCCAAGGTCGAGGAAGCGAAGCTGCCGCCGCTCGCGCTCGATGTGCGTGGCCACGCCAGCGCGTCGGCGCAACGCTCGAGCTGGACTCTGAACGGTCAGCTCAACACCAACACCTTCAGCAGCGACGGCACGGTCGTGTCGGCGGGCGGCACGCCGAACGTCGTGGCCCGCGCGCGCTTCGATTCACTCGACCTGAATCGGCTGCTGCCGGCAAGCCGTTCGGATGCCAAGCCGTCGAGCGCCGCCGACACGCCGGTCGACTTGAGCGGCCTGCGCGCCGTCGACGGCCAGTTCAGCGTGCAGGTCGCCAACTTCGCGTTCCAGCAGGTCCGCGTCGCCGATGCACGCGTCGCCGCCACGCTCGACGCCGGCATGCTGCGCGTGACCGAGCTGCGCGGCAAGGCCTGGGGCGGCCAGGTGGACGCCACCGCCTTCGCCGACGCGCGGGCAAGCCGCGTCGCCGTCAAGGGCGCGGCCAACGGCGTCAATGTGAACGCGCTGGTCAAGGACGTGGCGGCCAAGGACTGGATCGAAGGCACCGGCAAGGTCAGCATCGACGTCGACAGCGCCGGCCACAGCGTCAACGAAATGAAGTCGCGCCTGAAGGGCAATGCCGCGTTGCAGCTGCGCGACGGCGCGATCAAGGGCATCAACCTCGCCAAGAGTCTGCGCGAAGCCAAGTCGGCGCTGGCGATGCGGCGCGACGCGGCGCAGAAGGCGAACCAGACCGAGAAGACCGATTTCAGCGAACTCTCGGCAAGCTTCCAGATTGCCGACGGCGTCGCACGCAGCCGCGACCTCGACCTGAAGAGCCCGTTCCTGCGCCTGGGCGGTGAAGGCGCCATCGACGTCGGCAAGGGGCGCATCGACTACGTGGCGCGCGCTACCGTGGCGGCCACCGCGACGGGCCAGGGCGGCGCCGAACTGGCGGCGCTGAAGGGCCTGACCGTGCCGGTGCGCTTGAGCGGGCCGTTCGAGTCCCTGGACTGGAAGATCGAGTGGTCGGCCGTCGTGGCCGGCGCCGTGACCAACCAGCTGAAGGACAAACTGGGCGAGCAACTCGGGTTGAAGGCACCCGCCGCCGCGGCCTCGAGCGTGTCGCCGCGCGACGCACTGAAGAACCGGCTGAAGGGGCTGCTCAAATGAGTGACGTGCAGGTGCGAATCGCGGCGCTGTGGGTCTACCCGGTGAAGAGCTGCGCCGGCGTCGCACCGGACGAATGGCTGCTGGTCGAAACCGGGCTCGAATTCGACCGCGCCTGGATGGTGGTCGATGTCCATGGCCGCTTCGTCACCCAGCGCGAACTGCCGCGCATGGCGCTGATCCACACCACGGTGCGCGCCTACGACCTGGTGCTGAAGGCGCCGGGCATGTTGGCGCTGCACCTGGCGCTCGGTGCAGTCGAACAGCCCACGCGCGTGACGATCTGGAAGGACACGGTCGCCGCCTACGACATGGGCGACCTGGCCGCGCAGTGGTTCAGCGATTTTCTCGGCCACCCGCTGCGGCTGGTGCGCTTCGACCCCGAGCAGCAGCGCCTGTCGAATCGCAAGTGGACCGGCGCGATCGAGGCTGAGAACACGTTCTCCGACGGCTACCCGCTGCTCGTCACCTCGACGGCCGGGCTCGACGACCTGAACCGCCGGCTCGTGGCGAGCGGCGAGAGCGCCGTGACGATACAGCGCTTGCGGCCCAACCTGGTGCTGGACGGGCTGGAGGCCAACGGCGAAGACCACGTCGACGAGATCGCGTTCGACACCGCCGACGGGCCGGTGCGGCTGAAGCTGGTCAAGCCTTGTTCGCGCTGCGCGATCCCCGACATCGATCCGCTCAGTGCCGTCCCGGGCCACGCGGTCGGCGATGCGCTGGCGGCGTACCGCGCCGACCCCCGGCTCGACGGCGCGATCACCTTCGGCATGAACGCGGTGATCGTCGAGGGCATCGAGCGCTCGCTGCGGGTGGGGCAGACGGGCAGCGCGAGCTACCGCTTCGATTGAGTTCCGGCGCAGACCCTCACCCCAACCCTCTCCCGCAAGCGGGAGAGGGAGCCAACCACCTCGAGCGCGGGGGGCGCTCCCTCTCCCTCCGGGAGAGGGCTGGGGTGAGGGCTTCCGCCCCGTAAAATCGCCCTCTTCCCCGAAAGCTGAAAGCCCCTCCATGAGCCTCAAATGCGGCATCGTGGGCTTGCCCAATGTCGGCAAATCCACCCTTTTCAACGCGCTGACCAAAGCCGGCATCGCCGCCGAGAACTATCCGTTCTGCACCATCGAGCCGAACGTCGGCATCGTCGAGCTGCCCGACCCGCGGCTGGATGCGCTGTCGGCGATCGTCAAACCCGAACGCGTGGTGCCCGCCATCGTCGAATTCGTCGACATCGCCGGGCTGGTGGCCGGCGCGTCCAAGGGCGAGGGCTTGGGCAACCAGTTCCTCGCGCACATCCGCGAAACCGACGCCATCGTCAACGTGGTGCGCTGTTTCGACGACGAGAACGTCGTGCACGTGGCCGGGCGCGTCGACCCGATCGCCGACATCGAGGTGATTCAGACCGAGCTGTGCCTCGCGGACCTCACCACCGTCGAGAAGAGCCTGCAGCGCTACACCAAGGTGGCCAAGGCCGGCAACGACAAGGACGCGCAGCGGCTGGTCGGCGTGCTCGTCAAATGCCAGGCCGCGCTGGATCAGGCCAAGCCGGTACGCGGCATCGCCTTCAGCAAGGAAGAGCAGGCCGTGCTGAAACCGCTGTGCCTGATCACCGCCAAGCCGGCGATGTTCGTCGCCAACGTCGACGAACACGGCTTCGAAAACAACCCCTACCTCGACAAGCTGCGCGCCTTCGCCGAAGGGCAGAAGGCGCCGGTGGTGGCGATCTGCGCCAAGACCGAGGCCGAGCTCGCCGACATGGCCGACGAGGACCGCATGATGTTCCTCGAGGAGATGGGCCAGACCGAGCCGGGCCTGAACCGACTGATCCGTGCCGCGTTCAAGCTGCTCGGCCTGCAGACCTACTTCACCGCCGGCGTCAAAGAGGTGCGCGCCTGGACCATCCACGTCGGCGACACCGCGCCGCAGGCGGCCGGCGTGATCCACACCGACTTCGAGCGCGGCTTCATCCGCGCCCAGACCATCGCCTTCGGCGACTTCGTCTCCTACAAGGGCGAACAGGGCGCGAAGGACGCCGGCAAGATGCGCGCCGAGGGCAAGGACTACGTGGTCAAGGATGGCGACGTGCTGAATTTCCTGTTCAACGTGTGACGCGGTGATGACCCCGGTCGAACTGAGTCCAGCCGGCCCGCAGCTGTCGGCCATCGTGGCCGGGGCCTGGCGCATGGCCGAGTGGGGCTGGAACGCCCAGCAGCGCTTGCGCTGGATCAATGAATGCGTCGAAATGGGCGTCACGAGCTTCGACCATGCCGACATCTACGGCGGCTACAGCGTGGAAGCGCTGTTCGGTGAGGCGCTCGCGCTGGCGCCGGGTTTGCGCGAACGCCTGCAGCTCGTCAGCAAGTGCGGCATCAAGCTGGTGAGCCCGTTGCGGCCGCAGCACCGGCTCAAGCACTACGACACCTCGGCGGCCCACATCGTGGCCAGCGTCGACAACTCGCTGCGCGCGCTGCACACCGACCACCTCGACCTGCTGCTGATCCACCGCCCCGACGCGCTGATGGATGCCGACGAGGTGGCCGCCGCATTCACGCGCTTGCGCGAGGCCGGCAAGGTGCGTCATTTCGGCGTTTCCAACTTCCGACCGTCGCAGTTCGAGCTGCTGAACTCGCGCATCGCGCTGGCCACCAACCAGATCGAGCTGCACCCCCTGCACCGCGCGCCGCTGCACGACGGCACGCTCGACCAGTGCCAGCGTCTGCGCCTGCGCCCGATGATCTGGTCGCCGCTGGCTGGCGGGGCGCTGCTGACCGGCAGCGACGAGGTCGCGCGGCGCGTGCAGGCCGTGCTGCAGGCCATTGCCCAGCGCCACGCCACGAGCCCGGCGACGGTCGCGTTCGCATGGCTGCTGCGGCTGCCGAGCCGGCCGCTGCCGCTGGCTGGTTCGCGCCGCATCGAGGCCATGCGCGAGGCCGTGGCCGCGCTCGAGCTGCACCTGGACGCGCAGGACTGGACCGAGATCTGCCAAGCCGCGAGCGGACACGAGGTGCCTTGATGTTTGATGGTGTCGCGCCAGCGGTACGGCGCGCACCTCGGCACGAGCGCATGTCGCGTTTCCGATGGTAGGCTCGGCGCTTCGCGGCCCTGACGGCCTCTGCTGAGACGTCCACGCTTCCAGCCTGCGCGCCGAACTTGAACGCACCACCCCTTCATCGCAAGCCGATTCACTGGGGGCTGGCCTTGCTGGCCACCGCACTCGCCTACGGCGTGGTCGGCCGTTTGTCGCTGCTGCTGGCGATTCCCCCCGGCTACGCGTCGCCGCTGTATCCGCCGGCTGGCATTGCGCTCGCCTGCGTGCTGGTCTTTGGCTGGCGCGTGGTGCCCGGCGTGGCGCTCGCCGCCTTCTGCCTGAATCTACTGCTCACCCTGAAGCACTGGCCGAACCTTGCCACGAGCGTGGGCCTGCCGGCGGTGTTCGCCCTCGGCGCAGCGCTGCAGGCGCTGGCGGGCGCCGCGCTCGTGCGGCGCTTCGTGCGGCAGCCGCTCACCCTGTCCGAGCCACGCGACATCGCGGTTTTCTTCGGCCTCGGGGCGTTCGCGGCCTGCCTGGTCAGCACATCGCTCGCCAACGCCGCGCTCGCCTGGACGGGAACCGTGCCGCCCGCCAAGCTGGCGTTCAGCTGGCTGACCTGGTGGGTCGGCGATTCGATGGGCGTGTTGATCGGCGCACCGATCGTGCTCACGCTGATCGGCCAGCCGCGCGAGGAGTGGGCGCCACGCCGCCTGATGGTGGGCTTGACGCTGGCGACGGTCTCGGCACTGATGGCGGCGATGATCGTGCTGGTGACTCGCTGGGACGAAGAGCGCCTTCGCAGCACGTTTGAACGCGAAGCAACGAACGCCTCGTCGATGCTGTCGTTCCAGCTGGCGGAGGCGCTGCACGCGCTGGAAGCGCTGCGCGGCGTCTACGTGTCGTCGGACAGCGTCAGCCGCGACGAGATGCGTCGCGCGGCGAAGAGTTGGCTGGAGGGCACGAGCGACCTGCAGGCAATGGGCTTCAGCGAACGGGTGCCGCGCGCCGAGTTGAGCGCGTTCGAATCGCGTGTGCATGCTCAGGGCTTGCCGAACTACCGTGTCTTCGACCGGCATGACAACGGCCAGGCCACCGCCCCGCCCAGCGACGCCGTATTTGCCATGCTCTATGTCGAGCCGATGGAGGGCAACGAGACGGCACTCGGCGTCAACGTGCTGTCGATTCCGGCGGCGCGCGCCGCCGTCGAATCGGCCATTCGCACCGACCGCCCGGCCGCCAGCGCCGGCTTCACGCTGACGCAGGACCCGAACGGGGCCGAGCAGACGGGAATCGTCGTCTATCACGCGATCTACAGCGGCTCGCCCCGGACCGTGCAGGAGCGCCTGGCATCGGTGCGCGGCGTGGTGTTCGTGACGCTGCGCATGCAGTCGACGCTGCGGGCCGTGCTTGACCAGGTACCGCACTTCCTGAGGGTGTGCGTGGTCGACACCGACGCGCTGGCATCGCGGCGGCGCTTGTCCGGCCCGGCCAGCTGCGAAAGCGAGGCCGCCGAGCTGCTGCATGTGCGGCCGCTGGCCTTCGCCGGGCGGCAGTGGGACTTGCGCATCTACGCCGATGCGGCCGAACTGCCCGGCGCCCACGACAGCAACGCCTGGCTGTTCTCGGTGGTGGGCCTGCTGTCGGCCGCCGTGCTGGGCGCGCTGCTGCTCACGGTGACCGGCCGCACGCGGCGCATCGAGGTTGCCGTGCGCGAGCGCACCGCAGCGCTGACGCAAGAGGTGCGCGAACGCGAGCAGGCCGAAGCCGCGATGCGTGAGAGCGAGACGCGCTTTCGCAACATCTTCAACAACGTGCCGATCGGCGTTTGCTACACCGACCTGCGTGGCAACGTGCAGCAGACAAACCCGCGTTTCTGCGAACTGGTGGGCTACCCGGCCGACGAGCTGCTGCGGATGACGGCGGCCGACTTCACGCACCCCGACGACGTGGCGCAGGACCGCGAGTTCTCGACCCGGCTGGTCAACGGCGAATTCCCGATGTATCGGCGCCACAAGCGCTACATCGACCGCAACGGCCGCACGATCTGGGTTCAGTCCACCGTGTCGCTGCTGCGCGACAAGAACGGCCGGCCCTGGCGCATCGTCGGTGCAGTGGAGGACATCACCGAACACCTGAAGCTGGCCGATGCGGAACGCGCGCGCGAGGCGGCCGAGGCATCGAACCGCGCCAAGAGCGAGTTCCTGTCGCGCATGAGCCATGAGCTGCGCACGCCACTGAACGCGATGCTCGGCTTCGCGCAACTGCTCGAGCTCGACCAGCGCCACCCCCTCGCCGACGCCCAGCTGCCCTGGGTGGCGCAGATCCAGCAGGCCGGCTGGCACCTGCTGGAGATGATCAACGATGTGCTCGACCTGTCGCGCATCGAGTCGGGCAACCTGCGGCTCGTCATCGAGACGCTCGAACTGTCGACCGTGCTCGCCGCCACCGCGCCGATGGTGCAGGGTGAGGCCGAAAAGCGCAGCATCACGATCACCCAGCAGCTCGCAAGCAACGCCGGACTGATTCGCGGCGATGCCACACGCGTGCGGCAGATCCTCACCAACCTGCTGAGCAACGCCGTGAAGTACAACAACGACGGCGGACGCATCCATGTGGCCAGCCGGCTCGCCGGCGAGATGGTCGAGCTCGCCGTCACCGACACCGGCCTGGGCATGTCGGCGCAGCAGTTGAGCGAGCTGTTCCAGCCCTTCAACCGCCTGGGACGCGAGCGCTCGCGGCAGGAAGGTACCGGCATCGGGCTGGTGATCAGCCAGCGCCTCGCCGAGCTGATGAGCGGTACCTTGCGCGCGCGCAGCGTCGTCGGCGAAGGGTCGTCGTTCATCCTGTCGCTGCCGGCCGTGACCGACGCCGACACGGTGCGATCGAACCTCGACGAGTTGTCGACCGGCTCGGCCGAGTACCACCGTCGCTTCGTCCACTATGTCGAAGACAACGAAACCAATGTCGAGGTGATGCGCGGCATCCTGGCGCAGCGCCCGCAGGTCCTGCTGGACGTTTCGGTGACCGGGCTCGACGGGCTCGCGGCGATTCGCTCGCGGCGACCCGACGTGATCCTGCTCGACATGCACCTGCCCGACATCAGCGGCATGGAACTGCTGCGGCACCTCAAGAGCGACCCCGCCACGGCCGGCATCCCGGTCGTCGTCGTCTCGGCCGACGCGCTGGCCGCACAGGTCGACGCGGCACTGGCGGCCGGCGCCTACCGCTACCTCACCAAGCCGGTGAGCGTGTCCGAACTGCTGTCGGTCGTCGACCAGTTGCTCGACGAGGCCGAAACCCGCTTCGGCTGAGCGAGGGCGTTGGCCCGCCCGCCTCGCGGATGCCGCATTTCTGGCCCCCATTTAGTTGCATGAGTTAACGATAAGCCCCGGCCCGCGCGCCGGAGGGCAGGTGCCGTTCGTGGCCCGGATCTTCGCGTCGACGAACACCAAGCGTCCTGCGCACAGCAGGAGATTCCGCTTGGCGCGATGGAATCAATGCCCGGGTTTACCCCATTCCCGCGGCGACTCATTTAGTTAAATATAGAAACTGTTTTCATTCAGGGATCCCGCATGCCATCCGCCACCCCGCTGCACCGCGACGCGAGCGCGCTTCTCGCCGTGAACGTGCAAGGCGCCGTCGCCCACGTGCGGCTGAACCGGCCAGCCAAGCGCAACGCGCTCAACGACGCGCTGATTGCCGAGCTGCACACGACCTTCATCACGCTGCCCGAGGCGGTGCGCGTGGTCGTGTTGAGCGGCGAAGGCGAGCACTTCAGTGCCGGGCTCGATCTGTCGGAGCTGGCCGAACGCAGCGTGGCCGAGGGCGTGATGCACTCGCGGGCCTGGCATGCGGCGTTCGACCAGATCCAGTTCGGCCGGGTGCCGGTCATCGCGGTGCTGCAGGGTGCGGTGGTCGGCGGCGGGCTCGAGCTGGCCAGCTCGGCGCACATCCGCGTCGCCGAAGCCAGCACGTTCTACGGCCTGCCGGAGGGGCAGCGCGGGCTGTTCGTCGGCGGCGGCGGTTCGGCGCGCATCCCACGGCTGATCGGCGTCGCCCGCATGACCGACATGATGCTTACCGGCCGTGTCTACGACGCCGATGAAGGCCTGCGCATCGGCCTGTCGCAGTACCTTGTCGGTGCCGGCCAGGGGCTGCAGCACGCGTTTGCCCTGGCCGAGAAGATCGCCACGAACGCGCCGCTGTCGAACTTCGCAGTCATGCATGCGCTGCCGCGCATCGCCGACCTGTCGCAAAGCGAAGGGCTGTTCACCGAGTCGCTGATGGCGGCCATCGCGCAGGGCGACGGTGCCGCCAAGGACCGCATGCAAGCCTTCCTCGACGGCAAGGCGGCGAAGGTGGCCAAGCCATGAGCGGTGCACGCTATCGCCCGGTGCCGCTCGGTGGCTCGCTGGCCGCGAACTTCGTCGCGCGCGGCGACGGCTGCACGCTGGTCACCTCCCAGGAGCCATTGGCGCCCTACCCGACGCGCCTGACCGATCGACTGCTGCACTGGGCCGAGCACGCACCCGAGCGCACGCTGGCGGCGCGCCGCGTGCATGGCGGCGACTGGCGGCGCGTGTCCTACGCCGAAGCGCTGCACAGTGCGCGCAGCATTGCGCAAGCGCTGATCGAGCGCGGCCTGAGCACCGAGCGGCCGGTGGCCATCCTGTCCGACAACGATCTCGAACATCTGCAACTGGCGCTCGGCTGCATGCTGGCCGGCGTGCCGTACGCGCCGATCTCGGCCGCGTATTCGCTGATGTCGCAGGACTACGGCAAGCTCAAGCACATCCTCGACATCCTGACGCCCGGCCTGGTGTTCGCGTCCAGTGCCTCGGCCTACGGCCGCGCCATCACCGCGGCGGTGCCGGCGCACACGCCGGTCGTGCTCGCGGCCGGCCGCCTCGACGGCCGCGACAGCTTGAGTTTCGACGAACTGCTGGCCACGCCGGCAAGCGCGCAGGTCGACGCGGCCCATGCGCGGGTCGGCCCCGACACCATCGCCAAGTTCCTCTTCACCTCCGGCTCGACCAAGCTGCCCAAGGGCGTGATCAACACGCAACGCATGCTGTGCAGCAACCAGCAGATGGTGCTGCAGTGCTTTCCCACGCTCGGCGTGGAGCCGCCGGTGCTGGTGGACTGGCTGCCGTGGAACCACACCTTCGGCGGCAACCACAACGTGGGCCTGACGATCTACAACGGCGGCACGCTGTACATCGACGACGGCAAACCGACACCGGCGCTGATCGGCGAGACGCTGCGCAACCTGCGCGAGATCGCGCCGACGGTCTACTTCAACGTGCCCAAGGGCTTCGAGGA
>JBGQEX010000061.1:0-21269 GCA_041496605.1 Piscinibacter sp.
CGAAGATCTACGCCGTCGCCCATTTCCAGACCAACATCGAGAAGCAGAAGCTCTACAAGGGCGGCCGCAACGCGGATGCGTTCGTGGTGGCGCGTGCCCACTCTATCGGCGGCACGGTCGTGACGATGGAACGGCTCAAGCCGAATGCCGTGAAGGTCCCCAACATCTGCGCGCACTTCAAGATTCCATACCTGGACCTCGAAGGCTTTATGGAGAAAGAGGGCTGGGAGTTCTAACCCGCCCGGCCCTCGGGCGTGCTGTGCTTCGGGCGGTGTAGCTCGTCGCGGATCGGCGCGCCATCGGGCCCTCGCTGCCTCTGCATGGGTGGCGATTGGTCCGCGCGGGCGTCAGGTTTGGGGCGACGAGCCCAGGATAGCGAATGTCGCTGATGGGTCGTGAGGCGGCCCTCGACTGCTCGGTTGAACCGCCACAACGCGGTCCGCGAGCGCCGGACGCAAATCGTCCGACGCTCGCTCGATCCATGGGCTGCTTCCAGTTGCGCGAGCTTCGGTCGCAACCGTCAAGAACGGGCCCGTTGTCGCATTCAATTGCCAGAGCAGTGGCTCGTGCCGAAGCGAGTAGAGCAGGACACGTACTCGGCGCTTCGGCGCGATCGCCGAACGCATGCTTGGCAACTTGAGGAACCGACGCAATTGGCTGCATCGGCAATCGGCGTCACCGACAAAACTTGTCGATTCGCTCACCCGTGTCCGGCGCTCGCTACTCGGTTTGCGTGCCTTTGTTTCCCTCGGGCGGTGGACTGATGACGCAGGCCCTGTTCTCGCGGATATCAGACAGCTGTCTGATATTCAGAACATAGAAAAAGGGGCTACGTTTGCACGTAACCCCTTGATTTTATTGGCTCCCCGACCTGGGCTCGAACCAGGGACCTACGGATTAACAGACCCACCACCGAATCGGGCTGCAAGCCGCGCCAGTGCTCGCTTTCCGGGGTTTGGCTGTCTGATATTTTCGCCAAGTTCCGGCCAACTTCGCCTGGGTTCCGCCTGGTTCGGGGGCCGAATATCAGACAGCGCACGCAGCGCCGGAACAGGGTTAATCGAGCCATGCCGAAGGGTAGGGTGGGTGCTGCGACGATGCAATACCGCTGCCGTAGGGTTCGACCGGTCGCAAGACCTTTGGTCACGGCGCGTCCGAAGAACACGCAATGAGTAGATCCGTGTGCGGTCTTGCGTCAGGGCAGCGCGAATCGAAGGCGGCTCGCCGGAGCAGGGAAGGGCGCCTGAGTAGCCTGCCATGGCGGGAGCCAGGGCGCCCTCGAGGTCTGCTGCCAGTGACCGGACTCAGGCAACCAAGTCGCTCATCCGCATCTCCGGAGTCGACCCTGACCTGTCGATCCGAGCTTTGAACTTGCAGCCCGACAGCCGCCGCCGACGCCGAAAGGGCAACGGAGCGCACTATCGCGTCAGGTGGGCGATGAGTGCACCGATGCCGAAGGTCCAGGGTTCGGTCTTATCAGCATGGTTGACTCGATTGACAAGGGCGCCCAGGCGCGGCGTGTGAACGGTGACCACGTCGCCCACGGCATGCGTGAATCCCTGTCCCGGCCCGTAGCGGTCCTTTGTCGGCGCAAACATGGTGCCCATGAAAAGCATGAGTCCATCCGGGTAACGGTGGTTCGCGCCGATGGCCTGCGCGGCCAGGTCGAGCGGGTCGCGGCTGATCTTGGACATCGAACTCGACCCGCTCAGCTCGAATCCGTCCGGCCCGTCGATGCGCAGCATCACCTCGCACACACGCACATCGTCGATGCCGAAGCCTTTGTCGAACAGGCGGATGAACGGGCCGATCGCGCAGGAGGCGTTGTTGTCCTTGGCCTTGCCGAGCAAGAGCGCACTGCGGCCCTCGAAGTCGCGCAGGTTAACGTCGTTTCCCAGCGTTGCGCCGACGACCTCGCCGCGGCTGTTGATCGCCAGCACGATCTCGGGCTCGGGGTTGTTCCACTCCGAGCCGGGATGGATGCCCACTTCGACGCCCACGCCCACGGCGGACATCGGTTGCGACTTGGTGAAGATCTCGGCGTCGGGCCCGATACCGACCTCGAGGTACTGCGACCACATGCCCTGGGCCACCAGCACCTCCTTGAGGCGCGCCGCTTCGGGCGAGCCTGGGCGCACGCTGGACAGGTTGTCGCCGATTACCGCGACCACGGCCGTGCGCGCGGCCTCGGCACGCGAGGCGTCGCCGCGCGTCTGCTCCTCGATGACGCGCTCCAGCATGCTGGCAACGAAGGTCACGCCGCTGGCCTTGAGCGCCTGGAGGTCGCAGGGTGCCAGCAACCAAGGCCGCGTCGTGTCGCGCAGCAGCGGATCGCAGTTCGCCAACGTGTCGGCGAGGCCTGCAATGCGGGGCAAGTCCCCTGCGGCGGCGATCGCCGCCATGGGCGATGCGAGTTCCAACAGCTCGCTGACGGTGCGCGCAATGCTGGACAGGTCATGCAGGCCGTCTGCCCGGACCTGCACCGGCACCGGGCCGCCGCGCTGCGGGACCCAGGCCCGGCCGATCAGGGTGGCCAAACCATGGTCTGCGGGCAGCACGGAGGTTAGCGAGAGTCGATCACGCAGCGTGTTCATGGTTGGTTCATCAATGGGTTCATGGGATCGGATGGGGCCGGCCGATCGTTCCAGTGGCAGGCCGCAATGATGTCAGGCCGTCGGCTTCTGGAATGGCTCGATTTCCCCAGCCTATGGGTCAGACACGGGCGGAAGTCAACTTCGCTTCGTCTCGCAACCACTCGGCGAACGCGCGCACCTTTGCACGATCCAAAGCGCCGGGCAGTGTGACGACGTAGTACGCCGCCTCTCCGGGCATGCGAAGCTTGAACGGTTCGACCAGGCGGCCGGCCGCCAGGTCATCGGCCACCAAGACACGTTGACCCAGGGCGACACCATGGCCTTCCACTGCGGCCTGCGTGACCAACCCGGCATCGCTGTACTGCGGGCCTCGGTTCCACGCCATGGCGCCCAGGCCCGCAAACGACAGCCATTCGGCCCATTCGTCGGTCTTGACGTGCAGCATCGTGTGCTTGCTCAGGTCCTTGGGACGGCGCAGCGGCGGCGGCCCATCGCGAAGTGCCGGGCTGCATACCGGAAACCGGTCGGTCTCGAGCAGCAGCTCCGAGTGCAGCCCCGGCCAACGCCCCTTGCCGTAGCGCACGGCCAGGTCGATGTCATTCAGCTTGAAGTCCGTGAGTGCGTTCGAGGTTGACAGTCGAACATCGAGTTCGGGATGCCCGTTCTGAAACCGGATCAGACGCGGCATCAACCACTTCGCCGCGAACGAAGGTGTCGTCGAGATGGTCAGCGTGCCGACTTCATCAGCGGCTTGCGCTCGAACGGTCGCCGCGGCGATCTGGTCCAGCGCCGCCGTCAGCATCGTCGCGTAGTCGCTGCCGACGCGGGTCAACTGAACTCCGCGCGCATGGCGGGTGAACAACCGGACGGCAAGTCGTTCCTCGAGATAGCGCACCTGCTGGCTCACCGCTGCCGGCGTGATGTTCAGTTCATCTGCGGCACGCACGAAACTGCTGTGCCGCGCCGCGGCTTCGAAAGCGCGTACGGCGATCAGGGGCGGAAGGCTGGTCCGCATCGGGCTGTTTGAGATAGTTTCGCTAAGCCTACCATTAGTGCAATTCGCTTGTCACCAAGGACCCGACAGCGGACCATCTCGACGTTGCATCCCGGCAGAAGTGGGTGCCGATCGCGGTGGAATCAAGCCCAGGGCCTTGTGATGAGCAAGAGGTGCTATGGCTCACAGGCACCACGATGTTCACCAATCAACGCGTGCACCGACGCTGCCGTCGCAGCCGCACAAATCGCCTGTCGAAGGCGCCGAGAGGTCATGATGACAGTCTTCCCGATCTACCGAGCGGCCCCGCCCAGCGGGCCGAGTTCCCCTGCCGACAGGGCCCGCGAAGAGCAGGCCTTCTATGAAGACTACAGCGGCCCGGACTTCGCCGGTTGGGCGCATGAAGTCAAGGCCACGTTGTCTGGCTTGCGCCATTGGCGCCGCGCGACACGTGCAACCCGCTGCGACCTGCAGCGTTGCGGGCCCGCCAACGCTGCCTGAGCATCGACCGCCACGCCCATTCCAACCCCCGCCGCCCCGACCCGTGCAGCCATGCAATTGAGACAATCCACACAATGAACCACCTGCCGAATCCCGCTCGCTACGATCGAATGCCCTATCGGCCGTGTGGCCGCAGCGGCCTCAAGCTGCCCCGACTGTCGCTTGGCCTGTGGCACAACTTCGGCGATGCGACGCCGTTCGAACTGCAGCGGGAGATGGTGCGCACCGCGTTCGACCTCGGCATCACGCACTTCGACCTGGCCAACAACTACGGTCCGCCGGCCGGCAGTTCGGAGGCCAACTTCGGCCGCATCCTTGGCGGTGACCTGAAGGCTCATCGCGACGAACTGATCGTCTCCACCAAGGCCGGCTGGGAGATGTGGCCCGGACCCTACGGCCAAGGCGGTGGCTCGCGCAAATATGTGCTCGCCAGTCTCGACCAGAGCCTGCAGCGGCTCGGCATCGACTACGTCGACATCTTCTACTCGCACCGCTTCGACGCAGACACACCCCTCGAGGAAACGGCGGCTGCGTTGGCCACGGCCGTGCGCCAGGGCAAGGCTCTGTACGTGGGGCTGTCGTCCTACTCCGCGAGCAAGACCGCCGACATGGCCCGCCTGCTGCGCGAGCAAGGCGTGCCCTGCCTGATCCACCAACCTTCCTACAACATGTTCAACCGTTGGATCGAGCATGGCCTGCTCGACACCCTGGCGGCCGAAGGCATGGGCTGCATCACCTTCACCGCACTCGCGCAGGGGCTGCTGACCGACAAGTACCTCGGCGGCATTCCGCAGGACTCGCGCATCAATCGGCCCGGCGGCTCCTCGCTCACTCCCTCGCACCTGTCCGAGGCCAACCTCGCGAAAGTCAAAGCGCTGAATGAGATCGCGAGGAAGCGCGGTCAAAGCCTGGCACAGATGGCGTTGGCCTGGGTGCTGCGCGATGGGCGTGTGACCTCGACATTGATCGGAGCGAGCAGCGTCGCCCAGATTCGCGAGAATGTGGCCGCACTCGACAAGCTGGAATTCAGCACCGACGAACTGGCTGCCATCGACCGACACGCCCAGGAGGGCGGCGTGGATCTCTGGCGCTCGCCCAGCACGGACCAGCGCGTCTGAGCCGCGGGAGACATCCATGGTGAACATCGATCTTTCCGACCGGCGCATCCTCGTCACAGGTTCCAGCACCGGCATCGGTGCCGCCGTCGCCAGGGCCTGCGCTCAGGCCGGCGCGGCGGTGACCGTCCACTTCAACAGCAGCGGCCCCGAGGCCCACGCGCTGGTCGACACGATTCGCGCCCAGGGCGGACGCGCGCACCTGGTGCACGGCGACGTATCGCGGTCGATCGAGGCCGCGCGCGTCGTCGACGACGCGGCGGATGCGATGGGTGGGTTGGACGTGCTTGTCAACAACGCGGGCGCGCTGGTCAAGCGGGCTCCGCTCGGTGAGATCGACGATGCGCTGTACGACACGGTGATGAACCTGAACGTGCGCTCGGTTGTCGCCGCCTCGCAAGCCGCTGTGCGCCACATGCGCAAGGCGGGCCGCGGCAGCATCATCAACACGAGTTCGATCGCCGCGCGCAATGGCGGCGGCCCGGGCACCTTGCTCTATGCCGGCGCGAAGGCCTTCGTGCTGAATGCGACGCGAAACCTGGCGAAGGAACTCGCGATCGACAACATCCGGGTCAACGGTGTCTCACCCGGGGTCATCAGCACGCCGTTTCACGAGCGCTATTCGACACCGGAGTTGCTCGAAACGATGCGCAAGACAATCCCGATGGCCCGCATCGGCGATCCGGCCGACTGCGTCGGCGCGTACCTCTTCTTTGCCGCCGACACGCTGAGCAGCTACATCACCGGCCAGGTGCTCGAGGTCAACGGCGGACAGTTCATGGCCTGAGCGCGCGGCCCAAATTCAACCCGTCCAAGGAACTCCATGCCCAAGAACATCATCGTGACCGGCGGAAGCGGTGTCGCCGGCAAGTGGGTCGTCAAGGACCTGCTCGACCACGGCCACCAGGTGCTGAACCTGGACCGCACGGTCCTGCGCGACTCGGCGGCACGCACCCTGCTCACCGATCTGACGGATGCGGGCCAGGTCTTCAACGCCTTGGCGAGCACCACCGTCGGCCACGAGTTCGCGGGCGAACTCAAGCCGGCGCCGATCGACGCCATCATTCACTTTGCCGCCATTCCACGGGTCATGATCTGCCCGGACAACGAGGTCTTCCGCATCAATGTGATGAGCACCTACAACGTGCTCGACGCGGCCTCGAAGTACGGCATCAGGAAGGTCGTGATCGCCTCCAGTGAAACGACCTACGGCCTCGTCTTCGCGGAACACGAGCGCATGCCAGAGTACCTGCCACTGGACGAAAACTACCCGATCGACCCGATGGACAGCTATGCACTGTCCAAGGTCGTCAACGAAGCCACGGCCAAGGCCTTCCATGCCCGCACCGGGGCGGACATCTATTGCCTGCGGATCGGCAACGTGATCGAGCCCGCGGACTACGCGAAGTTTCCGGCGTTCTTCACGGACCCGGGCCAGCGCCGTCGCATCACCTGGAGCTACATCGACGCGCGGGACCTCGCCACGGCGGCGCGCCTGGGCGTCGACACGGACGGCCTGGGATTCCAGGTGATGAACGTCGCGGCAGACAACGTGTCGTCCGATCTGCCGACGGCCGAACTGCTTTCGCGCTTCTATCCGACAGTACCGATCCGGAAGCCTCTCGGTGAGTTCGAGACCTTGCTCAGCAACGAGAAGATCAAGGGCTTGCTCGGCTTCCGACCGGCGCACGACTGGCGCCATCACCTCGGGCAAACGCCGCTTCCGCTGGGCTCTTAGCTGTCGGTCGCGAGCGGCGGTTGATGGCCGACACCGCCGGCCGATCACGCCACCAGGTAGCGGCCATTGGACCTGGCCGGCAGCCGTTGATAGCTTTGGGCATGCAGATCCGCTCGGCGGCCCGAACGCCGTTGGCAACAAGGTCGTGCAGGTCAACTTGAGCGACAGCTTCACCGTGACCTGGTTCTGCCATTCTTCATCTGATCATCTGCAACAGTCGGCGGCTGGCGTGACTATCAACATATCGTCCGGCCGGCGCGCTCTCGTTGCCGACCACCGGCCCCTGGTCGCAATGGCGGGCGCGCGCATCGTTTGTTCGATAACACGGCCTGGCAGTCAGCCTGTGTCGGCCTTCAACCGATCGAAGACTTCGGTCACCCGCGTGCGGCGCTGCGGTTCGACGAAGTCGAAGTTGAGGCCGCGGTCATTCAGTTCCCAGAACACTCGGTCCTGCACGGAAAGGATGCCGCGCTTCGCTTTCTCGATGACAGCCGGCGTCACGTTCCGCAACGAGGCCTCCACGAGTTCCAACTCCTGCGTCAACCCGCGCTCGAGGAAGTAGGCCGCGAGGATCGCCCGCGACTTGACCAAGCCTACGCTCTGCACGGCGCCGTCGAAGGCGAGCACGGCATCGAGCAACTCCCGCGCCGGCGCCGCCTTGCGCTCGTAGGCGCGCTCGGTCAGTTCGCCCAACTCGTAACTGACCAGTTCATAGATGAAAGGCAGCCCCTGCACGCGCGCGTACTCGGCGTAAAAGCGCAGGTGGCGGACCAATCGAGGAACTTGCTCGGGGCGGTCGCTGAGCAGGCGGCGGACCAGGGCCTTGTAGGTGTAGACGACATTGAAGACGGAGGAATTCTCCTTCTTCTTGATCGCCTCGCGCATAAAGCAATTCAGCACGCGCACGAGCAGGTCGAAGACAGCATCGTTGCGCCGGCACGCCTCTTCGTGCGCGGCGTTCTTGACCGCCTGGGCCATGGCGCTCACGCCATCCGGCATTTTCCCCAGCACGCTCTTGAAAGCCAGGACCAATTGAATGGCAATCCGGTGCTCCATCCAGATGCGGGCCTCGCTGAGGATGTCGGTGGCGTCGCCGGACAGGCCGACGAGCAGGTCGTTGCTGACCTTGAAGAACTCCGCGGGCAGCCGCAGCTTCACATCGCGCACGCGAGCCAGTGCCAGCATGTGCGTCTTGATCGCGTCGAAGGTCACGTCGCGGTCAGCGCGATCCGCTGCGCGCAGCAGCACGCTGCCGAGGTTGGCGATCTTCTGGTTGACACGCTGCTGGGACACGGCCACCGAATGCTTGTCGGCGGCGGCGTCGAGTTCGAGCAACAGGCTGTGGCTCACCCGCTTGATGATCGTCAGCGGGTCAATGAAGCTGACCACATAGAAGTAGTACGGCAGCAGCAAGAGCCAGCCGATGATCGCACCGGCGACCGCAATCGTGAACGGCAGTTGCCCTGTCCATTGGTCGAACGAAAGGCTGAAGGCGAACAGGTTGTGCGCGGCGAGAATCGCGCAGGTGCAGAGCACGAACAGATTGATGCGGTCGCGGATGAAGATTTCGATCAGCTTTGGGGTGTAGAGATTGGCCGTGATGGGGATGGCCAGGGAGATGAAGGTCAGCAGCAGGGCGATCAGCGTGTTGTAGGCGCTGGCGAAAGACGAAGCGAGAGCACGCACCATCTCCGGCGTCGCTCGAAGTTGCGACAGCCGCACGGCCTCCCCGGTGGCTGGGTCAATCGCGTGCGAAAAATCCCATGCCGCTTCCAGCCAGAAGACCATCAGCGTGATGAAGAACAGGGCGATCAGCAGCCTCACGGCGAATTTGACGTGGTCCATGGTGGGAGGGTCACAAGCGATAGGGCCTTCTAGCCAGCATCCCCGCATTCTGTAGCGACACGATGTTCTTTGTCCGCTTCGCGTCCGCATCGAGCTCAAACTTCATACTCCACCGCGCAAGGGGCGCGATGCCGCCGGGAGGCCATGTGGCAGCCCCCGATGGAAGACATCGGGCCAACGCTGCCACACACCAGCAGCCTGTGGCGCAATCGCGCGCCGTAGAGCCGACGTCCACGATGGTCAGCTGATGGCCGGGACTGCGCGAAGCGAGCGGCCGCTGCCACGACGCTCATTTTGAAGGTCAGCAAGCCGCCCTCGAAATTCGCCTTGCGACTAGTCGAGGACGACCCACAGCCGCCGGTCAACTCGGCCAGTCCGCCGCCGTAAGGCAGTCCTTCAGCATTGCACTGCTCGACGCAGTTGCAGGATAGTGGGTGGAAGCCCTCGCATTCCGCTCGATCGGAACCGCCACCGGCTGCTCAGCCGGAACGGCAGGCTCCGCAGGAAGCAGCTCTTGCGCTGACGGGGCGGGTGAGATGTCCGAATGTGGCGAGCACGTGCCCGGTAATACGGTCACCATCGAGCATTCGCCCTCCGGAGCCGCCCATGCCCAGCTTCCAGCTTTCTGGCCTCGCCTACGAGCACTTCGAACCGTTGTTTCGACTTACGGACGCACAGCTCCTCGACTTCGGTGCCATCCGGCGCGTAGCCACGGAGCAACCGGGCTTCCCATGCCGCGTAAGTCTGCAAGACGCTGAGATCGGCGAGGAAGTGCTACTGTTCCCCTACCAGTATCAGGCGTCCGCGTCGCCATATCGAGCCTCAGGCCCGATCTTCGTTCGCCGGGGTGCACAGCAGGCTGCGTTGCCCCCCGGTCATGTTCCCCTGTACGTGAGTCGACGCCTCATTTCCTTGCGCGCGTACGACAACGCAAACATGATGGTCGACGCCACGGTGTGCGAAGGCACTGCCGTTGCGGAGCAGCTCGAACGGAGCTTTTCCGCTCCGGAAGTCGCTTACGTTCACCTTCACAACGCCAAGCAAGGCTGCTTCTCCTGCACGGCTCGCCGAACGGCACAGGCGGCTGGCGGTTAACCCCGCTTGCAGGGATCTCGCGCCAGTGCTCAGCGGCGCGATCGATGCCAGTCATCTCGTTGGCCGCGTCTTGCGGCAGGTCGGCCAGCGCTTCTCTCAGGGAATCGGGACTTCGCGCCTCCGTGAGGCCGAACTTGAGCGTCTACAAATTGTCAGCAGGCCAGTCCGTTGCCGACGTAGGAAACAATGCGAATGGCACTTTCTCGGTAGTCGCGAAAGCCCATCAATTCGTAGAGGCGGTGTGCGTTGACATTGTCGAGCATGACGTGCAGAAACGGAGTTTCGTTGCGCCTCATCTGGTGGCCGATGAGTTTCGTCATGAGCCGGCGCGCGAGTCCTTTGCGTTGATGATCTGGATGCGTGCACACGCCGCTGATTTCGCGATGGACGTCTGCGTGCATCCTCTCGCCTGCCATCGCCAGCAGTCTGTGGTTCTGGAAGTAGCCGTAGTACTCGCCGAGCTCGAGTGTCCTTGGACCGAACGGACCGGGACGTGTCAGCTGGGCCAGTGCGAGCGCCTGCGATAGGTGCCGTGGCTCGAGCACGATTGCCTCGGGTTCCTCGTGATCGTCCGGCATCGCTCCGTCCCAAACCATGCTGCAGATCCTGGACTCCAACTCGATGCGCCAACCGGCCGGCGGGGCACCCTCCCAGCCGTTGCAGTAGAAGCGTTCACCCGGTGTGCAAAAGGGCGCCAACGCATCGAAGTCGGGCGACCCTGGGTCCGCAAATCCCACGATCGGAGAAAAGCCAGGAGCATATCGGCGCGCTTCGTCAGACCCGACGGCGTACGCCGCGTGCCTACCGACGAGGGTCTGCCAGAAGATGTTGTCCAGAACATGTATCGAGGAGCCTATTCTTTCTACCATTTGCCGGTCCTCCCTAGGTCGACGTGTGGCGTTTCATGTGGCCGTTCTGCGCCTGCTCCCGTCCGAGTACCGAGTGGTTGCGAAGCAGGAACTCCGAGACGACCTCGTTGACCACATTCGGATGGCTGAGTGGACCCATGTGGCCCAGCCCGTCGAATTCGACGACCTCCACCCGGGGCAAGGCGCTCGTCAGAATCCTCGCAACTGCCAGGGCAGAAGCGGTCGAGCACTTTCCGAGCATGTAGAGCACCGGAACCTCGAGCGAACGAAACGCACTGAGCGCTGTCGGCTCCGTGAACAGCGCGTGAGCCCACCGTCCGACGTTCATCGTGGAGGCGGCGACGATCTTCTGACGGTTCGCAGGCATCCGGGCCCAACTTCCTGGGCCAGACCAATAGTCGACAAATCGTTCCGCGGCGCCGAGCTCGTCTCGTGCCTGGAGCGCGATGACCGCATCGGCGACGGCGTTTCTGATGCCATCGGCGTCATTCGGGCGCGCATGCTCTGTGTCGACGAGTCCGAACAGCGTGGGTTCATAGAGCGCCATCGCACGGACGCGATCAGGGTTGCGCAGCGCGGCGATCAGAGCGACCGCCGCGCCGTAAGAATGGCCGACGAGGGCGAAAGGCAGTCCGGCCTTCGACAGGACGGGCTCGACGAGGTCAGCCTCGTCGCTCAGAGTGATGAAGCGGTCCGACGGCCATTCGGGGCTTCCGCCGGCGCCATATGAATCGACCGCAAGTACGTGGAAACTTGGCGCAAGCGTGGCCGTGAGATGCCTCCACTGCGCAGACGTACTGGCGTTTGAATGCAGGCACACGACGCCGGGGCCGGATCCTGCTTCGACGAAATATGTCTCGGGGCGAATCATGTGTATCTACCAGGCGGCGAGGTGGATGGGATCGAGGCCGACATCGGAGGACGGCACAGTCAACTCGTCGAGTCTCTTTTCCACGGAGATGGCACGCGCCTCCTCGGCGCCAGAGGCCGGCCTGAAGCCGCAACGCCTCATCAGCGACAGCATCGTGGCGTTGCGCCGCAGCACATTGCCGCGCAACCGGATCAATCCGGCTCGGCGCGCAGCGTTGACGAGCGACTGGACCGCGTATTGCCCCAGGCCTCTTCGCTGCCAGCGATCTTCGACCAGGAGGGCGACCTCCGCACTCTGGCCGTCCGCATCGACGGAGTAACGAGCGTCGGCAACCAGGATCTCGCCGCATGTGCCGGTCCAGGTGATCACCAGTGCCAGGTGCTTCTCGTAGTCCACGTGCGTCATGTCTCGAAGCACGTCGAGCGGCAGCCCGTTGACTGCACCGTGAAACCGGTCGTAGCGCGTGGCTGGGGACGATCGCCGGATCATGTCTTCGAGAAGAGGAAGGTCCTGAGGCAGGATGGGCCGGAGCACGAAGCGCTCGCCGTCGCCCGATCGCCAGACGTCGATCAATGTCGTCGGGTAGTGATGTCCTCGACGAGGCGGGTTCGAGACGTACTGAACTTCAGGCATATTCAAGATCCGTCACCGACGTTGGGTGCGGTGAACCCACGGACCTGCGAGATGCGCATCGCTGACACGCGAACGATGCGGCCGGCCAGACCGAAGAGGATCGAAAGCGCGAACGGCCACGAGGGCGCGACAAAGACAGCAAACAGCAGCGCCGGTACGCGCCACAAGCAATGCACTGCCTCAATCCGGATGCATCCGTCGCCGATTCCTGCGTTCCCGCGCATGAGTTTGAGGACCGGACGCACGTGCGAGAAGGGATGCGCCAGTGATGCGAGCAGATAAGCGGACCACGGCGCACGCTGCAGGGCCGCGGGGGGAGCGACGTGTTGGCAGAAGTACGAAGTCATGGTGAGTCGAGGGTTGCAGCGTGTTGTGTGGACCGGAAGCAAGGGGCACAGCTGCCAGGCGGAGAGGTCGATCGCAGAATCAGCGGGCGTCCTCCCCTTTGGTTGCGCCGACGGTTCACTTTGCCGCCGTATGCGCGGCGAACGTCTGAAGCAGGATCTTTCCGTTTCGGACCCAGAACGTGTCGGTGGCGAAGGGAAACCATGGTTTGGCTTCCCAAAGGATGTAAGCCAGCTCGCCGGTGACCTCCTGGCGGTTCATCTTGAATGCGTCGATGAATCCCTTCGACTCTCCTTCGAGGAGCTCGGTGAAGAATTGACGTATCTCCGCACGTCCACGATGGGTGGCTTCGTGCGTGATCAAGACGGATTCGTCTACGTAGTCCACCATGACTGCGTCAACGCCCTCGCTTGCCGCTTGGAGATGTCGTTGCAGTACCGCTACCGTTTGGTTTGGCATTTCGGCCTCCTTCTCATTCCTTGTCGATTGAATCCATGAATCCCCCTTCGCTCGACGTCTGACTCTTGACGAGTGCGCGGGTCAGTGCCGAGCAGGGAGAGCGAGACGCCTCGCTCCGTCTTAGGCCTTGACGATGACGACCTCGAGGTACTCCGCCGGTACGACGAGTGACCTCTGTCCGCCGATATTCATCCGCTCGAGGAGCGCGGTGATATCGGTCGCCAGAGCGGTCTGCCCCGCTGCGTCGAGCGCCGCGAATGCCTTGTGCGTCGGCCCGTAGTAGGTGCGGAAGACCTCGAGCCAGTGCGCGGCCGAGAGGTAGCGAAAGTTGAAGTTGCGGCGCTCGCTGCGAATTTCGGCGGCCTGCGAGCCGAACAGCTCGGCGATGTGCGGCTCCGTGCCCCACAGCGCCGGTGACTTGAGCCCTGTCGGCGGCGGCAGGTAGGCGCCGATGACCTTGAACAGCTGCCCGATGAAGCCCTCCGGTGTCCAGTTGGCGAGACCGATCCGACCGCCCCCGCGCACCACCCGCAGCATTTCGTCGGCCGTGCGTGTGTGTGTCGGCGTGAACATCGCACCGAAGGTCGACAAGGCAACATCGAAGCCTCCATCGGCAAATGGCAGCGCCTCGGCGTCCGCCGTCTGGAACGAGACGGCAAGCCCCTCCGCCTTGGCGCGTGCGGCGCCTCGGTCCAGAAGCGCAGGCACGTAGTCGGTCGAGGTCACCTTGGCGAAGCGGCGCGCCGCCGCCAGCGTGACGTTGCCGTTGCCGGCTGCGATGTCGAGCACGCGTTCGCCCGCGCACACATCCACCGCTTCCGCCAGCGTTTCACCGACGATCTGCAGAGTGGTACCGATGACGGCGAAGTCGCCGCTTGCCCACGTGGCCTGCTGCTTTGCCTTGATGGCGGCAAAGTCGGGTTGGGCCTTCTGCGGGGCCGTGGCGGGGGAAGCTTGGGCTGAAGTCGCGATTTTCATGAGGTTCTCCTGATAGGGTTGAACGAAGGAACGGGCCCGAGCGATTCGGGTTCGTCAGGTGTTGCGGAACGGCTCGAAGAAGCGATAGGGTGCGTCTGCTGGATCAAGACCCACGTCGTGCAGCCCGTGGGGTGCGAGCTCGCTGGATCGGGCGTGGCACTCGCGTCGTCTCCGCCACCCGGCGATTTGCCGAAGGGCGAAGTCGAACGCGACGCGATGAAGAGAGAACGTCATGTTGGGCATCTCCGGAAGGACGAGAATGGACTTGCGCGAAGGACATCGTCCAGGCCGTGAACAGTAGGAGTCGAGCGTGGTGAGAGGCGTGGTCGCCAGCGTGGAAACGCACGTGAAATCCAGATCGGACGGCGGGCCAGGCGCAGCGCTCGACATCCGCCTGCTCGGGCCGATGAGCATCCGTCGCGACGGCGTCATGCTCGCGTTGCCCGCGTCACGCAAGGTACGCGCGCTGATCGCCTATCTGGGGCTGGCGCCGCGCGCCCTCACGCGCACCCACCTGAGCGATCTGCTCGGCGACATCGCCGACGACCCGCGCGGCGCGCTGCGCTGGTGCCTCAGCAAGGCCCGACTCGTGCTCGACGAGCCCGGCCTGCACCGCATCCAGACCGTCGCCGACACCGTGCGGCTCGACCTCGCCGGCTGCGAGGTCGACGCGGTCGAGGTCGAGCAAGCGATGCAGGCCGGCATTGCGACGATCGAGCCGGCGCGGCTGCGCGCGCTAGCCCAGCGCTTCGCGGGCGACTTTCTCGAAGGACTGGAGCTGGACCGCAGCGCGGACTTCAACGGCTGGCTGGCGGCGCAGCGCCGGCGCTTCCGTTCCTGCAATGTGGCCGTGCTGGAGCAGCTCGTGGCGGGCGGCGCGCCTGCGTCCGATGAAGCGTTCGCGTACCTCGACGCCTGGCTGCGGCTCGCTCCCCTCGACTGCTGTGCGCACGAGCTCTTCCTCAAGGCGCTGCTCGAGCGCGGGCAGGTTCGCGAGGGCGAGGAGCACCTCGCGGCGACGGCTCGCGTCTTCGAGGCCGAGGGTCTCGACTGGCGGCCGTTGCGCGACCTCTGGCGCGACGCGCGAACGCGCCACGCGAACGGCCCGGCGCCCACCGCCCCGGCGGCGGCGCGACCGCTCGTGCCGGAGCCGGGGACTTCTGCCGCAGCGCGCCGCGCGTCGATCGCCGTGATGCCGTTCGTCGACCACATGCCCATCAACGCCGCCCGCGGCGGCCTCGCCGATGGCTTGGTGCACGACATCATCACGCGTCTCGCAAAGCTGCGCAGCCTGTTCGTCATCGCACAGGGCACCGTGTTCGCGCTCGACGAGCGCAGCGTCGGCGCGGCCGAGGCCGGCAGGACGCTGAACGTCGACTACGTGGTCGGCGGCTCCCTGCGGCGCCAGGGCGATCGCATCAACGTCAGCGTGGAGCTCGCCGAGACGCGGAGCGCGCGCATCCTGTGGGCCGAGACGCTCGTGTACAAGCTCGACGACACGTTCGAGCTGCTCGACGACATCGGCAACCGCATCGTCGCCTCGATCGACAGCGAGATCGAGGCCACAGAGCGCAACCGCGCCGTCCTCAAGCCGCCGACGTCACTGGATGCGTGGGAGGCGCATCACCGCGGCCTCTGGCATATGTACCGCTTCAACGAGGCCGACAACCAACGGGCGCGGCATTTCTTCGAGATGGCCGTGCGCCTCGATCCGACGTTCGCGCGTGCCCATGCGGGCCTGTCGTTCACGCACTTCCAGAGCACCTTCCAGCGCTGGGCCGAGCCGGGCAGCGCAATTGACAGCGCCTACACCGCCGCCAGCCAGAGCTTGCTCGCTGACGAGCGCGACCCGGCGGCCCACTGGGCGATGGGCCGCGCACTCTGGCTACGCGGACGGCAGGAACCGGCGCTGGCGGAGCTCGAGACCGCGGTGCAGCTGAGCCCAAACTTCGCGCTCGGCCACTACACACTCGCCTTCGTGCACAGCCAGTCCGGCGACCCGCAGGCGGCGATCGGCTTTTCCGACCATTCGCGCAGCCTGAGCCCGTACGATCCGCTGCTCTTCGGCATGCTCGGCACACGCGCGATGGCGCTGGCCCGCCTTCGCCGTTTCGAGGAATCGGCCGACTGGGCTCTCAGGGCCGCGGCCCGACCCAACGCGCACGCCCACATCCATGCCATCGCCGCGCACTGCCTCGCGCTGGCCGGCCGCGTCGACGAGGCTCGCGGTGTCATCGCCTCGATCCGCGAGCGCGTACCGCTCTATCGCGGCGAGGACTTCCTGGCTGCGTTCCGTTTCGAGCCGGAGGGCAGGGCCTTGTTCGCTTCGGCGTCACGGGCGATCGGGCTGGCGTGACCGGTGAACACGCGGAGGTCTGCGGCGCCTCGCGCAGGAGCTCGGCCCGGCGCCGAAGGGCCGCTCGGCCGACGGCGTGACACACACGCCGCCGCGTGAGTCGCGCTGCCAAAGTGTCCTGTCTCCCGACACGGCTCGCGTCGACTCGGAATCGAAACGCCTTCTACGGTGCGACGTCCGCACCTGTACACCCATAGGCGCGTGCGTCTCGAGACCCGCCCGTCACTCGGTCTGGCCTCGAACTGTCCGGTGCCCGCTTTCCACTTCGCGCTCAGCGTCCGCTCCTCGGCGTATTGGGCCGCCGACGATCGCCGGCCTCAGGGCAGTAGCTCGACCGTCCGCTTCGCGACGCGCCGACCTGGCAGACGAACTGGTGATCTCGACCCGTTGCAGTCAGTCGTTGAGAACCGAACCGGACATCGATCAAGCGTCGTGGAGCAGCACACTCCCTGCGCGAGGCGTTCGGTCTCGTGTATCGGCGCGGGCTGCGCGGCACGCGGTTTGTTGACGGTCCAGATCAGGGTGACCGTCAGGCCCTTGCGCTCTGTTGACTTGAGGCACTGGGAACACGTTCTCCTACACCTATCGCTCGATGGTGTGCAACATCTCAACGACTGCAATAGGGTACGGCCGACTCTGGCCGTGAGCCAACTACGCCAGTAGGCTATAGCGATCCGTGCGGCCTGCGGCCACACACGGTCCACATCACCGGCGAGGGGAACAGGGTACGCGGGTCGTCGAGGCGGGCGAGGTCATCGTCCAACTCAGCCTGCGTGAGCAAGCCGATCCGCAGCAGCTCTTCTCGCAGCTGCTCGAAGTTGGCGCGAAACAGCCGCGCACCGGCGGACCCGCCTTGCCACATAGCCATCCGTCCATGCGCGCGAATGTCGACCAGGCCGTAGGCGCGCATGCGCGCGGCCAGGTCCCGCCCGTAGCGGGTATTCGCGCCGCGCGACGCCATGACGCGCTGCATAGCGGCCTGCGCCTTCAGCGCGCACTCGTCCGGATGGAGCGCCGGGTCGGCCGGCATCGACAGCGAATCGAACTCCTCGCAGACCAGCCAGCCCCCCGGCTTCAGCGCGCCAACCATCTTGGCGAGGGCTAGTTCACGCTCAGGGAGGTGGACGAGGATCAGGCGCGAGTGCACGAGGTCGAATGCCGGATCGGGCAAGGGGTCGCGCGCGATGTCGTGCCTGCGCACCTCGAGCGCGGGATCTGCCAGCGATTCGAGAAAACGCGTATCGAGGTCGGTGGCGAGCACCCGGCCGCTGGTGCCCACCTGGCCGGCGAGCCACTGGGCGATGCTGCCGCCTCCAGCCGCGACCTCGAGGCACTGCCATCCCGGCGCTACACCGACAGCCTGCAGGCAGCGGATCGTCTCGTCGTCGTACAGATCGGAGAGCGCGGGGAAGCGCTCGCGGGTCTCCCCGTGCGCGTTGTCGAAAACGTAGCGCGTGTCGGACATGGCTGGCTCCCGAACCTACTCGGCCTTGATGTTCGAATCGCGGATGACTTGGCCCCATTTCGCATGCTCGTCGCGAATGAAGGCCGCGAACGCCGCGGGCGTGCTTGCCACCGGCTCGCGGCCGTACGATGCGAAGTACTTGCGCGCCTCATCGGTCAGCAGGATGACAGCGATCTCGCGCTGGAGCCGCTCGATGATCGGCTCCGGCGTGCCGGCCGGCGCTGCGATGCCGAGCCATCCGATGTATTCGAAACCGGGCAGGCCCGATTCGGCGACAGTCGGTATCTCGGGCAGCGCTTCGAGCCGCGTGGGGCTCGTTACCGCGAGCGCGCGAATCTTGCCGGCTTTGACCTGCGGCAGCTGCACGTTGACGGTGCCGAACGTGAAGGTCAAGCGGCCCGCGATGAGGTCGAGCATCGCCGCGGGCGCGCCGGCGTATGGGACGTGCACGACCTTCACATTCGCGCTTCGGTTGAACAGCTCACTGGCCAGATGCGGCGGCGTGCCCGTACCGGGGGAGCCGTAGTTCAACTCGCCCGGTTTCTTGTTCGCGAGCGCTATCAGCTCCGCAACCGAATGCACCGGCACCTCCGGATTCACCGCGAGGAGCAGTGCGCCGCGCTCGATCTGGGTGATCGGCGCGAAGTCGGCAATCGCGTTGTAGCCCGGGTTGGCGTACATGTGCGGGTTGAGCGCGAAGGGGCCTTGGCCCGCGACGACCAGCGTATAGCCGTCGGGTGCGCTGCGCGCAGCTGCCTGCATCGCGACGTTGCCACCGGCGCCGGGCCGGTTCTCCACCACGATAGCCCCTCCCAGCGCCGGGGCGAGACGCTCGGCGAGCCAGCGGGTGAGAAGGTCCGGCGGTCCGCCGGGGGTTCCCGTGACGATGATCCGGATCGGCTTCGATGGATGACGCTCGGCCGCCGCGACCGGCGCCACCGCTGCGAAGGCGGCGCAGAGTGCAAACAGGGCAAGCTTGCTGATTGCTGCGGTCGGCATACCGAACTCCAAGAGTGATGCGGCCAGTTGAGCATCGCCGCCGCCCCGGCGCAAGACGGCGTAAGCTTCTTGCCCATAACATCCGGTTATGTCACTGAGTCTTGCCCAGCTGCGCCAGTTCGTCGCGCTTGCCGAAGTCGGTAGCGTCGGTGGGGCGGCGCGCGCGCTCGGGGTCTCCCAGCCGGCGGCGACAAAGAGCCTGCGTGCACTCGAAGCCCAGCTCGGCGTGGTGCTTGTCCGCCGCACAGCTCGTGGCACCGAGCTGACGAAGCACGGGCATACGTTTTTGCTGCGCGCCCGAAGTGCGTGCCGCGAGATCGAGCGCGGGCAGGCTGAACTCGCCGATGCGGTGAAGCAGGCGAGCGGCCCCATCGTGCTGGGTGCATCGCCCGCCGCCGCGGCAGCGCTGTTGCCGGGGCCGCTCAAGCTTCTTCGGCGCGACTTTCCGGTGGATATCCGCATCGTCGAGGGCATGCCGGTGGCGACGCTGCCGCGCGTGCGCGACGAGTCGCTCGATTTCGCGTTAGGCCCCTCATTGCGCGCATCCCTGGCCAGCGACCTCGTCTCCGTACCGCTCTATCCGAACGAGATGGCGATCGTCGTGCGACGCGGCCATCCCCTCGCCGCAAAGCGCTCGCTGGCGGACTTGATGGACTCCGAATGGATCACGGCCGGCCTTGGCACCGCAAGCCTCGTCGTCGACGACATGTTCACCGCCGCCGGCCTACCCACGCCGCGCTGGGCCATTCGCTGCGAGTCGATTCCGGGGCTGATCGCGATCACGGCGCAATCCGATCTAATCGCCACGGTTCCCAAATCGTTGCTTGCGCTCGGCATCGCCGACCGGCTGCTCGAACCGATTCGCGTCCGCGAGAAGATGGCCTCGTCCACGATGAGCCTGTTCATCAAGCGGGACTCGCCGCTCAACGCCGCAGCGGGCAGGCTCGTTCGGCTGATCAAGGACGAGGCAAAGCGTCTGCGCGCTACGCGATAGAGCTGCGCCGAGACGGGCATCGCAGTCTTGGACGACAGTCACCGCGAGGCGTTCAGCTCACAACCTGCGCGGCGGCCAACGCCGACAAGTGCCTGACCGACGCCGCCAAGCTGGGTCGGGTGGCCATGGTCTATGTCGAGTCGCCCAGCAATCCGACGAACGACCTGATCGACTTCGAGATCGTGCACCGGGCCGTTCTTCTGCACGCCGCAAAGGCGCTGATACGCCCGCTCATCGTGTGCGACAACACCATGCTCGGGCCGGTGTTCTGCCAGCCCTGCACGCACGGTGTGGACCTGTGCGTGTACTCCTTGACCAGGTACGTCGGCGGACATAGCGACTTGGTGGCCGGTGCGGTGACGGGCGGGAAGTCGATCGTCGACCAGGTGCGCGCGGTGCGTAGTGCCACCGCCTCGCAGCTGTACCCGCACACCTGTTGGATGTTGGCGCGCTCGCTCGAAACGCTGGAGCTGCGCATGCGCTACGCCGCCGATTCGGCCAGCAAGATCGCGCATTGGCTGGCCGCCAACACCGAGCTGGCGATCAAGGTGAACCACCCGGAACTGATCACGGACCAGCACCTTCAGGACACATATCACCGATTCTGTTCAGGGGCGGGCTCGACCTTCTCGTTTGTCGTGCCCGGAGGCCGCGAAGCGGCATTCCGCGTCATCGACGCTCTGCAGTTGATGAAGTCCGCCGTCAGTCTGGGCGGCACCGAAACCCTCGTCTGCCATCCTGCGTCGACCACGCATTCCGGCGTCACGCCCGAAATGCGTCAGCGTTTTGGCGTCGACGAAGGCCTGATTCGGCTGTGGGTGGGCCTGGAGCATCCCGACGATCTGATGGCCGACCTGCGGCAAGCGCTGCGCAAGGCGAGCGCCTAAGGTTCTAGCGTCGTCGTCACAAGCAGCTTGCAGTTCTCAAGCTGCGACTGCTTTCGGACTCCAGCTCGAATGGCCGGTACTGGCCGTTATGCACAGTGCTCGGTTATGAGTAGCCTGGTGGGTGCTCGCGCGAGATCTCCCTCGTGCGGGGCCCGCGCCTGCGCTACGAAGCTGTCCATAGTTTCGTCATGCTCAGAGGCGCCAAAGACGATAAATCCTTGCTGAGGCTGCGCACCGCGGCTTCATCTCCAGCCGTGCGGCGAACTGTTCCAATCCCAGGGATTTGATTGGCCCCTGTCGAGGGAACACCGGTCACAAACGGGCGAATTCGATTGGGGCGGTGTGCCACCGTCATCGCGTCGGCGGCTACCGCGTGACAAGACTGTTTGCCCTCGGTCTCGCCTCGTCGGAAATCAAACGTTATGTGCAGCGCATCCTCGCCCAGGACGCCGGCAACGCCAGCATTCACGCGGCCTGCAGCCTGACGGCGTCGGAGTCCTGCACATAACTGAGCACTGTGCATAACGGCCA
>JBGQEX010000062.1:0-20970 GCA_041496605.1 Piscinibacter sp.
CATGGTCGCGCTGGTCGAACCGGGTGCCGACGCACAACTGCAGTGGAACCGGCGCGCGCTGGCACTGGCGCAGGCGTCGAGCGAGCCGAACGCGCGCAACTGGGATGCCTCGCTGGCCAACAACATCGGCTGGACGCTTCACGATCAGGGTCAGTACGAGCAGGCCCTGGCCAGTTTCCAGGCCGCGCTGGCGGCACGCGAGCGCATCGGCAGCGCGGCCGACATCCGCAGCGCACGCTGGATGGTCGCGCGAGCGCTGCGTTCGCTGCGGCGTCACGATGAGGCGCTGGCGCTGCTGTGCGGGCTCGAGCGCGAGGGTGCCGCGATCGATTCGCCGGACGGCTTCGTGTTCGAGGAGATCGGCGAGAACCTGTTCGCGCAAGGGCGGGCCGCACAGGCACGCGCGCCGTTTGCCCGCGCCTACGAATTGCTGTCGCAAGACCGTTCGCTGGAACGCCCGGACGACGAGCATCTGGCCCGGCTGCTGCGACTGTCGCGTTGATGCACGCCGGCGTGTGTGCGCCATGGCGCGCCCGCTCCAACACATGCACAATGACTCGCACAACAACACCCGCGGAGACACCATGGCCGACGCTCCCAGCTTCACCAAACTCGTTCCCGGTTTCGACTTCCTGCAAGGGCTGGTAAAGAACGCCGGCTCGGCCTTGCCCAACATCGGCCAATGGGTGGCCCCGACGCTGAACCCCGAGGAACTGGAGAAGCGCATCGAAGAGCTGCGCACCGTGCAGTTCTGGCTGGAGCAGAACGCGCGCATGCTCGGCGCCACGATCCAGGCGCTGGAAGTGCAGCGCATGACCTTGTCGACGCTGAAGACGATGAACGTGCAGATGGAAGATTTGCGCGATTCGCTGAAGATCCGCATGCCGGGAAGCCCGGAAAGGGCCGATGCAGCCGAGCCCGCCGCAGCGCAGGGTTCAGCGTCGGCCAAGGGCCACCGCAAGTCGGCCCCCGCCAAGAGCCAAGCGGCGCCGCCGGTGGACCCGATGCAATGGTGGGGTGCGTTGACCAAGCAGTTCACCCAGCTCGCGACCAGCGCGATGAAAGACACCGCCACCGATGCGGCCAAGAACCTGGCCGGCACGATGGTCAAACAAAGCTTCGACGCGGCCGGACAGACCTTGAAAAAGGCCGCGTCAATCCCCGCCAAAGCGGCGCGCAAGGTGACGGCGCCGCGCAAACGAAGCAGCACCGCGCGTCCCTGATCGCGCGCAGGCGCGCGCCGGCGCCTGCCGCAACGCCACCATGAAACTCTTCCTGCACGCCCACGCCACCCACCCCGACGCGCGCATCGCGCTCGCGCTGGCGGCGGCGCAGATCGAGGCGCAGCGCGCCGGCGCTGCCTCGGTGCAAGCCCCGACGCTGGGTTGGCTCTACTTCACCGACCACTTTGCCGCCCACGCCGAGGCCTTGCTGGCCGATGCGCGTGCGCGCTGGCCGGGCGTGGCCTGGGTCGGCGCCGTCGGCGTGGGCATTGCGGCGAACGGCGTGGAGTACTTCGACGAGCCGGCGCTGGCCTTGATGCTCGGCGACATCGCGCCCGAGCACTTTCGCGTCTTTTCCGGCGCGCGCCCCCTCGGCGCGTTCGCGGCCGCCACGGCGCAGGTCCACGCCGACCCCGTGACGCCCGAGCTCGGCGAGCTGATCGGCGAGATGGCCGAGCGCACGTCCAGCGGCTACTTGTTCGGCGGCCTCGCGTCGGCGCGCAACCGCACGCTGCACATCGCCGACGGCGTGTTCGAGGGCGGACTGTCGGGCGTGGCGTTCAGCGCCGACGTCGCCCTGGTGTCGCGCGTCACGCAAGGCTGCCAGCCGGTCGGGCCGGTGCGTTCGATCACGCAGGCCGAACGCAACGCGGTCATCGCGCTCGACGGTGAGCCGGCGCTCGACTGCCTGCTGCGCGACCTGGCCATCGAGACGATGGACCCGCGCGAAGCACTGCCGCGGCTGCGCCAGACCTTGGTCGGTCTGAGCGATCGCAGCGACGACGCGTTGGCGCGACCCGGCGCGTTCGGGCTCGACACCCGAGTGCGCCACCTCGTGGGCGTCGACCCGGGGCGCCGCGCCATCGTCATCGGCGACGCCGCCGTGGTCGGCACGCAGCTGGCGTTCTGCAGCCGCAACACGGAGGCGGCGCGGCGCGACCTGGTGCGCATCTGCAGCGAAATACGCGAAGAGCTGGAGCCCGACACACAGCCGCTGGCCACCGCGCTGGCACTGCGCGGCAGCGAGGCCGAGCACGCGCCGCATGCTGCGCGGCGCATCGCCGGCGCGGTGTACGTGAGCTGCGCCGGCCGCGGCGGACCACACTTCGGTGCCCCGTCAGCGGAGCTTGCCATCGTGCGGCACGCGCTCGGCGACGTGCCGCTGGTCGGCTTCTTCGCCAACGGCGAAATCGCCCGCCACCATCTGTATGGCTACACCGGCGTGCTGACGGCGTTCACCGGCTGAGCTCAACCCACACGCCGGCGCGCACCGGCGCGCACGTTACAGTCGCAGTTCACAGGGCCGAAGCCGCCCTGCCTGCAGGAGACATGCCGTGAATGCTCCGTTGCGAGCCGACGCCGCCGGCCTGGCCCGTCACAACGAATACACCCAACGGCGCAGCCAGGTGGTGGCCGAGCTCGCCGCGGTGCTGCCGGCCCACGCGCTGCTGTGGCACAGCGAAGACACGATTCCCTACGAGTGCGACGGCCTCACCGCGTACCGGCAACAGCCGCTGGCGGTGGCGCTGCCCGAGACCGAGGACCAGATCGCCGCGGTACTGCGCACCTGTCACCGGCTGCAGGTGCCGGTGGTGGCGCGCGGCGCCGGCACCGGCTTGAGCGGCGGTGCGCTGCCGAACCGGCTGGGCGTGACGCTGAGCCTGGCGAAGTTCAACAAGATCGTGAAGCTCGACCCGCTGGCGCGCACGGCGGTCGTGCAGTGCGGCGTGCGCAACCTGGCGATCAGCGAGGCCGCCGCGCCGCACGGGCTGTACTACGCACCCGACCCGAGCAGCCAGATCGCCTGCACCATCGGCGGCAACGTGGCCGAGAACTCCGGCGGCGTGCACTGCCTGAAGTACGGCCTGACGCTGCACAACGTGCTGCGCGTCAAGGGCTTCAACATCGAAGGCCAGCGGGTCGACTTCGGCAGCGAGGCGCTCGACGCGGCCGGGCTCGATCTGCTGCCGCTCGTCGTCGGCAGCGAAGGCATGCTGGCGGTGATGACCGAAATCACCGTCAAGCTGGTGCCGAAACCGCAGCTCGCGCGCTGCATCATGGCGAGCTTCGACGACGTGCGCCGTGCCGGCGACGCCGTGGCCAACATCATCGCCGCCGGCATCATCCCGGCCGGCCTGGAGATGATGGACAAGCCGATGACCGCTGCGGTCGAGGACTTCGTGCATGCCGGCTACGACCTCGACGCCGCCGCGATCCTGCTGTGCGAAAGCGACGGCACGCCGCAAGAGGTGGAGGAAGAAATCGCCCGCATGCTCGAGGTGCTGGCCGGCAGCGGCGCCACGCGCATGGAAGTCAGCCGCGACGAGGCACAGCGCCTGACCTTCTGGAGCGGGCGCAAGAACGCGTTTCCGGCCAGCGGGCGCATCAGCCCCGACTACATGTGCCTGGACTCGACGATTCCGCGCAAGCGCCTGGCCGACATGCTGCTCGCGATCCAGCAGATGGAGCAGACCTACGGCCTGCGCTGCGTGAACGTGTTCCACGCCGGCGACGGCAACCTGCACCCGCTGATCCTGTTCGATGCCAACGACGCCGATCAGCTGCACCGCTGCGAACTTTTCGGTGCCGACATCCTCGAGACCAGCGTGCGGCTGGGCGGCACCATCACCGGCGAGCATGGCGTCGGCGTGGAAAAGCTCGGCTCGATGTGCGTGCAGTTCTCGAGCGAGGAACGCGCGCAGTTCGTCGCGGTCAAGCGTGCCTTCGATGCCAGCGAACTGCTCAACCCCGGCAAGGTGATTCCGACGCTGCACCGCTGTGCCGAGGGCGGCAAGATGGTCGTGCGCCACGGTCTGCTGCCGTTCGCGGACATCTCCCGCTTCTGACATTCACTTGCCCATGAGCTTTGTCGATCCCGCATTGATCCCGCTGATCGAGCGCATCCACGCCGCACGCAATGCCGGCGCACAGCTCGACATCCGCGGCAGCGGCAGCAAGGGCTTCTATGGTGAAACGCCGCAAGGCGAGGCCTTCGACGTCACCGGCCTGTCGGGCATTTCGAGCTACGAGCCGACCGAGCTGGTCGTCACCGCGCGCTGCGGGACGACGCTGGCGGAACTCGAAACCGTGCTGGCCGAGAAGGGCCAGTGCCTGCCCTTCGAGCCGCCGCATTTCGGCGCGGGGGCGACCGTCGGCGGCATGGTCGCTGCGGGCCTGTCCGGGCCGTCGCGCGCGACCGTCGGCGCGGTGCGTGACTTCATCCTCGGCGCGACGATGCTGAACGGCCGCGGCGAGCTGCTGAGCTTCGGCGGGCAGGTGATGAAGAATGTGGCCGGCTACGACGTCTCGCGCGTGCTGGCCGGCTCGATGGGCACGCTCGGCGTGATCTGCGAGGTCTCGCTGAAGGTGCTGCCGGTCGCGCCGGCCACCGCCACGCTGCGCTTTCCGATGAGCCAGGCCGACGCGCTGCAGCAGCTCAACCGCTGGGGCGGCCAGCCGCTGCCGATCAACGCGAGCGCGTGGTGGAGCGACATGCTGGTGGTGCGCCTGCGCGGCGCGCTGGCGGCGGTGAATGCAGCGATCGCGACGCTGGGCGGCGAGCTCATCGAAGGGGCCGATGCGGGCGATTTCTGGCACGGGCTGCGCGAGCACAGCGACGAGTTCTTCGTCGGTGCCAAGCGCGCCGTGAAGTCGGGCAGCGGCATTGCGTTGTGGCGCGTGTCGGTGCCGCAGACCGCGCCGCCACTCGCGCTGCCGGGCGAGGAACTGCTCGAGTGGGGCGGCGCGCAGCGCTGGCTGTGCAGCGCAGTGCCCGCCGCCGCGGTGCGCGATGCCGCAGCGCGCGCCGGCGGCCACGCCACGCTGTTCTATTCGGCCGGCAAGGTCGGTGGCGTGTTCGCGCCGCTGCAGTCTCCGCTGGACCGCATTCACCGGGAGTTGAAGAAGGCGTTCGACCCCGCGGGCATCTTCAACCCCGGCCGGCTCTATCCGGGTCTGTGACGCTGCCGCCTCGTCGCTGACCCCCACACCACCCATGCAAACTGCACTCGCTGCCGAATTCCGCAACTCGCCGCAGGCGCTCGAGGCCGAGGCCATCCTTCGCAAATGCGTGCACTGCGGTTTCTGCACCGCCACCTGCCCGACCTACCAGCTGCTCGGTGACGAGCTCGATGGCCCGCGCGGGCGCATCTACCTGATGAAGCAGGTGCTCGAAGGCCATGCGCCCACACGCAAGACGCAGGCGCACCTGGACCGCTGCCTGACCTGTCGCAACTGCGAGACGACCTGCCCGTCCGGCGTGCAATACGGCAACCTGGTCGAGATCGGGCGGCGCATCGTCGAAGAACGTGTCGAGCGCCCGCGCGGCGAGCGCGCGCTGCGCTGGCTGCTCAAGGAAGGGCTGACCTCGCCGCTGTTCGCGCCGGCGATGAAACTGGGGCAGTGGGTGCGCCCGCTGCTGCCCGCGGCGCTCAAGCACAAGGTGCCGGCAAGGGCCGGCGCCAACGCGCACCGCTGGCCGGCGCGCCAGCGCGAGCGCAGGGTGCTGCTGCTGATGGGCTGCGTGCAGCCGGCGATGATGCCCAACATCAACAGCGCCACGGCACGCGTACTCGACGCCGCCGGCATCCAGACGCTGGTGGCCGACGACGCCGGCTGCTGCGGCGCCATCCGCACCCACCTGAACGACCACGAAGGCGGTCTGGCCGACATGCGCCGCAACATCGATGCCTGGTGGCCGACGGTGTCGGCGGGCAAGGTCGAAGCCATCGTGATGAACGCCTCGGGCTGCGGCGTCACGGTCAAGGAGTACGGCCACGCACTGGCGCACGACCCAGCCTATGCCGACAAGGCACGGCGCATCGGCGAGCTGACGAAGGACCTGAGCGAACTGCTGCCCGAACTGGTGCCGCTGCTGAAGGACAAGGTGCGCCGGCGCCGCGTCACCCACCTCGCGTTTCATCCGCCGTGCTCGCTGCAGCATGGGCAGCAGCTGCGCGGCGGCGTCGAGACGAGCCTCGGCGCACTCGGCTTCGACGTGAAGCTCGCGACCAGCGATGCCCACCTGTGTTGCGGTTCGGCCGGCACCTACTCGGTGCTGCAGCCGCATCTCGCCTACGAACTGCGCGACCGCAAGCTCGCGAGCCTGGCGCCGCTGCAGGCGCAGACCATCGTGTCGGCCAACATCGGGTGCATCCAGCACTTGCAGTCCGGCACGACGACACCGGTGCGGCACTGGGTCGAGGTGCTCGACGAGGCGCTGGTGCCGTGACCGTCACCCCGGCGAACGCCGGGGTCCACTGCGCGGGTGGATCCCGGCGTTCGCCGGGATGACGGGGCTCATCCGGCGTGACCCTCCGCTGCCAGAGGCTCGGGCCGGGCGCGCAGAGCCCACATCACGCCGATGACCAGCAGCGCGATGCCGGCGAGCGTGGCCGCGGCCGGCATCTGTTGGCGCAGCATGAACGCATAGGCCAGCGCCGACAGCGTCTCGAAGACGATCAGCTGCCCCACCAGCGTGGTCGGCAGGCGCTGGCTCGCCTCGTTCCAGCACAGCGTGCCGAGCCATGACGCAAGCAGGCCGATGGCGAGCATGAGGCCGACGAACAGCGCCGGCGTCGGACCGAGCGGCATCGCGAAGGGCTGGCCGCTCACGTCGTTCCACAGCCAGAAGCCGGCATAGCCGGCCAGCGCGAGCGGCAGCGTCGCCAGGCCTTGCGCGGTGGCCCAGGTGCGCGGGCTGCGGTCGGGGTGGGCGCGCAGCCAGTCGGCGTTGCGAATCGGGTACCAGGTCCAGCAGATCACGCCGCCGACGGCAAGCAGCGCGCCGATGGCGTAGCGGCCGACATCGGCGTTCGCATCGGCGCGCAGGTGGTCGATCTCGACCTGATTCACAAGTGCGATGCCGGCGGCGATCAGTGCCAGCGACGGCGCCAGCTTGAGCCACGGCAATCGGCCGTCGCGGCGGGCGTCGCGCAGGTTGGAGCTGATCGCGATCACCACCGGCAAGGTGCCGATGATCATCGTCGGCAGCGGTCCGCCGGCGCGCTGGATCGCCGCGGCCAGGCACATGTAGTACAGCAGGTTGCCGACGATCGACAGCTTCAGCGCCTCGACCCAGTCGGCACGCCTGAATTGCGCGAGACGCCGGCGGTCGAACCAGGCCAGCGGCAGCGCGATCAGGCCGAACGCCAGATAGCGCGCGAACGACAGCAGCGCCGCCGGGTACTGCGGCAACAGCAAGGGCGCGACGAACACCAGCCCCCACATCAGGCCGGCCGCAAGCGCGAACAGGGTTCCGATGAACATGTCGCGTCAGGCCGGGTTGGCGGGGTGCGCGTAGAGCTCGACCTCGGCCTCGCCGTCGGCCATGGCGACGCGACACTCGCGGCCGAAACCGATGCTTTCGAGCAAACGAATCGAGCGCCGGTTGTCGGGCGAGGTGATCGCGGCAATGCGCTTGAGCCCGAGCGCGCCGAGGCCATGCGCGAGCACGGCGGCGGCCGACTCGCGCGCGTAGCCGCAGCCCCAGAAACGCGGCAGGAAGGCGAAGCCGAGATCGACGTCGGGCAAGCTGTCGCGCTTGATCAGGCCGCAGATGCCGATCGGCAGTGCGCCGTCCTTCAGCTCGGTGAGATACAGGCCGAAGCCGAGCCGCGCGAACATCGCCATCGGCCCCTGCACGATGTAGTCGCGCGCCTGCTCGATGCTGCGCACGCCGCGGTCGCCGATGAAGCGCAGCCACGAGGGTTCGTTGACGAGTTCGAGGATGAACGGTGCATCGTCGATGACCAGGGTGCGCAAGCGCAGGCGCTCGGTATCGAGAATGCAGGTTGGGGGTTCTTGAGTCAGCATGGGCGGCGCCAAGCATGCCATGCCGCAGCGCGCACACGGGCAGGGATGAAAAATGCCCTCGACGCTCGCGCATCGAGGGCACAAAGAATGGCCGCCACAGCGGGCCGGCCACTCACTTCTGGATCAGCGGACCTTGCCTTCCTTCCAGGCACCGAGCAGCTTGTCGTAGTTGATGGTTTCGCCCTTCGGCTTTTCGTTCGCCAGCTTCTTCCACGGCGCACCCTTGTCCGAGAGCCACTTGTTCGGGTCGCCCTTGGGGTTGAGCTTGGGCGCGCAGTGCGCCATGCCGGCGCGCTCGAGGCGACTCATCACCTGGTCCATCTCCTCGGCCAGGTTGTCCATCGCGGCCTGCGGCGTCTTCTCGCCGGTGACTGCCACGGCCACGTTCTTCCACCACAGCTGCGCGAGCTTCGGGTAGTCGGGCACGTTGGTGCCGGTCGGCGTCCAGGCCACGCGTGCCGGGCTGCGATAGAACTCGATCAGGCCGCCGTACTTGGCCGCGTTCTGCGTGAAGTAGTCACTGCGGATGTCGCTGTCGCGAATGAAGGTCAGGCCGACGATGCTCTTCTTCAGCGAGGTCGTCTTCGAGGTGATGAACTGCGCGTACAGCCAGGCGGCGGCCGTCTTGTTCGCGTCGTGGTCCTTGAAGAAGGTCCACGAGCCGACGTCCTGGTAGCCGTTTTGCATGCCCTGCTTCCAGTACGGGCCGTTCGGCCCGGGCGCCATGCGCCACTTCGGCGTGCCGTCGGCATTCACTACCGGCAGGCCCGGCTTGGTCATGTCGGCGGTGAACGCGGTGTACCAGAAGATCTGCTGCGCGATCTGACCTTGCGCGGGCACCGGGCCGGCTTCGCCGAAGGTCATGCCGGTGGCGTCTTTAGGCGCGTACTTCTTCATCCAGTCCACGTACTTGGTCAGTGCGTAGACGGCGGCCGGCGAGTTGGTGGCGCCGCCGCGCGAAACCGAGGCGCCGACCGGGTTGCACTTGTCGGCGCTGACGCGAATGCCCCACTCGTCGACCGGCACGCCGTTGGGAATGCCGATGTCGGCCGTGCCGGCCATCGACAGCCACGCGTCGGTGAAGCGCCAGCCGAGCGACGGGTCTTTCTTGCCGTAGTCCATGTGGCCGTAGATCGGCTTGCCGTCGATCGTCTTCACGTCGTCGGTGAAGAACTCGGCGATGTCTTCATAGGCGCTCCAGTTCAGCGGCACGCCGAGCTCGTAGCCGTACTTGGCCTTGAACTTGTCCTGAAGGTCCTTGCGTGCGAACAGGTCGGCGCGGAACCAGTACAGGTTGGCGAACTGCTGGTCGGGCAGTTGGTACAGCTTCTTGTCCGGCGCGGTGGTGAAGCTGGTGCCGATGAAATCCTTCAGGTCCAGGCCCGGGTTGGTGTACTCCTTGCCGGCGCCGGCCATGTAGTCGGACAGCGCGAGGATCTTGCCGTAGCGGTAGTGCGTGCCGATCAGGTCGGAGTCGCTGATCCAGCCGTCGTAGATGCTCTTGCCCGACTGCATCGAGGTCTGCAGCTTCTCGACCACATCACCCTCCTGGATGATGTCGTGCTTGACCTTGATGCCGGTGATCTCCTCGAAGGCCTTGGTCAGCGTCTTGCTCTCGTACTCGTGCGTGGTGATCGTCTCGGACACCACCGAGATCTCCTTCACGCCCTTGGCCTGCAGTTTCTTGGCCGCGTCGATGAACCATTTCATCTCCGCCATCTGCTTGTCCTTGGACAGCGTGGACGGCTGGAACTCGTTGTCGACCCATTTCTTCGCCTCGGCTTCACCCGCCCACGCGCTCTGGCCCAGGGCCAAAGCGGCAGCAGCGAAGGCCACGGCATTCAAGCGCAGTTTCATCAGTGTCTCCTCTTGGTGCTTCCCGCTCATCACGTCGACACACCGGCTCGGGAAGGGTTGGCCGGGTGCCTGTTCACTACCCCTTGCGCAGGATCAAGCCCAGCAGCGCCATCGACGCTGCGAAGCTGAGCCAGATCGACGGTTCCTGCTCCAGGCCGAACCAGCCGATCATCTTTTCGCTCACCGCCACGAAGGCAAGGTTCAGGTAGGCCGCACTCAGCAGCCCAATGAACAGCCGGTCGCCGCGCGTCGTCGCGATCGGCAGGAAGCCCTTGCGCAACACCGTGGGCGACTTCATCTCCCACACCGTCATGCCGATGAGCATCAGCACGATGGAGCAGAAGAAGACGGCCACCGGCGTGGTCCATGCCATCCAGTCGAACATTCGCTTGTCTCCTAAACGCGGCCCATCGCGAACCCCTTCGCGATGTAGTGCCTGACAAACCAGATGACGATCGCGCCCGGCACGATGGTGAGCACGCCGGCCGCGGCCAGCACGCCCCAGTCCATGCCCGAGGCCGACACCGTGCGCGTCATCACCGCGACGATGGGCTTGGCGTTGACGCTGGTCAGCGTGCGCGCCATCAGCAGCTCGACCCAGCTGAACATGAAGCAGAAGAAGGCGGCAACGCCGACGCCGGCCTTGATCAGCGGAATGAAGATGGTGAGGAAGAAGCGCGGGAACGAGTAGCCGTCGATGTAGGCCGTTTCGTCGATCTCGCGCGGAATGCCGCTCATGAAGCCTTCGAGAATCCACACCGCCAGCGGCACGTTGAACAGCAAGTGCGCCAACGCCACCGCAATGTGCGTGTCCATCAGCCCGAGCGTGGTGTACAGCTGGAAGAACGGCAGCAGGAACACCGCCGGCGGCGTCATGCGGTTGGTCAGCAGCCAGAAGAACACATGCTTGTCGCCGAGGAAGCTGTAGCGCGAGAACGCGTACGCCGCCGGCAGCGCCACCACCAGCGAGATCACCGTGTTGATGGCCACGTAGATCATCGAGTTGATGTAGCCCGAGTACCACGACACGTCGGTGAAGATGGTGCGGTAGTTGGCGAAGGTCAGCTGCTGCGGCCACAGCGAGAACAGGCCGACGATTTCCTCGTTGGTCTTGAAGGACATGTTGACCATCCAGTACACCGGCAGGATGGCGAACACGAGGTAGAGGATCAGGAAGACGATCCGCTTCTTGAAGCGCCGGTCATCCATGGCTTGCCTCCACCTGCGCGTCCTGCCCGACGCGCTGCATCCAGTTGTAGAGGATGAAGCACAGCAGCAGGATGATCAGGAAGTAGATCAGCGAGAACGCCGCGGCGGGGCCGAGGTCGAACTGGCCGACGGCTTTCTGCGTCAGGTACTGCGACAGGAAGGTGGTCGAGTTGCCGGGTCCGCCGCCGGTGAGCACGAAGGGCTCCGTGTAGATCATGAAGCTGTCCATGAAACGCAGCAGCACGGCGATCATCAGCACGCCGCGCAGCTTGGGCAGCTGGATGAAGCGGAACACCGCGAACTTGCTGGCGCCGTCGATGCGCGCGGCCTGGTAGTAGGCGTCGGGGATCGCGCGCAGGCCGGCGTAGCACAGCAGCGCCACGAGCGGCGTCCAGTGCCACACGTCCATCACCAGCACGGTGATCCACGCATCGCGCGCATGGCCGGTGTAGCTGTAGTCGATGCCGAGCCGCGCCAGCGCCGCGCCCATCAACCCGATGTCGACGCGGCCGTAGATCTGCCAGATGGTGCCGACCACGTTCCACGGGATCAGCAGCGAGATCGCCACCACCACCAGCACCGCCGACGCGTGCCAGCCCTTGGCCGGCATCGACAGCGCGAGCGCGATGCCCAGCGGGATCTCGACCAGCAGCACCGCGAGCGAGAAGGTGAGCTGGCGCAGCAAGGCGCCTTGCAGGTCGTCGTCGCGCATCACCGCCTTGAACCACTCGGTGCCGACGAAGACGCGCCGCTCGGGCGAGATGATGTCCTGCACCGAATAGTTCACCACCGTCATCAACGGCAGCACGGCGGAGAACGCCACGCACAGCACCACCGGCAAGATCAGCAGCCAGGCCTTTTGATTGACGGGCTTCATGCCGGCTCCTTGATCGTCACGTCGCGTTCAATGAGCACATCGTTCGCATAGAAACAGGTGTGCTCCCCCAGCACCGACAGCCACACCACATGGCCGACGCTCGGGATGCGCTGCTCCGGGCTCAGGCGGGCGCGGATCACCGCGCCGCCGCCCTGGCCCATGCCGATGCGCGCGGTGACGAGCCAATAGGTACCGATGTCCTGGGCCTGCGTCACCACCGCGGGCACCGCGCCCGGCGCGTTCGCGGCCGCCACCGCCACGTATTCGGGCCGCACGCCGAGCGTGAACTCGGCGTAGGCCGCGAAGGGCCCCGCCGGCGACGGCAGCGTCTGGCCGGCCACCTCGATGGCCGAGCCGTTCCACTTCGCCGGCAGGAAGTTCATGCCGGGCGAGCCGATGAAGTTGCCGACGAAGGTGTGCTGCGGCCGCTCGAACAGTTCCGACGCGCTGCCGACCTGCACCGCGCGGCCGCGCGTCATCACCACCACCTGGTCGGCGAAGGTCAGCGCTTCGACCTGGTCGTGGGTGACGTAGATCAGCGTGAGCTTCAACTCATGGTGAATCTGCTTGAGCTTGCGGCGCAGTTGCCATTTGAGGTGCGGGTCGATCACCGTCAGCGGCTCGTCGAACAACACCGCGCTCACGTCCTCGCGCACCAGGCCACGGCCGAGCGAGATTTTCTGTTTCGCGTCGGCCGCGAGGCCGGCGGCGCGCAGGTTCAGCTGGCCGCTCATCTCGAGCATTTCGGCGATCACGCCGACGCGCTGCTTGATCTTGTCGGGTGCAACGCCGCGGTTGCGCAATGGGAAGGCGAGGTTCTCGGCCACCGTCATCGTGTCGTAGATGACGGGGAACTGGAACACCTGCGCGATGTTGCGCTGCTGCGGCGTGAGCCCGGTGACGGCACGCCCGTCGAACGAGACCGTGCCCTGCGACGGTTTCACCAGGCCGGAAACGATGTTGAGCAGCGTCGTCTTGCCGCAGCCCGAGGGCCCGAGCAGCGCATAGGCCCCGCCGTCGTCGAAGCTCATCTTCAGCGGCAGCAGCGCGTAGTCTTCGTCGCGCTTCGGGTGTGGCTTGTAGGCGTGCGCCAGGTCGAGGTCGATGCGGGCCATCTCAGCGCACCTCCAGATGAGGAGCCACGAGCAGGTTGCCGGAGGCGTCGAATACGTAAACCTGCGTCGGGTTCAGGTACACCGGAATCGCTTCACCGAGGGTGAACTGATGCACGCCGGTGAGTTGCGCGACCAGGCCACCGATCTCGGTGTCGACGTGCACGAAAGTGTCGGATCCGGAGATCTCGGCCAGCTCGACCTTGCCGGCCAGCGTCACGTCGCCGTCGCGCTGCTGCACCCGCAAGGCGCTCGCGCGCACGCCGATCGTCAGGCTGGAGGTGCTGGCGGCCGGCAGGGGCACCGACAGGTTCACACCGGCCGACAGCGTGACACCCAGCGTCGCCGCGGTGCCGGCGATCAGGTTCATCGGCGGGTCGCTGAACGCGCGTGCGACGCGGATCGACTTCGGTCCGTGGAACACCTCGGCAGTGGGCCCGTACTGCAGCAGCTCGCCGGCGTCCATCACCGCGGTGTAGCCGCCGAGCAGCAGCGCTTCGGTGGGTTCGGTGGTGGCGTAGACGACCGTCGATTCGCCGCTGGCGAAGAGTTGCGACAGTTCCTCGCGCAACTCTTCGCGCAGCTTGTAGTCGAGGTTCACCAGCGGCTCGTCGAGCAGCATCAGCGGGGCCCGCTTGGCCAACGCGCGCGCCAGCGCGACCCGTTGCTGCTGGCCGCCCGACAGCTCGGCCGGCAGGCGCTTGAGGAAGGGCTCGATGTGCAGCTTGGCGGCGAGTTCATTGACGCGCGCCGCAATGCCGCCTTCGCCACGCAGCTTCAGCGGCGAGGCGATGTTGTCGGCCACCGTCATCGACGGGTAGTTGATGAACTGCTGGTAGACCATCGAGACGTTGCGCTCGCGCACCGGGCGACCGGTCACGTCCTGCCCGTCGGCCACGACGCGGCCCCGGGTCGGCGCGTCCAGCCCCGCCATCAGGCGCATCAGCGAGGTCTTGCCGGCTTGCGTCGCGCCGAGCAGCACCGTCACGGCGCGCGGCACCAGGGTGAGGTCGAGCGGGTACAGGTGCGTCTGCGCACCGACCTGTTTTTCGATGCGTTCGAGCATCAGTTCCATGCGTTCTCCGTCGCGCGCGCCGCGGCCGTTGCCGCCGGCGTCAAGGGGTCGTTCCAATGGCCTGCACACCACAGCGCCACGGCCTCGCGTTGTGCCGCGCTCAGGTGCAGGCCGAGCTTGCTGCGCCGCCACAGCACGTCGTCGGCGCTGCGCGCCCATTCGTGGCGGTGCAGGTAGTTGAGTTCGGCTTCGAACAAGCCGGGCGCCACTTCGGCGCCGAGCGTGCGGGCGCCGTCGTTGTCGAGCAACCCATCGACGCGCGAGCCGTAGGCGCGCGCCAGCCGATGGCACAGCGCCGCGGCCAGCTCGGGGTGGCGCAGCGCCAGCGCTTGTTCGAAGCGCGCGAAGTCGGTGTCGGGGCGCTGCGCGGCGCCTATCCACGCCCCCAGGTCGCCGCCCGGCAGCGCCGCTCCGCGCGTCCACGCGCCGCGCTTCAGGCCCAACGGTGCGGCGAGCAGATCGACCGCCTCTTCGGCGAGCTTGCGGAAGGTGGTGATCTTGCCGCCCCACACCGACAGCAGAGCCGCGCCGTGCGCATCCACGTCGAGCTGGTAGTCACGCGTCACGGCCGACGGGTCGCCCGACTCGTCGTCGAGCAGCGGGCGCACGCCGGAGTAGCTCCACACCACGTCGGCGGGCGCGACCGGGCGCGCAAAGTAGCGGCTCGCCTGTTCACACAGGTAGCGGGTCTCGGCCGCGTCGATGCGCGCATCGCCGGCGGCGCCGCGATGCTCGACGTCGGTGGTGCCGATCAGCGTGAAATCACCCTCGTAGGGGATCGCGAAGATGATTCGCCGATCGGGGTTCTGGAAGATGTAGGCGTGGTCGTGGTCGAACATCTTGGGCACCACGATGTGGCTGCCCTTCACGAGCCGCAGCGATTTCGGCGCCGGCGCATGGGCATGCTCGCTGAGAAACTGGCCAGCCCACGGGCCCGCCGCATTGACGAGCGCGCGCGCGCTGACCTGCCGCTCGTCGCCGGCGGCACTTTGCAGCCGGACTTCCCAGCGCTCGCCGCCGCGCCGCGCGTCCACACAGCGCCAGCGCGTCAGGATGGTGGCGCCGCGCTCGGCCGCGTCGATCGCATTGAGCACGACCAGGCGCGCATCGTCGACCCAGCCGTCGGAGTAGACGAAGCCGCGCGTGTAGCCCGGCTTGAGCGGCGCGCCGGCGGGGTGCTCGCGCAGGTTCACGGTGCGCGAGCCCGGCAGCACCTCGCGCCGCGCCAGGTGGTCGTAGAGGAACAGCCCGGCGCGGATCATCCACACCGGCCGCATGCCGGGGTCGTGCGGCATCACGAAGCGCAGCGGGCGGATGATGTGCGGCGCGCTTTTCAGCAGCACCTCGCGCTCGGCCAGCGCCTTGCGCACCAGCGAGAACTCGTAGTACTCGAGGTAGCGCAGGCCGCCATGGATCAGCTTGGTCGACGACGACGATGTGTGCTGCGCCAGGTCGTCCTTCTCGCACAACAGCACGCTCGCGCCGCGGCCCGCGAAGTCGCGCGCGATGCCGGCACCATTGATGCCGCCGCCGACCACCAGCACGTCGACCGCCTGCGGCGCGGCGACGCCTATGCCGGGCGCGGGCACAGTCCGGCCGGTCGGCCAGCTCGGGGGCTGCGAGAGATTCAAGCGGTCTCCTGGCTGAAAAACGAAACATCGTTTGATGTTCGTCTATGTTCGTTTATGTGTTTCTTTTTTCGTTTTATTCGATTCGCGAAAAATTTGCAAGCTCGCAATCCACCATGGCCGAACGCCAATCGGTCGCTATGCTGCGACCCATCGAATCTCCGCCCGAATGCCCTCGACATGACCCCCAACCCGCGCCAATCCTTGCTGCTGGAGGAGGTGCGCGCACGCGGCTCGGTGTCGGTCGAAGCGTTGGCCGAGCAGTTCGGCGTGACGCTGCAGACGGTTCGGCGCGACGTGACGCTGTTGCAGGACGCCGGCCTGCTGGCGCGTTTTCACGGCGGCGTGCGGGTGCCCAGCTCGACGGTGGAAAACATCGCCTACCGCCAGCGCCAACAGCTCAACGAGTCGGCCAAGCAGCGCATCGCGCGCGCGGTCGCGAAAGCAGTGCCCAACGACTGCTCGCTGATCCTCAACATCGGCACCACCACCGAGGCGATCGCGCGTGAACTGTTGCGTCACAAGGGGCTGCGCGTGATCACCAACAACCTGAACGTGGCGGCCATCCTGTCGGACAACCCCGACTGCGAGGTGATCGTCGCCGGCGGCGTCGTACGCACACGCGACCGCGGCATCGTCGGCGAAGTCACCGTCGACTTCATCAAGCAGTTCAGGGTCGACATCGGCCTGATCGGCATCTCGGGCATCGAGGCCGACGGCACGCTGCGCGACTTCGACTACCGCGAGGTGAATGTGGCGCGCGCCATCATCGACCACTCGCGCGAGGTCTGGCTGGCCGCCGACCACAGCAAGTTCAACCGGCCGGCGATGGTGGAGCTGGCCCGGCTGAGCCAGCTCGACATGCTGTTCAGCGATGCCGCGCCGCCGGCGCCGTTTCCGGCCTTGCTGGCAGAGGCCGGCGTGCAGTGCGTGATCAGCGATTCGTAGGGAGCCCGCCATGACTTATCTGCTGGCCCTCGACCAAGGCACGTCCAGTTCGCGCAGCATCGTGTTCGACGGCGCGGGCCGCATCGTCGCGATGGCGCAGCGCGAGTTCCGCCAGATCTATCCGCAGCCCGGCTGGGTCGAGCACGATCCGAAGGAGATCTGGGCCACGCAGCTCGCGACCGCGCAGGAGGCGCTGGCCAAGGCCGGCATCGGCGCGAAGCAGGTCGCCTCGATAGGCATCACCAACCAGCGCGAGACGACGGTGGTGTGGAACCGCCGCACCGGCGAGCCCATCTACAACGCCATCGTCTGGCAAGACCGCCGCGCCGAGCCGACCTGCGCCGCGCTGCGCGAGCGCGGGCTCGAAGCCGGCTTTCGCGCCAAGACCGGCTTGATCCTCGACGCCTATTTCTCCGGTACCAAGCTGAAGTGGATCCTCGACAACGTGAGCGACGCGCGCGCGAGCGCGCAGCGCGGCGAGCTGGCCTTCGGCACCATCGACGCCTGGCTGATCTGGCAGCTGACGGGCGGCCAGGTGCATGCCACCGACGTCAGCAACGCGTCGCGCACGCTGCTGCTCAACGTGCACGACAACACCTGGGACGATGAGCTGCTGCGCCTGCTCGACGTGCCGCGCGAGGTGCTGCCCGCGGTGCACCCGTCGAGCCATGTCTATGGCCACGTGCGCAGCGACCTGTTCGGCGCGCCGGTGCCGATCGGCGGCGTCGCCGGCGACCAGCAAAGCGCGCTGTTCGGCCAGGCCTGCTTCCAGGCCGGCCTGGCGAAGAACACCTACGGCACCGGCTGCTTCATGCTGATGCACACCGGAGCCCAGTTCGAGACCTCGACCAACGGCCTCATCACGACCAGTGCCGCGCAACCCACGGCGACGCCCGAGTTCGCGCTCGAAGGCAGCGTGTTCATCGGCGGCGCGGTGGTGCAGTGGCTGCGCGACGGGCTCAATGCGATCAAGGGCAGTGCCGAGGTGCAGTCGCTGGCCGAACAGGTGCCCGACAGCGGCGGCGTGATGTTCGTGCCGGCATTCACCGGCCTCGGCGCGCCGTACTGGAAGGCCGACGCGCGCGGCGCCATCGTCGGGCTGACACGCGGCAGCACGGTGGCGCACATCGCGCGCGCGGCGCTGGAGAGCATCGCGTTCCAGAGCGCCGCGCTGCTGCAGGCGATGAGCCGCGATGCGGTCGCCGCCGGCGCTACGCCGGTGAGCGAGTTGCGGGTGGACGGCGGCGCCTGCGTCAACAACCTGCTGATGCAGTTCCAGGCCGATCTGCTGGGCATTCCGGTGGTGCGCCCGCAGGTCATCGAGACCACCGCGCTGGGTGCGGCCTACCTCGCCGGCCTGAGCTGCGGTGTCTACCGCAGCCTCGACGAGCTGGCGGCGCAATGGAAAGTCGAGCGACGTTTTCACCCGACGCTGTCGCGCGACCGAGCGGCCGAACTGATGCAACGCTGGGAACACGCGGTGCGGCAGACCACCGCGGCGTGAGCCGCGGTCAGCCGTCGCAGGCGCTCACCTCGATCACGCCGCCCGGCTCGGCGGCCGGCGCGTAGTGCCACACACCGTGCTCGAAGCGGCTGCCGCGAATGTGTGCCGCGACCAGGCGCAGCGCCGAGCCTTCGACGCGGTAGTCTTCCTCCCAGCGGATCTTCGCGATGGAGTGCGTCCACGCGAGCGTGAACGACTCCATCGCCAATGCCATCACGACACCGCCCGCCGAAATGCACAGCGGCATCAGGCGCTCGCGAGGGCCGTCGCGCCGCGGGCGCACCAGAAGTTCCAGGCGACAAGCACGGCACCGAGCGCGAAGCCGAGCGGCGCAAAGCCGCCCAGCTCGCGTTGCAGGCCGTGTTCCTGAAATTCGGCCGCGTCGGCCTCGGGAGGTTCCTGCCCGCCACTCGGCAGCAGTGCGTGATCGCTCATGGCGAATTCCTTCGACGTCGGGGCGAGGTGGCCTACTTGAGAAGGCCGATCTCGCGGTAGTACTTCCCCGCACCGGGGTGCAGCCTTCGGCTGCTGACACCACGTTGTCAGCAGCCCCCGCTCACCATGCGCACTCCCCATCACCCACAGGAGAGACGACATGGCACAACACGATTCACACCACGCGCTGAATTGGTTCGAGATCCCGGTGCGCGACATGGACCGCGCACAAACCTTCTACGAAACCTTGCTGGCCGCACCGATGCGGCGCGAGGCCATGGGGCCGCAGACCCTGGCGGTGTTCACGTACGACGAGACCGGCGTTGGTGGCTGCCTGCTGGCCGGCGAGAGCGCACCGCGGCCCGCCGATGCCGGCACGCTGGTGTACTTGAACGCCAAGCCCTCGCTCGACGCGGTGCTGGCACGCGTCGAGGCCGCGGGCGGGCGCGTCACCACGCCGAAGGTCACGCTGCCCGGCGACATGGGCTGCTTCGCGCACATCATGGACACCGAGGGCAATCGTGTCGGGCTGCACGCGCTGGCGTAGCATGCCGGCAAGGCAACGATGAACGACCCCGCCTGCCACGCTCGTGGCCACGGACCCTGAACGCCCATGCGCCGTGCCGACCGCCTCTTTCAACTGGTGCAGCTCATTCGCGGGCGGCGCCTGTCCACCGCCGAGTTCCTGGCGCGGCGGCTCGAAGTGTCGGCGCGCACCGTCTACCGTGACGTGGCCGACCTGCAGGCGCAGGGCGTGCCCATCGAGGGCGAGGCCGGCGTCGGCTACCGCATGCGCCCCGGCTTCGACCTGCCGCCGCTGATGTTCAGCAAGGACGAAGCCCAGGCCCTGGTGGCCTCGGTGCGCATCGCGCAGCCGCGGCTCGACGCCGCACTGGCGAGGCATGCCGAGGGCGCGCTGTCGAAGATCCTCGCGGTATTGCCCAGCGCCGCGCGCGCGGCGGCGGAAAGCCTGGCCGTGTACGCGCCACCGGTGGGGCCCGACGCTGCGACGCGAACGCGGCTCGAAACGCTGCGCGTCGCGGCCGAGTCACGCCAGAAGGTGCATCTTCGCTACCTCGACCTGAAGGAACGCCTGACCGAGCGGTGCGTGCGGCCGCTGGGGTGTTTCTACTGGGGCGAGGTGTGGACGCTGGCAGCCTGGTGCGAAGCGCGCGAGGGTTTTCGCAACTTCCGCGTCGACCGCATTCAGCAGCTGCAGCTGCTCGACGAGCGCTTTCGCGACGAGCCGGGCAAGACCCTGGCCGACCTGTTCCGTTCCCATGAGGCCGAGATGGCCGAACGCGACAGCAGCGTCGACGCGTGACGTTCCGGCTGGGCGCTGGGCCTTGGGGCGGCAGCGCGCGACGGAGGGGAAAACCTCAGACGATGTTGCGCGCGAGCCCGACGACGAGCATGGCGCAGGCGGCCAAGCCCACCAGCACCCAGTTGGGCAGAAAACCGTGCGGGGCGTGGTGATGGCGGTGACGATGTTTGTCAGTCATGTGAACTCCGGAAACCGAAAACCATCTGGCTTCGGCAAGGCGATCGTTCCGATCGGGTCTTTCGGAACTCCGCAAGCTCACAAGCGAGCTTCGTGCCAGGGCCACGGGGCCGGTGTCACACCGGTGGACTTCGGTGCAGGCGCCGCCTATCTTTGCTCAGAGTGGATCGACGGGTGTCGGGCGGTTCGGGGCGGCCTCACAGCATGGCCGCCTGCGGGACAGCCGTCGCCGTGCGATCCGCACCGGTGGACACGCGGTTCGATGTCGTCCTGCACCGGCTTGTGCCGCAGCCGCGGCGGCCAGGCCTGAACCTGCAACGAGGTCAACACCATGGCCACCTTTGTCTCGCTCATCAATTTCACCGACCAGGGCATTCGCAACATCAAGGAGTCACCGAACCGCGCCGAGGCTTTCACCGGGATGGCCTCCAAACTGGGCCTGAAGGTCAAGAGCATCCTGTGGACCACCGGCAACTACGACCTGGTGGTCGTGACCGAAGGCAGCGACGAAGCGGCGATGGCCGCGCTGCTCACCACCGGTTCGCTGGGCAACGTGCGTTCGCAAACGCTGCGCGCCTACTCGTCGACCGAGATCCAGAAGATCATCAGCCTGATGCCCTGAGGCAACGTGCGCGGTGCGCGCGCGACAGCCCTCACTGACGGACACCTTCGACCTGAATGAGCAGCCGCACCGTGTCGGCCGCGAACGGCAGAGCGTAGGTGACGCCGAAGTCGCTGCGCTTGAGTTCGGCTTCGAAGTCGCCGCCGCACACCTCGCGCCGCACCAG